>CAIRBT010000163.1 GCA_903876875.1 uncultured Geobacteraceae bacterium
ACCAATGATTAATGAAAAGTCCCACGAAGTTCGGGTACTTGATGATAACTGGACAGTCGTAACCTGTGATGGCGGATTGTCTGCTCACTTTGAGCATACAGTGGCGGTTACAGATTCTGGATACGAGATACTAACACGGGTAAATTGATATCTGTGCAAGGGGATTGACATGAAAGTAAGAGCTTCTGTTAAGAAAATTTGTGATAAGTGTAAAATTGTTAAACGCAAGGGTGTTGTACGCGTAATCTGCGACATCCCAAAGCATTCTCAACGTCAGGGATGAGTAATTAAAGGGGGGTATTTCCATTGGCACGTATTTCAGGTATTGATTTACCAAAAAACAAGCGAATAGTTATTTCATTAACGTACATTTACGGAATCGGCAATTCATCTGCAGAGCGTATTCTTGCAGCGAGTCAGATTAATCCGGACACTCGTACTGATAAACTTACCGAAGCCGAGGTTGCACGTCTTCGTGAAGAAATAAATCGTAACTGCAAGGTCGAAGGTGATCTCCGCCGTGAAATCTCGATGAACATCAAGCGTCTCATGGATCTTGGTTGTTATCGTGGCTTGCGTCACCGCAAAGGGTTACCGTGCAATGGTCAGCGTACCAAAACCAATGCCCGCACTCGTAAAGGACCTGCTCGCACTGTTGCTGGTAAGAAAAAATAATAATAGCCTTGGAGAATACGAATGGCAAGCCCATCTAAGAAAATTGTTCGCAAGAAAAAAGAGCGCAAGAATATATCAAACGGTGTTGCTCATATACAGGCAACTTTCAATAACACGATCATTACTATTACCGACCCGGTTGGTAATGTGGTTGCTTGGTCAACTGCCGGTGCTAAGGGCTTTAAGGGTTCACGCAAGAGCACTCCTTTTGCAGCGCAGATTGCTGCAGAAGACTGTGCCAAGAAGGCTCAGGAGCATGGCATGCGTACTGTTGAGGTCTATGTCAAAGGGCCTGGTTCCGGTCGTGAATCGGCGCTTCGCGCACTGCAGGCAGCTGGTTTCAGCATCAGCTTCATAAAAGATGTTACTCCGATTCCCCACAACGGCTGTCGTCCGCCAAAGAGAAGAAGAGTTTAATTATATCCGTAACAACTTTATAGGGGGTTTTCATTGGCTCGATATACAGGACCTTCATGCCGTTTGTGCAGAAGAGAAAACACAGAATTATTTTTGAAAGGCGATCGGTGCTACACTGACAAATGCGCCATCAAACGTCGTAATTATGCACCAGGTCAGCATGGACAGGGCAGAACTAAAGTTTCCGCTTACGGTACCCAGTTGCGTGAAAAGCAGAAAGTACGTCGTATCTACTGCATACTTGAAAAACAGTTCCGCAGCTATTTCCAGTTGGCTGACCGGATGAAAGGTGTTACCGGTGAGAATCTGCTTTCTCTCCTCGAGCGCCGTTTTGACAATGTTGCTTATCGTCTTGGTTTCGCATCTTCGCGTACTGAATCACGTCAGCTGGTACGTCATGGACATTTCACTGTCAATGGTCGTAAGGTCGATATTCCTTCCATTCAGTTGAAAGCCGGTGATGTAATTGAGTTGCGTGAGAAGAGCCGTAAAATTGCTGCTATCAATGATTCTCTGGAAGCGGTTGTACGCCGCGGAATTCCACAGTGGTTAGAGTTAGACCGTGATTCTTTCAAAGGCACACTGAAAGGTGTACCTACCCGTGAAGACATCACGACACCGATCCAGGAGCAGCTCATAGTCGAGCTCTATTCCAAGTAATTTGGAGATTGGTGAATCTAGCTGAGACTACAACCGGTCTTCTTTTTTCCGGAGGAGGTAGCATGTATAAAAATTGGCGGGATCTTATCAAACCGAAGCAGTTACAGGTTGAAAGAGATACCCTGACAAGCACGTACGGTAAGTTTCATGCTGAACCGTTTGAAAGGGGTTTCGGTACCACCCTTGGTAATTCGCTGCGACGGGTGCTCCTCTCATCTTTACAGGGGGCAGCAATTACATCGGTACGTATTAAAGGCGTATCCCATGAGTTTTCACCAATCCAGGGCGTAACCGAAGATGTAACTGATATTATTCTGAATCTGAAGGGTGTTCGTCTCAAACTGCATTCTACCGATCAGGCAACAATACTGTTTAAACATAAAGGTGCTGGTGTTTTAACCGCTGGTGATATCGTTACCGGACATAATGTTGAAGTTATGAATACGGATCACTACATTGCTACCTGCGGTAAGGATGCCAATCTTGAAGTTGAATTGGTTGTAAAAATGGGTAAAGGGTATGTTGCTGCTGATCGCAACAGGGATGTCAATGCACCTGTGAGCACCATACCATTAGATGCTATATTTACACCGATTACAAAAGTTAACTTTTCTGTTACCAATGCCCGTGTTGGGCAGATGACCGATTACGATAAACTGAACCTTGAAGTCTGGACTGATGGCAGTGTCCGTCCTGAAGATGCTGTTGCTTATTCTTCTAAAATCCTCAAGGAACAGTTATCAATATTCATTAATTTCGATGAAGAATTTGAGCCACAAATAGATGAAGAGTCCCAGGAAGATAAGGACAAGGTTAACGAGAATCTTTATCGTACCGTTGAAGAGCTGGAGCTTTCGGTTCGTTCGGCAAATTGTCTGAAAAATGCCGGTATCAAACTTATTGGTGAGCTGGTTACAAAGACTGAGTCAGAAATGCTCAAGACCCAGAACTTCGGCCGTAAATCACTCAACGAGATTAAAGATATCCTGTCCGATATGGGTCTTACATTTGGAATGAAAATAGACAGTTTTCCCGATCCTGAGTTAATGATCAGGTTACGTGGTGAGCAAACAGAAGAAGAATAGAATAAAGATAATGGTCGATTAGAAAGGAATTTATCATATGCGTCACAATAAAGCAGGTAGAAGACTGGGTAGAAAAACAAGCCATCGCGAAGCAATGTTTCGTAATATGGTAACATCTCTTCTTGATCATGGTAAAATTACCACCACCGATGCTAAGGCAAAAGAGATTCGTGTTGTTGCAGAGAGAATGATTACTCTGGGCAAACGGGGCGACCTCCACGCAATGCGTCAGGCTGCAGCGGTTATTCGCGAGAAAGATGTTGTCTCCAAACTCTTTTCCACAATTGCTCCTGGCTACGCACAGCGTATGGGCGGTTACACACGTATCATTAAACTGGGGGTTCGACAAGGTGATGCTGCACCGGTATCTCTGATAGAACTTGTTGAGGCTGACGCCGCACTGGCCACTGCATAATACTCGGCTCATGCTGATGTTTGAGAAGAAGCGACGTGACCATTCACGTCGCTTCTTCTGTTTTTGCGGTGCTGTTTTAGCCTTCAGATAATTTGCCGAAGAAAAATAATCTGATTGATATTATCTTGTGGCATAACAGTAGCCAATTCTGGTAAAAAACGACACGAGCTGTGCGCCACGTTTGGTACGTGTGCTTTATTCTGATAGGTAGGGAGGCGTTATATGGCAGAGCAGTTAACTCATACGGTAGGATCACTTCTGGATGAAATGGCACGGCTGTACCCCGACACTGAGGCGCTGGTATATCATGAGCGGAATCTTCGGTACACCTATCGACAATTTAATGAGTCCTGTCGCGTTATTGCCAAGGGTCTCCTGCGACTCGGCGTTAAAAAAGGCGATAATATCTCTATCTGGGCTTATAACGTGCCCGAATGGGTACTCTTGCAATTTGCTTCTGCAAAAATTGGTGCCATATTGGTTACAATTAATACCAGCTATAAATCAGCCGAGCTGGAATATATTCTTGAACAGTCAGATTCCACATCACTTTTCATGGTTGGTTCGTTCAAGGATACTAATTATGTCCATACCCTCGCCACAGTAGTTCCGGAACTTGCCACTGCCAAGCCCGGACAAATTAGTACAGCCAAGCTTCCTTTTCTCAAAAACGTTGTCTTTATAGGTGATGGTACACCTGCGGGAATGCTCAATTTCGACTCAATCATTCAGTTGGGTGAAACCGTACCCGATGAAGAACTTGCAGCTGTTGAAGCCACCCTGAACTGTCATGATACGATCAATATGCAGTACACCTCGGGTACTACTGGTTTTCCTAAAGGGGTCATGCTGACCCATTACAATATCGTTAATAACGGCTTTAATATTGGTGAATGCATGAAGTTTACCCCCCAGGATCGACTCTGCATTCCGGTGCCTTTCTTTCACTGTTTTGGCTGTGTGCTCGGTGTTATGGCGTGTGTCACCCACGGCACAACGATGGTACCGGTTGAAATATTTGAACCGCTTAAAGTTCTCCAGACCATAGAAAAGGAAAAATGTACTGCGGTTCATGGTGTACCCACAATGTTTATTGCCGAACTGGAACATCCTGATTTTTCTGATTACGATCTGAGTACTCTCCGCAGTGGCATCATGGCGGGTTCTCCGTGCCCCATTGAAGTTATGAAAAAAGTGATTTCCCGTATGCATGCCAGTGAAATTACCATTGCCTATGGTCAAACTGAATCTTCGCCGGTGATAACTCAGACCCGTACCGATGACCCCATTGAGCTGAGGGTCGCCACCGTTGGCAAATCCCTTCCTGACGTGGAAGTAAAGATTGCCGATATCGAGACCGGTGAAAGTCTGCCACCCGGAAAACAGGGTGAGCTCTGTACCCGAGGTTATCATGTTATGAAGGGGTACTATAAGATGCCCGAAGAGACGGCACGGGCTATTGATGAAGATAACTGGCTGCATACGGGTGATTTGGCTATCATGGACGAGAACGGCTATTGCAAGATAACCGGTCGTATCAAGCAGATGATTATCCGTGGCGGTGAGAATATTTATCCTCGCGAGATAGAAGAATTTCTGTACACCCATCCCCATATTTCCGATATTCAGGTTTATGGAGTGCCTGATAAAAAGTACGGGGAGCAGGTCATGGCAGCGGTAATTCTCAAGAAAGGCGTTACCATGACTGAAGAGGAGGTGCGGGAATTCTGTAATGGTAAAATTGCTAATTACAAAATCCCCAAGTATGTCAAGTTTGTTGATGGGTATCCGATGACGGCTTCGGGAAAAATCCAGAAATTCAAGATGCGGGAGATGGCTATTAAGGAACTGCAACTTGAAGATATGGGAGAAACAGCGTAATGGTCGCGCCGGTAATCTTTTTTTTAGCGGGGTGGTAGCCGTGCCGCGTCGTACCATTCACTACGCCTGGATTGTCGCGGCAGTTACTTTCCTGACGCTTCTGACCACCGCCGGTGTCCGTTCTACTCCCGGGATTCTCATAGTTCCTCTGGAACATGAGTTCGGGTGGTCGCGTGCCACCATCTCACTAGCAGTTTCGGTTAATCTGCTTCTCTATGGACTCATGGGACCCTTTGCAGCAGCCTTCTTTGTCAGGTTTGGCGTCCGGCGTACCATGGTTACTGCCATGTTGTTGCTCTGCTGTGGAGTCAGTGCCACAACCCTGATGACCAAGCCGTGGCACATGGTGCTTGTGTGGGGAGTGGTCGTCGGCTGTGGAGCCGGTATGACCGCCTATAGCTTGAGTGCCACAGTGGTTAACCGGTGGTTCAGTAAATCCCAGGGGACAGTTATGGGGGTAATGACCGCCAGTTCTGCGACGGGACAGCTCGTTTTTTTGCCTCTTTTGGCTTCGTTGACCCATGTGCATGGGTGGCGCACCGCCACACTCACCATAGCAGCAGCTTCGGCTCTTGTTTTGCCGCTGGTGCTGATCTTTATGCGGGATTATCCGGGCAACGTGGGGCTCATGCCCTATGGTGAGGAGGAGGGAGCCCGGGTGGCCGTCGCACCGGTTATCAAGCTGGTGGGAAACCCATTCCGAATTGCTCTGGACGGTCTGCGTCATGGTTCAAAGTCACAGGATTTCTGGATGTTGGCCGGGAGCTTTTTCATCTGTGGTGCCAGTACCAATGGTCTTATTGGTACCCACCTTATCCCTGCGTGTGTCGACCATGGCATACCAGAAGTTCGGGCTGCCGGTCTTCTGGCTTTCATGGGCATACTTGATCTTGCTGGCACAACGTTATCCGGGTGGCTTTCGGATCGCTACAATAGTCGTTACCTCCTCTGTTGCTATTATGGTCTGCGGGGAATTGCCCTGCTCTGGCTCCCTCTTGCCCTTGGTGGTCCTGCGTGGGGGCTGTCGGCTTTTGCTCTTTTTTATGGTCTTGACTGGATTGCGACGGTTCCTCCCACGGTTCGGCTGACCGCCGAAGCTTTCGGTAAGGAACAGGTTGGTATCATGTTCGGCTGGATATTTGCCAGTCATCAGGTAGGTGCTGCCTTGGCTGCCACCTTTGCCGGTACCGTGCGAACTTTTCTTGGTGATTATCTGATCGCTTTCATCCTTTCCGGCATTATATGCCTCTTTGCGGCCGGTCTGGTGCTCCGCATTAACAAGGGTACCCATGGTGAGATACATGTTGAACCGGCAGTGTAACCCCTCATCTGGAGAACCACTATGTCTACTGTCCCACCATACCTGACTCGAACCGTCAAAGGGGGAGGATGTGCCGCCAAGATCCCTCCCGGCATTCTTGACAAGGCACTCTGCGGTCTTGATCTTCCGGTCGATGACAACCTGCTCGTGGGTCTTGAACGTGCCGACGATGCCGGTATCTATCGGGTCTCCGATGAGCTGGCTCTGGTACAGACTGTTGATTTCTTCCCCCCCATGGTGGACGATCCCTATTCTTTTGGACAGATTGCCGCTGCCAATGCTCTCAGTGACGTTTATGCCATGGGCGGAATTCCTAAGACCGCTCTCAATATTGTGGCTTTTCCCTCGAAAACGCTGGATATTTCTATCCTGCGGAGTATTCTTGAAGGGGGGTTGGATAAGATGCGGGAGGCCGGGGTGGTGCTGATGGGGGGGCACACCGTGGAAGATCCCGAAATTAAATATGGACTTTCGGTCACCGGTTACATTCATCCCGACCGCATTAAGACAAAACAGAATCTTTTGGTTGATGATCGGCTGATTCTCACAAAATGCTTGGGAACCGGCATTGTCAGTACGGCCATTAAAGCCGGTCTCGCCGCACCGGAGGTTGCTGCTGCCGTTAGCCTCTCCATGGCGACCTTGAACCGGATGGCAGCTTCCGTCATGGGAGCATATGAGGTACACGCCTGCACTGATATTACCGGTTTCGGGTTTCTCGGTCACCTAGCTGAGATGGTCGTTGGTTCCGGTACGGGAGTCCGTATAACCTCTGCAGCCATACCGCTCTTTACGGATGTTCTGGAATGGGCAGCCATGGGTTTGATCCCGGCAGGTGCCTATACCAATAAAAGCTATCGAGGGGGCGTGGTCGATTTTGTCGACGGGGTGCCCCGTACCATGCAAGATCTGCTGTTTGATCCCCAAACCTCCGGTGGGCTGTTGATTGCTGTTCCTGCGGCAGTGGCTGAACAGTTGGTTGCAGAGCTGATCGCTGCCGGGGTGGTCTCTGCCGCTATTGTTGGTGAAGTGACGGCATCTCCGGTTGATAGAATTGTTGTGCAATAGCTGACTTGACGCAGTATCACTTACGTGAGGGGAAATGAGATGAACGATGTACTCGATTGCTGTGGCCTGGAGTGTCCTGCTCCTGTGTTACGGGTGCGGGATGCGCTTACCGGTACTGCTCTTTCACAGATCGTTGTCACGGTTGACAATGAAGCAGCACGCCAGAATGTCAGTCGCTTTTTGGAACACCAGAATTATCAGGTTCATACGGCTGTTCAGGACGGTCTGTTTTTGATTACCGGTAGCAGGGATGGTGTGGTGACTACCGAGTCGGTGTGTGTCGCTGATCCGGTGGGGGTATACCCGGAGTATTCTGGTCGCAAAATTATGGTGCTTGTTACTTCCGCCCACATGGGACGTGGTGACGATGACCTGGGCGACATGTTGATGTTTAACTTCATTAAAACGTTGCAGGAAATGGGCCCCGAACTCTGGCGCGTGGCCTTTGTTAATAGTGGCGTCAGTTTTGTCGCCGGAGATTCGGAGGCGGTGCCACTCCTTCAGGAACTTGTTGCTTCTGGGGTGCAGATACGTGCCTGTGGTGCCTGTCTGGCATACTTCCACCTGCTAGAGACGCTTCAGGTGGGTGAAATTACCAACATGTTGGAGATTGTCACCGGCATGAAACTCGCCGATACTGTTGTCACGGTGTAGTTTCGTCACTCCATGGGGAAACCTGGTGCACGTTGGAATGTATAAGGAAATAGTATGCCCGATAAAATTAATTTTACCGCCGATCTTATTGACAGTCGCTGTCTGATAGATGTGAGGACTCCCCTTGAATTTGAGGAGGATCATCTGCCGGGAGCCTTCAATGTTCCCCTGCTCACCAATGAGGAACGGGTTGAAATAGGTACCATCCACAAACAGATAGGCCCGGTGCAGGCGCGTCGCAGGGCACTGGAACTTACCTGTGGACGCTATTCGACCATGGTTGAGCAGATACTTGTTCATGCTGCCGAACGGCCGGTACTGGTCTACTGCTGGCGTGGTGGTCTCCGGAGTAATTCGGTGGTGATGTTGCTGAAACTCTGTGGTGCCAAGGCGCAGCAATTAATCGGCGGTTATAAGGCGTATCGGCATCAGGTGAGCGCATTTTTTGAAGAGTGTTCCTTCGCTTCCCGGTTGATGGTACTTCATGGCATGACCGGAATTGGTAAGACATCATTCATTAATGGTCTGAAGAGTGACGCGTGGGCAACTATCGACCTGGAAGGGATCGCCTGTCACCGGGGCTCGGCGTTTGGTGCCCTTGGTTTGGAACAGAAAAATTCGCAGAAATATTTTGACACTCTTCTGTGGGAAACCTTCAGGCGATTACCTGCTGATCTACCCATCGTTCTGGAAGGTGAAAGCCGAAGAATCGGTAAATATTTTCTGCCCGGTCGTCTCTATGATGCGATGGCGGAAAGTTGCAAGGTCTGGTGCCACGCCTCCATAGAAACAAGAATAGCCCGCCTTGTCGTCGAGTATGGTCGCCCCGAGTATCAACTTCCCATGCTTGATGCTCTGGAGCGGATTAAAAAGAGATTGGCCGGCCCCCGCTATGGAGAGTTAAAAAAGAGTATCGAAAGCTGGGATGTTGAAAATATTGCCCGGGTGCTGATTGTTGACTACTATGACCGGATGTATTACAAACAACGAACCTGGCAGGGTGCTCTTGATCTTGACTTTGAAGACTATGCGCGGGCGGAAGCGCAACTAAAGGCGTTCTTCGATGGTGGATTAGGTTATCCCGCTTGAGGTGATGTCTGGAATTTCATGAAGAAATCTTCAAACTCTATGATCGGCAGCGGACGGCTGAAAAAATATCCCTGGAAGGCGTGGCATCCTGCCTCCGTCAGAAAATCCCGTTGTTCCGCAGACTCGACCCCCTCTGCAATAACCCCCAGGCCTAAATTATCTGCAAGGGCTATGACCGTTCTGGCGATAGCGGCATCGTTTGGATCAGTCAGGATGTCCCGCACAAAGGACTGGTCTATTTTTAACTGATCCAACGGCAGTCGTTTCAGGTATGACAGGGATGAATAGCCGGTGCCGAAGTCATCAAGTGAAAAGCCAATGCCCCATGACTTGAGTACAACCATTTTCTCGATGGTGTCCTCGACATTTGACACCAAGAGGCTCTCCGTCAGTTCGATTTTGAGTTGATGGGGGGGTGTACCGGTAATACGGAGCGTTTCCAGCACCTGAGAGACAAAATCCGGGTGATGAAATTGGTGGGCACTGACATTGACGGCCATCGTGAGCAGGGACATTTCCGGTTTAGATCCCCAGAGGGCAAGCTGTTGACAGGCGGCTTCCAGCACCCATTGGCCGAGGGAAATAATCAGACCGGTTTCCTCGGCCAGTGGAATAAATTCACGGGGAGAGACCAGGCCCCGTACCGGGTGCTGCCAGCGAATCAGGGCTTCGACACCGGTCAAGCTGTCGGCCGTGACCTGCCCCTGGTAATAGAGTGTGAACTGCTTCTCCAGAATGGCGGTGCGCAGATCCTTCTCTAACGTTGCCCGTTCCACTACAATAACTTCCATTTCCGGATCAAAGAAACGCAATCTGTTGCGTCCGGCATCCTTTGCTCGATACATTGCAATGTCTGCCTGCTTCAGTAAAGCCTCAATGTCGGATTGCATTCCGGTGAAGATGGTCGCTCCAATACTTGGGGTGCAGTGGTAGGTGGTTTCTTTGAGATAATATGGCTTGTTCAAGGCCGCAAGAACTTTTATTCCCACCGTTTCCGTCTGGGTGGCGGCGACTTGTATGTCTGCGTTTAGGTTGGTTAGCACGATGACGAATTCATCCCCTCCCAGTCGTGCGGTGGTATCAATGGCTCGGACTGTTGCCACGATCCGTTGCCCCACCTGTTTGAGCAGTAGGTCGCCAACATCATGGCCAAGGGTGTCGTTCAGAGCTTTAAAATTATCAAGATCAAGGAAAAGTAATGCTCCGCATTCGCCGCTCCGGGAACTGGCTGTCATTGATTGCCTCAAACGATCCAGCAAGAGGGTTCGGTTGGGAAGTCCGGTCAATTGGTCAAAAAATGCCAACTCGTGGATTTTCTCTTCGGCTTTTTTTCGTGCCGTTATGTCATAATGGGCACCGATATAGTTGGTGACAATGCCGTGGGCATTCTTGACGGCCGATACGGTGAGCCATTTCGGGTATTCCTCACCATTTTTACGCCGATCCCAAATTTCCCCCTGCCACCTGCCGGTCAAGGCGATGCTCTCCCACATTTCCCGGTAAAAATCTTGCGTATGTCGTCTTGATTTTAAAAAACGGGGATTTTTGCCGAGCACCTCTGCTTCGGTATAGCCGCAGATTTCCGTAAAAGATTGGTTTACCCGCAGGATAAGCCCCTTGGCATCGGTGATAACCATCCCCTCCTGAGACTCAAAGGCGGTAGCAGCTATGCGTAATTGCTCTTCTGCACGGACACGTTCAGAGATATTCCGGGCAATGCCAAGGACGCCAATCAGTTCACCCGACACGTTATAGACCGGGGTTTTAATGGTTTCAAGAAGCTCCTGATGCCCGTCATCCGTGTAGGTTACCCATTCTTCGTTTGTGACCGCACCGTTGGAGGCCATGGCTTTTTTGTCATTCTCCCGAAACGAATCGGCCTGCGCTGCCGAAACAAAATCATAATCGGTTTTGCCCAGTATCTCTGCCTCGGTGGTTCCAAAAAGACGTTCAAAGTAATGGTTGCAGGTTAAATAGACCCCGGAGGGATCTTTCATCCAGATGAGGGCGGGAATGGTCTGCAACAGGGCCTTGAGTTGACTCTGCTCCTTTTCAAGTATGGCGTTGGCCCGCTTCAAGGGGGTGATGTCATGGGCCATGAAATAGAGGCACTGCTCACCGGCATGGATGGTGCGCGTCAGGTACATCAAGGCATTACGCTGCTCGCCCGCTTTGGTCGTAAAGACGAATTCAAAGTCTTTCAGCTGTCCCTTCTCCGTGAGCGTGTCCATGGCTCGCAGCCGTGTTTCCCTATCCCACAGCCCCAACTCAAGGGTCGTATGACCGATTACTTCATTTTTTGTCCAGCCGGTCCACTCTTCAAAACCGCCATTAACTTCAAGTAATGTACCATCTGTCATTCGGGTAATTCCGACCATGTCAGGAACGAGATTGAAAATATTCTGATATTTTTCGTGTGATATTGGTAACTCTTGTTCCGCCCCGTTTCGCTCATTGATGCCTGTGATAAGAGCCCGTACCCCGCGTATAAAGACCCTTGCAGAATGAAACCACGCTATTATGGGTGTTGCGTCACGTTTTCTTCTCATGAAATCTCCGGGAACCGCTCACGCACATATGGTTGTACCGCTTTTTGAGGAGTGGTTTGGTGGCCATCTTTGCTCATTTTTTACTATAGCAGTTTTTGTAATATATTACATTAATTTAATTAACTAGCGGAATTGCTCTGGGGGGCGTAAAAAGTATCACTCTCTACGATTCGTTATTGACCGATGGGGATTAATAGAGGTACTTTAGCCACAAAATTATTACCAACAGGGAGAAGAATGTCACCCCATGGAAGAGTTACTGCGCACAATTGAAGAATCGTTACTCAATCACAATCGGCCTGTTCAGGTCGCATTCCATTTTTATGAACTTCTGAGTGAGGCTGGATATGATGATGAATATATCCAGGAGGTCGCTGCGGCTCTTGAAGATATAGTAAGTTGATATGCCGGTGACTGCCATTCTTTTTCGAGGGTAGGTGTGGCACTTCTCATACCGGACAGCCGGGCATTGCTGGGATATCTGGTGCTCTCCCTTGTTTTGGGAGTCTGTCACCGGCGTTTCGCCTCTCCGGCTTCCTTTCTAACCATACTCTACTGCCTGCCCTTTACCATCATGCATGAAGCGTCCCATCTGGTTGCCGCCTTTATTACCGGAGGGAGGCCATCGTCTTGGTCAATCTTGCCACGTAGAAAAGGGAGAGGGTGGGTACTCGGTAGCGTAACCTCTGTGCCCACGCTGCTGTCAGCCTGCCCCACCGCCCTTGCTCCACTGGTCTGGTTACTTATTGGTTATGGTGCCATGGTCTTTTGGGAACAGAGACCCCACTGGATGCCGGACTATCTGTTGCCGGTGTTACTCTATTGCTGTGCAGCGTCCTGTGTGCCTTCCCGACAGGATTTGAGAATTTTGTTTAAGTATCCCCTGAGTCTGCTGCTGTGGGCAGGCATGGGAGTGCTTTTATTGCTGCTTATTACATTCTCTGGAGGTGTTTTTCATGCAGTGTACCATCGAGCAGTTTGAAGATGTTGTGAGTAAGTTTAAGATTTTTGCGGAATCGGCTACTTTGGATTTGTCCTTTGAGGCAGAGGGGCTCCGGCAGGAGCTGGTTGTTGTGTGTGCCGAGCTACTGGTGTCGGTACGGGAAGAAATTCAGGCAAGTAAAGATTCCATTGTGTAAGTGGAGTCAGAGCGGAATATACTGCCGTTCTGGAAAAATTTAATATGTTGTTAATGAGATAATTTTACTGTATGTTGGCTCACAGGAGTTGAAACACTTTGATAGAACCTGGTTGTCACGCATCAGGTCTGGCCGTTTAATTGAGAAAGGGGGGAACTGGTTCCTCCCGGAGGTGCTCGTATGAGTGGTGCCCGTCTTACTTTGTCAGAATATGAAGCCCTGGTTGAGCAGTCTCCAATTTTAAGCTGGAGAGCCAACACCGATTCCCTGTGTGATTATTTCAATGATCGTTGGCTCGACTTTCGGGGACGAACCATGGAGCAGGAGTATGGTAACGGTTGGGCGGAGGGGGTTCACCCGGAAGATTTTGATCGTTGTTTAAGCATATACATCGAAAACTTTACCAGTAGAACAGTTTTCGAGATGGAATACCGCTTGAAGCGTCATGACGGTGTGTATCGCTGGATTTTTGATCGTGGCGTCCCCTTCAATGACGCAGAGGGTAATTTTTCCGGTTTTATTGGCAGCTGTGTTGATGTGACTGAACGGATTGAAGCCCAGGAGGCATTGAAGAATAAACTGGAAAATGAAATAAAAACATTATCCGGAATTATTCCAATATGCAGCTATTGTAAGAAAATCAGAGACGATAAAGAGATCTGGCAGCAGCTTGAATCATATATTTCAAGCCATTCAGAAGCCCTGTTTACCCATTCTATCTGCCCGACCTGTGCTGAAAAGGAGTTGCGGTCACTCAGGAAATAGTGTGCAACATGCCTCAAATAAGTTCCGGAATAACTCTTGTACGACGATTTCTTTCGGGCGTAATGGTTTTCATGAATGTACTTATTTCAAAGTTGTGTGTATTATTCCAAAGCTATTGGAAGAACAAGGGCGGCCTGAGGTCGCGCCACGATGAGTCAACGATAGTTTTTTTGACGGTTTGTCTTGGAAAGTGCTTTATATTCTAACAGTGCCTTTATTGGGTTGAACTCATGACTGGCTAAGGTAGCGAGTACCCTGAAAATAGTGAGTAAGCGCGGCAAAAACGATCTGTAGGCACGCTATCCCCCCTCTCCCCGTAGGTTCTGCCTGTGTAGCTCTCGTCGCACCTGTTGGATAACTGTGCGGTGCATTGCTTATCTCTTTTCTGCGAAGAATACGTGATATTCATTAGACGCCATGGCCGAATTAGCAGGAAAAAAACTTGACGAGTAATGGACTTACTTGGTATCAAAAAATATCATCCAGTTTCTGCTAATTTGGTTGGCATTCAGGTTACTAACTGCTCCTCTTGGTATTATCAGGACAATAAGGATGTCGTATGAAGTCACTCTTGGTAATTGATGATACAGAATCATATCGTACTACGATGGAGAAAATACTTGCCAAAAAAGGGTATGCTGTCCGCACAGCAAACAACGCGTTTGATGGAATTGGTATGATCCGGGATAAACGTCCCGATCTTATTCTCTGTGACGTGATGATGCCGGGAATGGATGGATACTCGGTTCTGGAATTCTTGAAAAACGACAGTGAAGTTTCTGACATTCCTTTTATATTTGTCACATCTTTGGATGAGCGGGGAGACATTCGTCGGGGCATGTCCAAGGGAGCTGATGATTATTTACCAAAGCCATTCTCTGCAAAGGAGCTTGTTGATGCGGTTAGCAGTCGGCTTCGTCGTATGGAACTACTTCGTCAGCCGTCAGAACAATTGGTTTTTCAAGAGGAATTCAAGCAGCTTCAAAGCCGGATAACGGCTCGTGAACTGCAGGTGCTTTTGCTGGTGGGGCAGGGCATGACTTCCCGGGATATCGCCACCCATTTGCAACTTCGAACCAACACGGTGGAGGTTCATAGGGCTAATTTGATGAGAAAACTTGAAGCACCAAATGCTGCCAGCCTGGCTCGTTGGGTCATTATTGCGGAACAGATGTCGTTGATACACCTTTAAAGCAGTACTTAGGGACTCGAAACTTACTGCTATACCGTTTTTTAGCTCATCTTCAGGCCATCTTCCGTTCCTTCAATCGTTAAATCCTCAGCGTAGCCCTCCTACGCCTGCGGTTTTACTCAATCAGAGTCGAAAAATCCGACCTAAATCTGAACGTAAGACTGATACATTAGTAAATTCCAAGTCAATTATGCTCATTCCTTCCCTTGTCTTTCAATAATCGTATAAAATAAAATTATAGTTATTTCCACGAATATACATTGGTTCGTTAAAAAGATAGAATGATCGACGTACTTTTTTGTATCCAGTGCTGTTGAAGGGCTGTATGTTGCAATTTCCGGTTTAGACATCAGGAGTTTTCCCGTGAATTTTGTTCGTCGCATCGATCTGGTACATCTGCCATTCTCACTGCTGATTGCCTGTTGGACAATCCTGATTTGCAGTTTTTGCGCATGGAATATTTATAAAGATTATAATGCCGAATTCAGTAGTGTGATCACCGTTGCCACCGATAATTTTAATAAAGACATTGCCTATCGCCTCTGGGCCGCCAAACATGGTGGCGTCTACGTCAAGGTTACTCCGGAAACGCCGGGGAACCCATACCTTGCGGCTATCCCCGAACGTGACATAACCACCCCCCTCGGCACACGGCTTACCCTCGTCAACCCGTCCTACATGACCCGTCAGGTGCATGAAATGAGCTTTTCCACCACCGGAGTCCGGGGACATTTAACCAGTCTTAAGCCGCTACGGGCGCAAAATGCTCCCGATGATTGGGAACGGGGAGCCTTACAGCTCTTTGAAAAAGGTGCGACGGAGTACTATTCTTTGGAGACCCTTGATGGTCAGCCGTTTCTTCGTTTCATGCGCCCCCTCAAAACAGAAGCACCCTGTTTAAAATGTCACACTCACCAAGGGTATAAAACTGGCGATATACGGGGTGGGTTAAGTATTTCGGTCCCCTGGAGCCCAAATAAAGAGCGACTTCAATTGAAAATACCGTTGGAGTTGGTGGGGCACGGTTCTGTCCTTCTTCTCGGAATAATGACACTTGTTGCCTATCGGAGAGGACTTGACAGGCATTTGGCAGCACAAAACCTCCTGATCAGTACCCTGCAGGAGCGGGAAGAGGAGCTGGAGCAGAGCCACCATCTGTTGGCCGGGCTCTCCCAACAGGTTCCCGGTCTTATTTACCAGTATCGACTGTACCCCGATGGTCGCTCCTGTTTTCCCTATGCAAGTGATGCCATCAAGGAAATATATGGTGTGACGCCTGAGCAGGTTCGTACCGATGCTTCCCCCGTGTCTGCCGTTGTTCATCCCGATGACCGTATGGGGGTCACCCTCTCAATTGCTGGTTCAGCCCGTACCTTGGAGCCGTGGGAATACGAATTTCGCGTCCTGCTGCCGGAACAGGGGGCGCGCTGGCGCTATGGTTTTGCCCGGCCGGAAAAAATGGCCGATGGCAGTGTGCTGTGGCACGGCTTTGTCAATGATATCACTGACCAGAAAAACCTCGAACATCAGCTCAGTGCCTCCATAGAAGCGGCCAACGGGGCGGAACGAACCATCAGAGAAATGGAAAAATTCACCCGTGCCACCCTGGATGGGCAGAGTGCCCAAATCTGTGTGGTTGATGGGGCGGGCACCATTACCTACACCAACCGTGCCTGGGATAATTTTGCCGTTACCAACGGTATTCTGCCGGAAGAAGCCGGTAGGGGTGTCCACTATGTACGGGCGTGCGAAACCTTCTCCGCGCAACCCCTTGCCGATGGCGGTGTACTGTGCGATGGTGTTACCGGTGTCCTGGACGGCTCAATGCCCCAATTTGTCAAGGAATTCTCTTGTCAGGTAGGGGGGGACGACTATTGGTTCAACTGTAAGATGAACCCCTTTCTCTTTAACGGCTCCCGGTGTGCTGTTATTACCCATGGTGACATCACGGTACGCAAAAGCTATGAAGCGGAGTTGCTCAAACTCTCACGTGCCGTTGAGCAGAGCCCCGTTTCTATCATTATAACCGATTTGCAGGGGAATATAGAATTCGTTAACCCACGCTTTGTTGAAATGACCGGCTACGGAGCCGAAGAGGTTGTTGGGAGAAATCCCCGCATGCTGATATCTGAAGAAACCGAATCGGCAACAGTGGGGGAGTTTCTAACGACATTAGGCGGCGGCACTACCTGGAGCGGGGAGCTGGCAAGCCGTCATAAGGATGATAGATTGCTTTGGGTGCGAGTTTCCATTTCACCGCTCCGCAATCCGGAGGGGGAAACGACCCACTATCTGGCGGTCTGCGAAGATATTACGGATACCAAACGGCTGATCGTCGAGCTCCATGAAGCAAAGGAGCTTGCCGAGAGTGCGACACGAACCAAGAGTGCCTTTCTCTCTTCCATGAGTCATGAAATTCGTACACCGATGAATGGTGTTATTGGTATGGCAAGTCTGCTGTCTGAAACATCGCTGAGCCAGGAACAGAGTGAATTCACCGAGGCGATCCGTAAAAGTGGCGAAACCTGCTGGATCTCATTAACGATATACTCGATTTTTCTAAAACCGAAGCAGGAAAGCTGGATCTGGAGTTGCTTGATTTCAGTCTGCGGGGTCTGCTGGAGGATACTGCAGAGCTGCTTTCCCTTCGGGCTGCCGAAAAAGGGTTGGAGTTGTTATGCTCGGTTGATCCGGCCATTCCTGAGCTGCTGAAGGGGGACTCGGGTCGGGTACGGCAGATCATTACCAATTTGACAGGAAACGCCATCAAGTTTACCGGTTCCGGTGAAATAGTCATCAGTGCCTCGCTCAAAGAACATTCTTCTGAGAGTTCCACGGTGTTATTCGAGGTGCGGGATACCGGCATCGGCATTCCTGCAGACCGTCTGGAAGCAGTCTTTGCTCCCTTTATTCAGGCCGATGGTTCCACTACCCGCAAGTATGGTGGTACGGGACTTGGACTTGCTATCTGTAAACAGCTGGCTGAGATCATGGGGGGAGAAATTGGCGTTATCAGTGAAGATGGCGTTGGCTCAACCTTCTATTTTACGGTCTGCTTTGCCGCACGGAGTGGTGAAAGCGGCTTGGTTGCTGAGCCGTTGGCTGAGCCGATTGATATCACGGGTGCCAGAATTCTGGTTGTTGATGATAATGCCACCTGTCGTGGCCTACTCCTGAACCAGCTTGACCGGTGGGGATGCTGCTCCGCAGCGGCATCCGATGGGGAGAGTGCCCTGGAAATTCTGCGGGAAGCGGCCGCTTCTGGTTCGCCGTTTCGGGTGGTGCTGATTGATCAGTATATGCCGGGGATAGACGGGGCAGGGGTGGCGCGGCGTATCAAGGCAGAGCATGCTCTGCCCCCCGCCCTGGTAATTATGCAATCATTGCTCGGCACTCACAAAGATAAAGCGGCCATTGAGGAGGTAGGTTTTGCCGGTCAGTTGCTGAAGCCGGTGCGTCAAACGCGGTTGCAGCAATGCATCGCCCAGGCACTGGGTATCAAGAATACCACATCCAGACACCCCGCACAAACGTCACACGACAGCGGGGAGCTGCTTGAAAAACGGCAGTCAGCCCGCATTCTTCTGGCTGAAGACAATGCCATCAACCAGAAAGTGGCACAAAAGACCCTGCAAAGTCTGGGGTATTCCATTGATATCGTCGCAAACGGCCGGGAAGCCGTGGCTGCACTGCAAAAGGTGGACTATGATCTGGTCTTAATGGATTGCTTGATGCCGGAAATGGATGGTTTTGAAGCGACGGCCACCCTGCGTGACCCCGCTTCGGCCGTTATCAACCACCAGGTAACGGTCATTGCCATGACGGCAAATGCCATGCTTGAGGATAGGGAACGTTGTATCGAAGTTGGTATGGACGACTTTCTGTCAAAGCCGGTGAAAAAGGATGTAATTGCCCGGATGTTGGAAAAGTGGCTCGGAACCGGTCGGTGATTGTGGAACCTTGTGACGTGAGCGACGTATTGAACGATCAATACTACTCTTCCCCGTATTCCGGCACACGGTCAAGAAAATCGGCATAATGGGCGGTCTTTGCCACTGCGTTATCAAGATCCGCTATCAGTCGTTGCCTATCCTTGGGGTAGCTTCCGGCCAGATTGAGGAAGTTAGAAACATGATTGGAGCGGAGAATCGTTCGTTGGGGATGAAGATTCACCAGCAGTTCGCGAGCCTCGGTCATCAGATCCCGGTGGGTACACGGAGTGAGGGAACGGACAAAAGCCTCATTATGGCGGTGAAAGAGTGTCAGAAGTGAGAAGTATTCCGGATTAACCTGATTCACCCATGTTGCCGTAGCCCGTGCGTGTTCACGGCTTCTGCCCCGTCCAGCCAGGCCGAGGATGGCGGTCACCGAGAGCTTGATTCCCGAGTTTCTTGCCTTGAGTGCCTGCCCAGCCATCTCCTCGGACGTAAACCCTTTCCTGATCTGCCCCAGCGTATCATCGTCTCCCGATTCGAGTCCAAAATAGAGCATACGCAGCTTTTTCTCCCGCAGTTTCTCAAGTTGCTCCTGACTTTTTGTCCGCAGGCTGTTCGGTGACGCATAGGACGCTACCCTGGTCAGGAGGGGGAATGTGGAGGACAGTGCGTCGAGCAGCACCACCAGGTGATCGAATGGGTATATCAGTGCATCACCGTCGGCTAGAAAAACCCGCTGAATGGTGGGGATGTACCGTTTCGGGAAAGCGGCGATCTCGGTAAGCATCTCTTCGAGTGGCCTGATGTGAAACTTTTTTCCTTTGTACATGCCGCAAAAGGTACAACTATTCTGGGAACAGCCAATGGTAAGCTGAAAGATAAGGCTGCTCGCTTCGCTGGGGGGGCGAAACAGCGGTTCAACGTAGCGGGGGAATGTTTCAGTTGGCAGGGTTACCCCGCTCATGGGACAGCAGCTTCTCTATTCAGGTCGAATGCATCTCCGAAGTATTCATGGCCGGACAGGATGATCTCGGTATCATCACAAAAATGCGGTGATTCAAACACGAACTCCCCTTTTTTTGTTGTCTCGTAGTTCACCACACTGACAAATTTGTTCTGGAGCGACTGAAAAGCAACACACAGGGAGTTTTTGCGCTTGCCTCTTTTGCCGGTGCCGAGGGGAATTGGTACAACCACCACGGCACAGGGGGGACGTATCGTTTTAAGCTCACTGACAAAGCGGGCTATCGCCTCGGCTTTGCTTTTTGCGTCAGAAAAGTGCAGCGTGCAGCCGGTACAGGTGCCGGTGGCGGACTGTATCACCGCCGTTGCCGGCAGTTGACCGTCGCTTTCACGTTGCCGGAGTGCATAATTCAAAGCTACCAGAAAAAAACTGTTAATTTCATCGACTGTCATGAAGGGTACCCGTGTGATCAAATCAGAGATGTAAAGCGATAGTCTCTATCAAGTGCTATTTTGCAATAGGATGCCGCTTGATACAACAAAAAAGGTGCCAACACCAGAAAGGTACTGAAGTGTTCCGGACGTATCTGTCAGCGCACTCCCCTCAGTTGCGCATTCACCACAGGAGAAGCCTTGAAGTCACCACTGATACGGTCAAATACCGCATTTTTATGTTGCCGGATATTTTTTTACATAGTATTGTCATTTATCAACAAAAACGTGGACTTGATTCAGGTTACTGTGATAGATATTATTATCTGCGTGAGAATGGTTGAACCGGGTTTATTACACTTATGAGAGGGACACATGACAAGATCAGAGCTGATTGATCAACTGGCTGTAAAAGCAGGCTTAACAGAAGCCGTTTCTGAGGGTATCATCGACTGTTTTTTTGACAGTTTGACGGATGCCATGCTTGCGGGAGAGAGGATAGAAATCAGAGGGTTCGGTAACTTTGTTGTGCGTGAATATGGAAGTTACAATGGTCGCAACCCGAAGACTGGTGAGCCGACGGTTGTAGCTCCGAAAAAACTGCCCTTTTTCAAGGTTGGTAAGGAACTGAAAGAACAGGTTATGTTCAGCAACTAGCATTGTTCCCGGCACCACGAGCGGGCTTGAATGGTTAGGATGATGAAACTGCCGTGATCTACTTCAGATCACGGCAGTCAGTGACGACAAACGCTTACCCTTTGAATAAGAACCTATTTTGTGCGAGATGCCTGTTCCGCCTTGATCATCTCAATGGCTTGAGACAGTTGTTCGTCGCTCAGCCCTTTTAAAATTCCTTCAACCATTCCCAGCATACCACCCAAATCCAGACCTGCAATTCCTTCCATTTTTTACCTCCTGTTGGCATATATTTTCTCTACTTGTAGCAAATAATCAGTTGCTGAACAAGTGATTTAGCCCGGTGTATGGCATAAAAAACTCAGCATTGTCCGGTTGGTTTTGTGCATGTGGCAGTGCCTTCTCCCCTATGCAATTTTCCAACCGGACATGATCTGTATTTAAAATCACCCAACAGGATAATTGTCTCCTGACTCTAACCTTGCAAACTCCAGGTTATAGTGTCACTTATTCACTTTCCCGTGATAAAGATCTTCGCAATAGTTCGCTTTAAATTTGTTAAATGTACCTTTCATTTTTTCATAAAGCTGCTGTGTTTCTTGCCATTCGGGTCTATCGGTCGGGATGCCATTGGGATATTCCTGCTCAAGCTCTATTTGACGCTCCTGCGCCTGCCTGTATTCAGTTCTATACTTTATACATTTAGGATCTTCATCGGCGTATACTGTGACGGCCGTACTCAGCAAAAATAAAAATGAATACATTTTTATGAGTCTCATGGGCTCTCCTTCTTCTAGGAGCCTGTCGGACTTAGGAGGAATCTGCTGCAAATCCGTCTGAACGGATCATATTTCACCGCTTTTTCGGTCAATAGAACGACTATTGACCTTCAAAATCGTCGAAATCTGCTCTCGCCCAGCCGAATTTTCGC
>CAIRBT010000164.1 GCA_903876875.1 uncultured Geobacteraceae bacterium
AAAACTATGACAGTGTAAAAACACCCACCCCGAGACACACTCTCGACACTGGCCGGAATCAGCGGAACGGTGGCCGCATTCCCACCGGAATGGTGGCCGCCAAACCGTCAGTGTCACCGGACGGTTTCACCGGAATACGCACACAAATAATATGTAGTTAATTGATTGTTTTTTATTCAAGTTATGACTTGTTAACTAATTATAACATCAAGTTATAATTGAGATATATTTTGAATATATGTTCAAAATAAATTATTGTATCAAAGGTTATGTAGCTCGGACTTGATATTTATTCGCTATCAGTAGTGTCCGGTTAAGGACTTGCATGTGATGGTGGTCCGTTCGTTTTGTTCGTAATAGCATTGAAATCGGACTCATCTGGTTCTGCCAACATTTCGGTTATTTCATTCCTGATTTTGATTCGCAGCTCTCTGAGTGGCATTCATAACTCTATAATATTGTGTAGTTATGAAATTGCGCCGCCAATATTTTTACTCAAAAGTCAAGCATAAAATACAGCAACTAACAATTATTATTCGTATTTTAAAGAACAAGCCGGCTAGTGCAATTTTTCTAACCGGACACTACTGAGCTTTAATAAAATAGTCAAAAAAATGTTGGTACAGCTTTTAAATAACCAGAGGGGGGGATTGTATGAAACAGCTGAATAGATTGATGTGGAATACGCTTTTTGTGCTGATATTGCCTGCAGCGGCTTTCGCTGCCTTCACCAGCGGCAGTACCGGCGTGGACGGAGCATTCGCGCCTGCGACCGACACTGTGCTCCAACTGCCGGATAGTGGGGTTTTTAATTACACCACAGTGACTATCCCGGCCGGAGTGACGGTAACATTCACGAAGAATAGCCAGAACACGCCGGTTACAATTTTGGCAACCGGCGATGTGACGGTCAATGGAACAATCAGTATTAATGGCTCGGATGCAAACTATATTATCCCAGGTACTGGCGGTCCAGGCGGTTTTAGCGGGGGGGTGGCGGGTGTCGTCTACCAGGTTGGCAAAAGAGGCGAGGGGCCGGGTGGCGGGTATGGCGGAAGTCCGAATATGAATGATAGCGTTTGCGCTGGCGAGGGTGGTGGCGGCGGATTCGGCATAGGCGGAGGGGCAGGCCCGAACAATTGTGTCGCGGGAGGACCTGGTGGCTCTTCATATGGTAACGAAGTGATCATCCCTGCCATTGGCGGTTCAGGTGGCGGCGGTGGCGGAGGTGGCACCATAACAATTGCTTCTTCCGGAAAAATTACTATTGCCGGGAGTATTACCGCTAATGGTGGCAATGGCGCGAACGGAGAGTCGCAGGACTGTGGATGGTGGGGGTGTAATAATCGTTTCCGTGGCGGCGGTGGTGGCGGCGGCACGGGAGGTTCCATTCGCCTGATCGCCAACGTCATGGATGGCAACGGCAATCTTTCCGCAAGCGGTGGCGGCGGTGGCCGTGGTTGGGGCAATAATGCCGGTGGTGGTTCAGTTGGTCGTATTCGACTCGAAGCGTCCAACGTCCTTCGTACAACTTCGACTAGCCCGCCAATGTCCCTGGGCTATCCTTATGCCGTAACGCCACCTAATATGCCGAGCCTCGCCATTACTTCCATTGGCGGGATGGATGTCCCAACAGTCCCCAAAGGGGCTTTTGGCGCTCCGGACGTAATGCTTCCGTTCAATACAAAAAATCCGATTGCGATTGTCGTCACCGGAACAAATATTCCTTCAGGGCAAACGGTCAATGTCAGTGCGTCCCCTTCCGTCGGTGCAACAACGAGTGCATCTGGCATATTGAGTGGTACTGACACATCGTCCAGCGCTTCTGTCAATCTTAGCATTGCTACGTCCTATCCATCAATCATCACTACTTCGGTTACATTCCAGCTTTCAGCTTTGAATGGCACCGGACCGATTTTCGCAGATGGTGAAAAGGTCAAGTTTATGCGTGTTGCCGCGTGTCTGGGTGGAAAGTCTACGATTACGTATATTACCGAAAGTGGTAAGGAAGTGCCGGCCGTTCTGTAAGGATGTCGCTGGCGGCTTGCCACGTTGGCAGTACCGCTAAAATTAGAATCCGGTGTTTATCTTACTACCAAGGTGATCTATGAACCCGATGCCGCGCGTCGTTCTCTATAGCTTGATTCTCCTGACAATTCTCGTGCAAGGCCGGTCAAATCTGCTTGCGGACACGGTTTCATGGCCGGTCAGCGTAGCCGTTCCTACCGGGATGGCGGGCGACATGAACAGCAAGCCGGTCAGCGTGGCCATTCCAACCGGGATTTCGGGAGATATAAACAGCAAGCCGGTCAGTGTAGCTATTCCAACTGCCAGTATTGGAGGGGTATACGAATCAAGACCGGTAACGGTTGGACTGCAGCCGGAAAATCTTGGCGATCCCGATCTTGTTGGGCTTTGGTATATGGATGGGGATTGGACGGATTCGTCCGGGAATGGCAACCATGGCACGCCCACCGGCGCACTCTTCAGCAACAACAATGTATCGGGATCAGGTTCCGGATATTTCAATGGCAATAGTTATGTCACTGTACCAGCGAGCGATTCTTTGCAACCGGCTAATGCTATTACCGTGTCAGCGTGGGTTTATCCGTATGACGTAACCACTTATCACCAAATAGTCACAAAACGGTATGCCGACTTTGATGACCCATATAACTCATATATTCTTTCAAGTTCAGGCGAAGGGATAAGCAACAAATGGCGATTTTGCATTTCAAGCGGGAGTGCGGGAAGCCAAACATGTCTGAGCACTCCGGAAACTATCAATGCCAATGCGTGGTCACAGGTTATTGGCACTTATGACGGCAGTAACCTCAGTATCTATGTTAATGGAATATTACGGGCAAGCACCACCAAAAGCGGGGCAATCGGATATTCCTCCCAGACTTTGCGGATAGGCACATCCGTACCGAGTACGGGACAATTTTTCAATGGTCTCATCGATGAGCTTGAAATTTATAAACGTGCCTTGACTGCGGACGAAATAGCCGAAAGCTTCGCATCCGGAATTGGCTCTACCGACCCGAATACACCTGCTACTCCTGTTGTTGGCGCTGTTCCCGCTTTTGTTGGCTCCAACAGTATTAGCCTTTCCGGTACTCGTCCGGCGGGTACTTCCATTTGGGTTAACAGTAAAATAATAGCCCCCTCCGATAGCGCCACTACCTGGCAGGGGAGTTACTCCAACCTTCTGCCAGGTGTAAATCTGCTCAATATCACCGCCCTTGACGAAACCAGGCTCCTCCAAAGCCAGCCGGTCAGCAAAACCGTTTTCTATGATAACATTCAGCCGGTCATCGAAAACTCCATTCCGGTCAATAACTCCAATACCGCCAAGCTTGTCGGCAACGTATCTATTACCTTGTATGACGCCAATTCGGGGGTGGACACTACCGCCAGCACCCAGGGTGCAGTTGTCAGGAATGCTGTCGGCCAAACTATTGCCGGAGCATGGAGCGCATCCGGTACGCGAACTATCATCTTCACGCCGAACGTTCCGTTTGTCGCAGATACTTATACCGTTACCATCCAGGCAACCGACCTTGTGGGTAACAAGCAACCGCAACAGATCGTCTTTACAAATCATGATACCAGTGCGCCAACTACTAAAATAGCTCTTACGGGTACCAAGGACAGTGCGGGATGGTACTCCACGCCGGTAACGGTGACGTTTTCCGCCGATGACACCGCAGACGGTTCCGGCGTTGCCAAAGTCGAGTACAGCCTGGACAATGGAACGACCTGGTTGACCTATGCCACGCCGTTCGTCATCGATCAGGACGGCAAGATGACTGTTCAGTATCGTGCCACCGACAAGGCCGGTAATGTTGAAACGACCAAGTCGCAGGATATCAAGATCAACAAAACCGGTCTGGTCGGTTGGTGGAAGATGGATGGGGATTGGAAGGATTCGTCATTAGTGGGCAATGACGGCATACCGTATAACGGAGCTACGTTCAGCACAGATGCCAAGATTGGAAACAGTTCCGGCCAGTTCAATGGATCAAATATGTACGTCTCAGTGCCTGATTCGCCAACCATTCATTCGGATAGGAATATTACGATTTCAGGGTGGATCTTTGTCAATGATTTCAACAAGACATGGCAATCTGTAGTTTGGAAAGGTAATACGCCAGATTGTACTACCAGCTGCGAGAATCGTGAATTTGCTCTCTGGCTTAACTCTTCCGGATATATTCTGCTGTCGTCAACTCCTGTCGATAGGATTGGGATAGGTGAGTCGGCTCTAACAACACCAAGTGGAAGTATTCAGGACTCAAGATGGCAGCATTTCGCAGCCGTAGTCAGTAGCGATCAATCTTTCATGAAAATCTATATTGATGGAGTTGAAAAGGCTACTAGCGCATATAGTTCTTTGGGTATTCGGGATACCGCAAATCCGCTTATGCTTGGCGGCAACCCGTCGTGGGACTCCTACTTCAACGGGCTTCTCGATGACATCCGCGTCTATAATCGTGCCTTGTCACCTACGGAGGTTCTGGAGCAGTACCGCAACTTTGCAATCGGAGTTCCGACTGTCTACCCCGTAATATTGCCGACCAACACGCCCACCATCACGCTTTCAGGTACCAAACCGGTCAATACAAGCGTGGTTATCAGCAGCGGCAGCACCGGTGTCGAATTTGCTCCGCAGACGGACGCCGTAGCATGGGCGGCCACCACATGGCAGGGACAATATACCCTGACCTCGGGTATGAATAACCTGAACATCACCGCCAAGGATGTGGACGGCTTCCATAGCCAAGCGGTCACCTTGAGTGTTGCTCTGGACGACAAAGCTCCTGTCGTTTCTTCGTCAAACCCGGCTAACGGTGCTATCTTCAATGCACCTGTAGCCACGATAACTTTTAACCTGACGGACGTCTATTCGCCGCTTGACCTTGCCGCCACCATCGCCGGTGCCACCGTAAAAAGTTCATCCAATATTGACGTAGGCGGCAGTTGGATCACCAGCGGCAGCGGCGTTACCGGTGCGGCCACCTTCACAGCTTCAATGCCGATGGGCGAAGGAAGCTACACCGCCACAATTGCCCCCACAGACAGTTTTGGTAACGCAGCTTCAGCAAGCATCTCCTTCACCGTGGATATGACCGCTCCCTCTGTTCCTGCCATCGATCCGGTGCCATCGCTCAGTAACACCACCGGCAAGACCATTACCGGCAGTAAAAGCAGCGACAGTACCCGCGTGGTCGTAACCATTCCGGGCGCGACCATAGGCACGATCTCCTACCCGACTGCCACTACCTGGAGTGTTTCTGTCTTCGGCCTTAAGGAAGGGGTCAATACCATCACGGTCTACAGTTTTGACAGTGCGGGCAACCAGAGTATTCCGGTCAGTGTCGGCTTTACCATCGACCTCACACCACCAGCAAAGCCGACCATTGATACGCCGGTTACGCCAACCAACAAAGCCGGTATCACTCTGACCGGTAGCAAAGAGGCCAACAGCTGGCTCTACGTTAACAATAGTAAAACCAGCGCTCCTCTTGGCGATACGACATGGAGCTCGGCAGTCTCAATAAGCGAAGGCAGTAACACCATCACCGTCTTTGCCCGTGACGAAGCAGGCAACCAAAGCGCCAGCGCCCAGGTTGCGGTCGTGCGCGACAGCACACCGCCAACTATCGCCTCTTCCACTCCGACCACCAACGCAATAAGCGGTGCGGTAGGCAGCATCTCAATCACTCTTGCCGCCGCTGCACAGCCTGATTTGGCGGCATCCACGGTTGGCGCAGTCGTAAAGAATGCTTTGGGAACCGTTATCTCCGGATTATGGAGTGTCGCCGGTACTGCCATCGTTTTCACCCCGTCGGCAGCATTGCCGGAAGGGGTCTATACTGTTACCATTTACCCTGTCGACATCCTGGGCAATAAAGGTTCCGCTTCCTTCAGCTTCACCGTTGATCGAACGCCACCATCGGTACAGACACTGACCATCACTCCGGTCAGTCCTCTTAAGGCGGGAACAGCCACCTTTACGCTTGTCTTCAGCAAAAACATGGACATCACGGTCCAACCCCAGGTCACTTTCGGCAGTTCCAATTACAGAATTGCAGGTGCCTGGATCGACAACAGCACCTGGCGAGGCAGCTATTCCCTCACTGTTGCTCTGGGTGATAGCAGCTACACAATTACGGTCAAGGGAGCCAAGGACATCGCCGGTAACACCATGGCCGACCAGGTTCCCGGAAACTTCATTCTCAAAACTACACCTCCAGCAGCGCCAACCGTGGTGGTGACAACTCCGCTCACCAAGACAGCCAATCAGCTTCTGACCGGAACCAAACCGGGTGACACGGCACTTGTTATCAACACTCAAGTGCGAATTCCGCTCAGCAGTGCCACAAGCTGGAGTTATAATTACCTGCTATCCGAAGGTAACAACACTCTGACCATTGCGGCCCGGGATGCCGCCGGCAATGATTCGGCTGCCATAGCCCCGGCCCCGGTCATTAACCTGGACACTACTCCCCCGGCTTTCACTGTCGATATATACAAAAACCCGGCCACCAGCGCTGTTCAGGTCATTTCCGGCACCAAGGAGCCTGGCTGTGTTGTCAGGCTGAACGGAGTCGTATTGTTTGACGTGAATGACCAAAGCTCTACCTGGTCTTCCAGCATCACCCTGGTTGACGGCATGACCAACCACCTGGTCTTCACTGCCACTGATGCCATCGGCAACATCACTACCAAGATTTTGGACATCCTCTTCGATTCGGTCCCGCCACCGGCCCTGGGCAGTGGCGTGCTTACCGCCGACGGCAGCGGCAAAGGGACGGAAGCTACCTTGAGTTGGCCTTCCTATCCTGAGTTGACCGCTCTGGCCTACTACCGCGTCTACCAGGCAAGCGCCGATTTCAACCGCATCAGTGCCATGACTCCCATTGGTACGGTCAGCAAGGGAACAAAAAGTTATAAGGCCACTGGGCTTATTCGCGGTACGACATACTTCTTTGCGGTCGTACCGGTCAGTACGAGCGGCAACAGCGATCCATCCGTGCATACCGCCTTTGCCATCCCGGCGGATACGCTTCCGCCGGAGGATATAACCGGCCTGTCCGCCGTGGCTGGCTACTCCGCTGCCGACGGCAACACAGCAACCCTCTACTGGAGTGCCAGTGCCAACACAAACGGCGATCTGGCCGACCAGATACTCTATGTCGATGACGGCAAGGGTTACGATGCCGGTACGTCTCTTGGTAAGACCGTCGTCAGTTTCACCAAAAAAGGTCTGATTGATGCCACCCTGTACAAATTTAAGATAACGACTAAGGACACTCTGAACCACGAGAGTGCCGGTACGGTTACAACCGCCGTTACCCGGCTGGCAAACCCCACCGGTCTGATCATCGCAGCGGGCAACGCCAAGGCCACACTGACCTGGTCGGCAGTGGCTTCCAGCTACGTCAAGTACTACAACATCTACCGCGTGAAGAGTGACACAGCCCAGACAGATATATCCGGCATGACACTGGTCAAGAGCCAGACCACAACCAGCTTTACCGATACCGGGCTCACCAATGACTCAATCTACCAGTACGCCGTCACTGTCCTCAATACATCCGGCGCGGAACGAACCAGCGTGCAGAGTGTTGCCGTAACCCCGCGTGGCGACACTACCGGCCCGGTTATCTCGGGTCTTAACCTGACCGCCACCCAGGTCATCTCCGCTCAGATCACCATTACCGCAAGCGCAGCCGATGCCGAAAGCACCATGGACCGTATCGAGCTGTACATCGACACGGTCAAGGTTGCCACGGTAACCGGCAGCACGCTTTCCTACAATTGGAACGTCATCGACACCACCGACGGTAACCATGCGGTCAAAATTGTTGCCTATGACGCTCCCGGCAACAAGAGCGAAACAACCGTCCCGGTGGTAGTCAGCCTGGCGCCGCCACCGATTCCGATCATCACTTCTACTTTCAACGGCCCGATCAACCAGAAGACGGTTGCTATCAACGGCACAACGCAGATGGGCAGTTTGGTGTCGCTGAGGGTGAACGGGGTAGTGGTTGCAACTCTCAATTCTCAACCCTCAACTTTCAACTTTTCATCGGTAACTCTTGCCGAAGGCGACAACTATGTTGCTGTCAAGGCAGCCAATCGGGGCGGAGAAAGCCCCTTCAGCGCCGATACAAAAATTACCGTCATTACCACCGCGCCGTCAGCTCCGACCGGACTTGCCGTCAAACAGTTGGTTGCCGGAAGTGTGCAGTTCAGTTGGCTGGCCGGTGCAACAGGCGCTGCCAGTGGCTACAACCTCTATGAAGCGTTTGCTCCCTTCAGTTCCACCTCGGATGCCGGAGTCAAGAAAACGAATCCGGCACTGATCGCCTATCTGCTCAAAGAGTATATTCCGGCCGACGACACCCTGCGCTACTACGCTGTCACCTCGGTGGATGGAGCAGGTAACGAAAGCCCGATCTCCAACATAGTCTCCGTTGCCTCGGATCGTTTGTCACCCACAGGCACGGTCAGTTTCAGTACCTCGGCAGGAAACGTGCCAAGTGACAATACTTACGGTCCTGGTCAGTTGAATGTATTGCTAACTGTCAGCGAAGTACTCAAGGAAGCACCGTTCCTCAGTCTCGAACCTCAATCCGGTTCACCGATTGTGGTTGCCCTGTTAAAGACGGACGACACCCATTACATGGTGACTCAGACCATTGACGCTACCTCGCCACACGGACCGACGGTCTGGAAGTTCTCCGGCAAGGATATGGTTGGTAATCGGGGCAACAGCCAGGGAACCGGTCCAATCTTCGATGTCAGAGGGCCGCAGGCAAGCATCACTTCTCCGGTAACGCTGCTTAAAACCACTGGCGGAGCGGTGCCGGTCAGTATTACCCTGGATGAGGCGTCTACCATTACACCGGTTATGACTCTGACCGCATCTGATGGCTCGTCAGCCTCGATCACAGGTATGACCTCTACCGACAACATCCACTGGAGCGGTACGGTTGATCCCTCCGCATTGTCTGAAGGTGTAGCCCGCTTCACCATGACCGACAGTCGCGACCGCTTCGGCAATCAGGGGACAAGCGTGGTTACCGGCAAAAACATCACGCTCTACAAAACCACCCCTCCCGCGCCATCCGTACCGATGGGGCTTACGGCCAAAGCATTCAAGGCAGGAGAAGTAAAACTTGCCTGGTTGCCGGTTACCGATGCCCAAAGCTACACGCTCTATCGCAAGAGACCTGCCGACACCGCGCCGGTAGCGGTAGGTACTATCCCCGGCGGAACGACTACCTACACTGAAAAAGTCCCCGTCGATGGCACCTGGTCGTACAGCATCAGCTCCATCGGGTTGCTGAATGCCGAAAGCGCCCAGTCGGCCAGCGTTTCGGTTGTTACCGATGCCACGCCACCACCCGTGCCAACCGGTCTGGTACTCAGTATCACCGGCAACGGCGTTAAAGCCGAATGGCAGGCGGGAACGGGCGATACGTCTCCATATTACCGTTTGTACCATTCCGCTAGCCCGATCACCGACATAACCGGCCTCACACCGATAGCCACGGTAAACCAGTTGACCGCAACCGACCCATCGCCGGACAAGACAATGGGATACTACTGTGTCACCAGTATGGATCAGCTCGGCAACGAAAGCGCGCCGTCCGCCAGTCAGGAGATCACCTTCCCGGTAACTCCGGTACGAAACCTCGTACTCACAAAAGTTGACGACGGTAAACCGACACTTGCCTGGGAAGCGGGAGAAAACGGCCTGTTGGGATTTCATATCTACCGCAACGGCAGCCGTGTCACAACCACTCCGACACTTTCGGTCACTTTCAGCGATGGCTACTATTCAAGTGGCACCGTTACCTACGGCATAAGCGCCGTCAACGCAACCGGTACTGAAAGCCCGGTACGTGAAGCAATCCTGCCGGAACTGACAATCGGCCTGAAAGAAGGCACAACCCTGCGGCGGGGCGTTCTTGAAAACGTAGTCCTGACCGCCGCACAACCAGCAACGGCTACAACGTCTATCATCATAGACGCCGTGTCGGTAAAAATAGGCAACCTCCCGGAAAGCACGGAAAACGGCCCGTTCGACGTACCGAGCGACAAAGCGCTGGAGATCAGCAAAGTAGCGGCAACCGAAGCCAACGCGCCATCGCAGGTTGCGGTTGTGGCTACCGCCATCATGACCCCGACATCCGGCGTCACCATCAAAATCACCAAAACCGGTCTGGCCTCGCTCACCGGTTCCGGCACTGCCTTGGAAATCTTCAACGAACCGCTGGTGCGGGGGACGCAGGCCAAGATACGCCTCAAAATCAACAACCTCGGCACCGCCGCAACCGAAATCCTCACCAGTGAAAACAACGGCCCCACCGCACAGGTAACAGTCAACCTGCGTGACCAGGACGGCAACCTGCTTGCCCAAGGCAGCCTTGATCAGCGCACCGGCAGCGCGGTAGTCAACTCCGCCGGATATGCAACAGCACGCCTCAACCCCGGCGAGAACTTTCTCTCCGATCCGATCACCTTTACCGTGCCAAGTAATGCGCCCTACAAAGTGAGCCTTGAAACGCAGATACAAAACACCTATTTCCACTACAACCAGCCGGATCAGGTAACCGCCCCCGGTCTTAAACAAACGGTCGATGCCGTGATATTTGAAGTGCCCTACACGGCCACCGCGCAGGTATCACAGGCAACCTTCAAACAAGGCGAAACCATCGCCATAACCGGCACCGCAACCAGCACGACCGATGCCACACCAATGCCAAACGTCCCGGTCAAAATCGGTGTATCCGTCAACGGTTTTGACCGCTACAACACCGCCACCACCGACGCCAACGGGGTATTCACATACACCTTCACCCCCGGCACCAACGAAACCGGCACCTACAGCGTCTGGGCCATTCATCCTGACCTTACCGACCGGGCGGTACAGGCACAGTTCAGTATCATCGGGCTGCAAGTAAGCCCCAAACAGATAACCGTCACCACCACCAAAAGCACCCCGGTGGATATACCGATCACCCTCAAAAATCTCTCCATGGCCGCGATCACCGGGCTAACGCTGACTGCTGACGCCTCCAGCGGCATAACCGCCAGCGTCAGCAACGCCAGCGATACACTGTCCGGCGGCGAAACAAGAACAATATCCCTGAAACTTGCCCCGCAATCGGGCGCACCAGACAGCGGTTACGCCAACCTGAACATAACAAGCAACGAAGGCTTGAACGACAAAGTCCAGGCAACAATCACGCTGGTCAGTGCCATACCGGTCATCAACACCAGCCCAAGCTACATTGATACTGGTATCGTCAGAGGTAACCAGAAAATAGTCAACTTCACCATAACCAACAGCGGCATCGAAACCTTGATAAATCCCAGGATCGAAGGGCCGTCGCTGCCGTGGCTGACGCTCACCATCGACAAAAACCTGGGAGATATTCCCGCCAAGCAAAGCAAAACCGTCGGCATTATGGTAAACCCCGGCGAAACCATCCCGCAGGGAGTCTACGACGACCGGATTGTCATTTACTCCGACAACCACATCCCGTATACCTACAACATCCAGATTACGGTCACCAGCAGCGCGGTCGGCAGCGTCCAGTTCAGCGTACTTAATGAATTGATGAAAGACGTAGCCAACGCCAGCATTACATTCCAGCACCAAAGCGTGCTTGACCTGATCCAGACCGTGAAGACCGGACAAGACGGCACGGCAACGCAATTCGACATCCCGGAGGGAAGATACAGCTACAACATAAGCTCACCGGGAGCAACGCCATACTCAGGCAGTTTTGTCATTGAACCGGGCATAACAACTAATGTTCCCGTTGCCCTTGAGGTAAATCTTGTTACAGTGGAATGGAGCGTAACACCTGTAGTTATAACGGACAGCTACGAAATAAAGGTTTCACAAACCTTTGAAACCAATGTACCTACGCCGGTGCTGGTGACGGAACCGCCCAACATGACCCTGCCGGATTTGCAGCCGGGGCAGGTGTACAACGGTGAATTTACGGTTACGAACTATGGGTTGATTGATGTTTATGACGTTCATGTCAACTTCCCGACTAGTTTTGAGGATTATGACGTGGAAGTATTGCTGTCCGTCATTCCAGCAAAAATCGGAGCAATGCAGAAGATCACCGTTCCGTACCGAATTACGAGAAGAGTGCAGACGGCGGCAACCACCACAACCTGTATAGGCGATGAAATAACTGGTTATGGCGGTGGTGGGTGCTTCAAGACCATCAGTTGGCAGATTAAGGGGAAATGCGTGATTTGCCCCAATTCACCGATGCAGAGGGTTGTTGACAAGATAACGTCATTCTTTAATTCGTTGCCGACGACATGTGCTGCGGCGACAACTACCAGCATAACACCTATTACTTCAAATGTTGTAGCTGCTGGCGGAAGCACACAATCATCAGGTGGGGGGGGATTGAGCACTCCAATTGGAATATGTTCAACACCTGATTGCGGATGTGTACCTCCAAAGGAGTGTTGCCCGATAAGAGACGAAGGAATTATTAGAACAAGGATTGGTGAAGTAGAAATAGAAATTCAGAAATATACGGCTTGTACAAATTTTGGTAGAGATACTGGCAATAATGTTAGTTATGGGTATACAAGCTGTCGACCTTGGGGGGCAAGCTCAACTTATAATGAAGATTTGCAGGGGTGTCTTTATAAGTGTGCCGTTGTGCATGAAGATATGCATAAATTGCAATGTCAAGTGGAAGGGTGGTCTGGATATAATGAAACTAATAATATATGTCGTCATGAAGTAGCAGCGTATAACGTTGAACTGAAATGTCTATACAAATTGTTAGATTTTTGCAAGCCATCACATTAAAAGGAAATATTTATGCTGTATTTTGCATTATTAGAATTATCAACTCCGATATTTATAGTAATAGTACTAACACTTATTTGTAATAAATATAAAATTATAAGCTACAATAACATTATATATACTATAATTGCTTATGTTGTTATTTTATATGTATCAATTATAATAACAGATAAAACTATACCAGTTATAAATGATAATTTATATCATATAAAAGCACATTTGTTTGGATTTAAAGGATTTGTTGAGGAATTTATAACTACGTCATGCCTTTTATTGCCGTTATTTTATCTTGTAAATAGTATTACTCATACTGTTTACAAGAACAAATTCTATTGTTACTTATTTATATTTGTGTGCTGCCTTTTG
>CAIRBT010000165.1 GCA_903876875.1 uncultured Geobacteraceae bacterium
CCTGTTACCGGTGATGGCATTCTGACTTTTAAATACGTCCTTGCGCTCGTTCCCTCATGATGTGACATGGTAAAGTGCGTCGGGATATTCGATTCTTAGCGGTCTGCCCATCTTTACTCTCCTTCGCATGCCAAGTTTCAGGAGAACTCTATCGTCAAGATGCTCTGTACTCTTCTAGCTAATTTGTCAAGAGTGTAGGTTTGACCCTGTACTCTTCCTGTGGAAAAAGTGTCCAGTTCAAATCGGATTCACTGTCCAGTCAAAAACGGATTGGGTGTCCAGTTACTTCCGGATTCGGTGTCCAACTCAAACTGGATTGGGTGTCCAGGGTACTCCGGATTTTGCATAATGAAGAGGGGTTGCGGTGGCAATTTGCCATAAATCCTGATATGAATATGCAGTTTTCGAATCCGGTTACTCGTGAAAAATAATGACTAAATTTCAAGAAAATGAGACCTTTGAACTGAAGAAATCTACCTCCGAACTGAAAGAGGCGGTGATCTCTATTGTCGCGATGCTGAACAAGCATCAGCGTGGTGAGGTTTGGTTCGGCGTTAAGAATGATGGTGCAGTTGTCGGCCAGCAGGTTTCAGATAAAACAATGCGGGATGTCTCCAAGGCCATTTCAGAACATGTTGAGCCCAAGATTTATCCCGTTGTTGAGCAGGTAGATGTTGATGGTAAACAGTGTATCAAGGTGCAGGTCGAAGGCAGCGAACACCCATATTATGCCTATGGCCGGGCATACATCCGTGTCGGCGATGAAGATCGGCAGTTGAGTGCCAAGGAACTTGAAAAGCTGATCCTGGAGAAGAACCGCGACCGGCTTCGCTGGGACACTGAGGTTTGCGCCAAAGCTGTGATTGACGATATCGGCCCCGGCAAATTGAAATCGTTTCTGAATCTCAGCGGTCTCAAGTTCGACACGATCCAAAATTCTCTCGAAAAGCTGAATCTGGTACAAGACGGCAAGCTACTGAATGCCGCCGTGCTCTGCTTTGCCCGCAAACCGGAAAAGTTCTTCCCCAATGCCCGCCTGCGCTGTGCTGTTTTTGGTACATTGGACACGACTGTCACCATCACCATGCAGGATTTCTATGGTGATGTCTTTTACCTGATCAAGAAGGCCGAAGAGTACATTCTGGAGCATATCAATATCGGTATGCGACTCGACGGGCTATTTCGGGTAGATGTTCCGGAGATTGACCGCGAAGCGTTTCGTGAAGCGATTATCAATGCCTTCTGTCATCGGGATTACCGGGAGTACGATTCGGTCAATATAGCCATTTTCAAGGATCGAGTGGAAATCAGAAGTCCCGGTCTGCTCTACGCTAACCTGACAGTTGCCGACATTCGACACAAAATGCTTTCCGAACGGCGCAACGAACGCCTTGCCGAACTGCTTCATCGGGTACACTTCATTGAAAAGTGGGGTCGCGGCATCAAGATGATTCTGGAGCGTGAACCGCAAACCGAATTCGAGGAGCTTGGTACCCATTTTATTGCCACGTTCAAACGGAACAGTTACGATCTGACGAAGCCGGATGCTGTCGGTGAAAGTTCGGTGAAAACGCCGGTGAAAACGCTGGTAAAAACGCTGGTAAAAACGCCGGTTCTGATACTCGCGCAGCTTGCAGACGACCCGCATCAATCTCTGGCAGACATTGCCCCGCTGATTGGAAAATCGCTCAGTGCCGTTGAGCGTGCATGTTCAAAGCTTGTAAAATCGGGCAAATTGCGGTTTGTTGGCCCTAAAAAAGGCGGATACTGGGAGATTGTTTCTTAAGGGGAATAATTGGATGACTATTTATGAGTAACGAAGCAGATACCTGTCGAAAATTTGTGCTGCCGCAGCTGGTTGACGCCGGTTGGGACAATGAGCCCCACCGTATCAACGAGCAGATTACCTTTACCGATTGTCTAGTTAACTATAGGTTGCCATTTTGACTCTAGTTGGTTATTATAAACAAAGACTATTCTTACAGCCGGAGGCTCGGTATATGGCACACGGATATGACACTATAGACCATCAGACGCTTTTACATCTGGTAGAAGCTGGGGCCGTCAGGGGGGCCGATGTTATCGGCCAGCCGGGAGGGTGGAATGTTGTCGTAAAATACGACATGGTGGAACGCGCTCTTGCCGCCCGTAGAGGGGCAATACGGCTGTTTAGCAGGTTTGATACCCTTGTGAAATATCTTAAAAGCATCGGGATAGCACAATGCAACGTCAACCTTAGTAACTACGATGATTCTGTTAAACGTGTCAACAGACCAGATACAAAACAACGGATTGAGCGTACAAAAGAGGCTGTAGCCTATGACAAGTGGTTTAGAGAACAGGTAGCAGAGGGTATTCGAGAGGCAGACGACCCTAATACGGTGTGGGTATCACACGAAGAAGTTGTAAAAGACATGCACCGACAACGTGAAGCCATAATGGCCAGAATGAGCAGGGCAACTCACTAATGCTCTTATCTTGGACATCCAAAGCGAGAATTGAACGCGAAGCCGCTATAGATTATATTGCTGAAGATAACCCGCTTGCCGCCCTCGATCAGCTTCATGAAATTGAAGCACAAACCAGCTTACTCCCTTCACAACCTGAAATGGGCCGGATCGGCAGAATGAAGGGAACCCACGAGCTGGTTATAAGCCGGACACCGTTTATTGCTATTTATCGTATAAAGGGAAAACGGATCGAGATACTGCGTTTTCTCCATGGGGCGCAGCAATGGCCCTAATGTAAAGCTTTCCAATAATCTTAAACTAGGAGTCTGTCGGACTTAGGGAATCGTCGCGAAAATTCG
>CAIRBT010000166.1 GCA_903876875.1 uncultured Geobacteraceae bacterium
AAGGTTTTCTCGGAATGTGTTGCACTGCTTATTATACACCCCCATTTCTATTTGCCACATTTGATATACGTGCTGTGGACAACCGACCTTTGGAGCCATTGGCTTGACTATACTGAACCATTCATGCAGAGCACGGAGAGTAATGAAAGGCGACTTCCGACCAGCCAGGAACATTATCAGACCCTTAATCATCAGATTTTTTTTCGATTGGATGATCTTATGATTGACGATGTAATTTTCTTTCCGACAGCTATCCAGAAATAGACCATCCATTTCTATTACGTGGTGTGCTCCACGACCCCTTATTGGTGACCACTGATAGCTCCGGATAAAATGGAAAGTTTTTTCCGTCCACAGGGTCAGCCGGTCGTCGTGATTTTTTAGGTGAGCAGTAATTTCCGCCAGGACTTCAACAGCATCACGAACAACATGTGTCGTGGAAGAACCCTTGGAAACGCCACAGAATTTACAAAGCTCCCTGTCGGTGGTTGTAATCACATAGGAGTAGCCAATAACATTTTCATCAATATCCTTAATGTCATTTTTGCGACAATCGCCTGTCATGATTTTGTATTCGTAAAGCTTGATCACTCCAAGAAGAATGGCGGCATCACGGAACGTTGCTCGGGGATTTGTAATTTCAAGAATAAATCCGCCCCGCATATACTTTCTCGTCACCTTAGATTGTTTCAGGTTGAGCGTTTTGAACTCGTAAGACCAAAATGGGTAATGGAGAATGTCGTAATGAACACCGACAATTTCAGGCGTGTATTTTGTGGTCATAATATTTATCTCCGTGCTTCTGGGCGTCTTTTTTGGCGATATGGATTTGGTAGAAACGGAAAATCCGTCATAAAATCAAACTTCGGATGCTCAACCTTTTTAGGTTTCACGGGCAATGCCATCATCACCTTAAATGGTTGAACCGCTGGCACCGGAACTATTGCAACATGTGAAAGGGTAGGGGTAACAGGTTCCGCTGGCATTGGTTCAGGTATAGTTGCCAGGGTAGCTCGATATTTGGCGACAAGCTCTTCAACTGGTATATCGTATTCCGGTTGAAGGGGAGTATTCATTGACCCGTCAAGGTTGTAATAGACCGTGTGGTAACAGACATCCAGAATACCGGCGACTTCTTTAATTTCATATCCGTACCGAACAAGCTCGACTATTTTTAGCGCAAATGGTTTGTTCTGCAGTATCCGGTAAATCCGTTCGATGTCGGAATTGACTATCTGCGTTTCAACATCTTCAGTAAATCCCAGCGCTTTTATGCAATCATTGTCATCAATAAAATCGTCAATTGATACAGTTTTAATCGTTCGTGCCGATTTCATTTCGTCCAATTGGAGATTTTCTTCAGTAGTCCGGTCAAGTTTATTTTCCAGCATTCGTTGAGGTTTAGTTTTCCTGCGGATAATCCACATTTTTTCCGCACGGCTATGAACGCTGTTCAAGATTACTTCATAAGCTGGGTCAGGGGATTTGTCGCAATCGTTATGCTTACACAAATGAGTAAACGTATTAAGCGCCAGATCATACTGCTTTTCAGGATCAAGCCAGCCATAATGGTTGCCGACAATAATCTTTGCCATTTTAATAATCCGGTCACATTGTGACGCCGAAAATCTGCATACGTTGTTGTTCATGACATTACTCCGGTATCAATTCCGGATGCGTTCCAGAACGATAGGGAGTAATCAGCAACATTAATACCAATTTATAATACCAGCGGTGACACCGTGAGAATAATTAATAGTGCAATTCAAATAAATGCTTTGAGTGTCGTTAATTGGCTGTGAAGTTGACGGGAAATGTCACTGCGGTGGTGTTCAAGTTGAATGGGTGGGGATAGGGACCCAGAATAGAAAACTTGGGGAGGCGAATCGAAATAATAACAGTCCGCCCCCCTAAATCAGTTTCTTGCCCTTATAGAAAAGACTATTGCTCTCGATTATCTTCTCGGGGCTGTTCAATAGGGTGTATTTCAACAAAATCATAATCGATATAACCCTCTAAATCCTCAATCTTTGTAATTTCATTCCGAACTGAGATCCAATCAAGCTGATTAATGTAGAGTTCATTTAGAATGTTTTTCAACATTCTAAAATCGTCACTATCAGTGTAGACGGTGTTTGTCATATTAATATTTTCGACGTTACGATGTCCCGCCAAGTAGCTGACAAAATGTTCTTTTACATATGGCAGCTTATTCAAATACGTAATAAAATTATGACGGAAACTGTGAAACGTTTTTCTTTCGTCGTTAGTCACTTTTCGGATATATCCACGAGAAGCCCAGTTTGTGAAATCGTGCGAAAACGACTCACCATTTTTGCGTGGAGTAATTTGATAAAACAATTGAGTATGACCGGCTTTTTTTATTACTTGCGCATATTTGGCAAGTCCAAGTTCGACTAAAAACGGATGCAAAGGCAAAGTTCTAATATTCTCGCCTTTCACATGGCGACCGCCAGGCTCGTCTTCAAACGTTATCGTTATGCAGGGTTCGCCCTTGTTAATAAATATTTCATCAGACCGAAGTTGACATGCCTCTCCAGCACGAATACCGTGACACATCGCTATGAGTGGTACCCATAATCGCTCTGGATATTTTGGCTGCCAACGTATGAGGTCTATTAATTTCTGCACCTCTTCAATATCAAATTGAGTTCTCTTTTTACCACCACGTTTAGACCGTTTCGGGAAGACTGCACTGTCAAAAAGATGTCCAAGTTTTGCATCAGTGAAAGCATCTTTAATCCATATAAGATCTTTAATTACGGTGGTTGTTGACTGCGGTTTTGGTTTTTGATTTTCAAAGGCGGTGTCATTCAGGTTTAATATTTCTTTAACTGACAAATTTTTATACAGCTTAGAACGTGTAATGTTTTTAGGCAGGACGCATAAAATTTGAATAAGTCTATCTATATCAGCGGGAACTATTTCATCAACGACAGGATTTTCCAATATCTCGCATGCTAGCCATAGAGCATATACCGCATCAGCTTCTGTACCAAACCGCCAGACCTTTGCTATCTTGTGGCGTGTGATGTGAGCGTCAAAAAGCTCTTTTAAGCGTTTTTGTGGAGGTGGTGGAGGTGCTACTATGGCTACAACGGATTGGGCGGGCTTGGCTTGCTCAGGATAAACGTATTTCACAACCATTCTTTCCTTAAAGTCGTGGTCGTTATCTTCGTGACGACAATCATAAAAAACTTTATTGATCCGGACATCCCAAACCTGAGCAGCTTCTTGTGCTGCTCTTCTTGCTTTGGCTGAGCCATCATCGGTAATAAATAAGCTTTTGAGTATCTCATGACCCTTGAAATATTTTTTATAGAGGTCAACCGGAACTCGTCGTCTATAATAATATTTTCCATCTCTTGAACGCAAACAGCCCTGCATAATGACCTCCGTCTGTGTGTCAGACTGTGTGTCAATCGCAGGGCTTGTAATTTCACTTGTCAAAATAGCAGTCCTCTCAACAAGTTATGCGTATTGGTGGCGGTGCAGAGATTTGAACTCCGGACCTAGCGAATATGAGTCGCTTGCTCTGACCAGCTGAGCTACACCGCCGTGTAAAAGAATCCTTAGTTGAACGGAATCGACTAATTACCCTATCTGGTTCTAATTGTCAATAAAAAACAGAGTTCCCGGTGGTCAAAATGTCGGACAGCTACCACGTCTGGGTGACGGAATCAATGGCAACGACCATGGAAGCCCGCAGCCATGCAAACTTCTCCTTGAGCAGATCAAAGTCGGGACCGCTTGTCACAAACTGGGCACTCCCCTTGATGAGAAAACCGGCACCCGGTCCGTGGAGCCCCGTAACCTTACTGCTCCCTAAGGTGATCAGCACATGGGGATTGAACGCGCAATTTGCCTCGGTATGGTGCATGTAACCAGCGGGAATCAGCAGTTTGCCGTCTTCTGAAATTTTAAGGTAACTGTTCCACGTGTTGACCATGTGGGGACCCTCCGGTCCTGTGGTGGCGATGGCTACTACTCCATCCTGCTTCATAACCTCTTGTAGTGCTTCTGGAACCATTGTGTACGTCTCCTGTGATTTTGTACCTGCGTAAGATAGTAACTGTACTTTCTAATCAGTGGATAAAACTGAAGTAGGTTTTCGGTTCCCGCTCCGGTGGGGCTATTGTCCCTTTACCATGTTCAACCAGTTTCATGAGCCATGCCATATTTTTTCCCAACACCCGCATGATTTGCTGCCCCTCAAGATCCTGGTTCACTTCTCCCGGAGCCCTGCCGTGAATCACGTTCCAGTAGTTTGAGGTCGGCATGAGCATTTCAGCATAGTTCAGGAAGTTGTTCAGCTGTTCAAACGTCGGCACCCCGCCGGAACGGCGCACCGCAACCACCGCGGCCCCCACTTTATGGCGAAGCATACTGTCATTGACACCGGTCACAAAAAAGGCGCGGTCAAGAAACGATTTCATAGTGCCGCCAATTGCCGCGTAATGTACCGGTGAGCCGAGAATGAGGCCATCGGCGTACTTCATCTTCTGCACCCATTCGTTGACTTGATCCCCCGGCTGTACGCACTGCTCATTCTTGTTCTTGACACACTGGTAACAGGCGGCGCACCCTTTGATGGTTTTATTGCCGACATGGACGATCTCGGTGTCAATTCCCTCCGCTTCAAGTGCGTCGGTTACCATTTTGAGTGCGTGCCAGGTGTTACCTTCTTTGTTGGGGCTGCCGTTAAATGCGACAACTTTCATAAAAACTCCTTTGTCGTGAGTGTGCTTTTGATATAACGACCACGCATAGTAATCATACTCTCGGGAAAGGCAAGAAATATTACTAAAAATAATTGTCAGCTACCTCGGTGGCGGGCCGCCCGGTGCGGGGGGAGGTGCTGCCGGTGCATAGGTTGGCGGTGGCGGCGGAGCATAATAAACCGGCTGCTCCGAGGGCACAAAGATTACCCGTCGTCTCTGATACTGTCTTGGATGAGCCGTGCCTGTGGCGGAGCTTGCCTGGTTGCCGTGGGAAACCATGCACTGGGCATAGGCACTATCGTACCGCCGTTGTGCCTGGTGTGCAGAAAACTGCCCGGAGTTACTGCCCGCAATGGCACCCATAAGCAGTCCGGCTCCCGCGCCGATCGCCGCGCCAGCACCTACGTGACCACTTGCAGAGCCAATAAGTGCTCCCGCACCTGCTCCAATAAGTGTTCCGGCTGCAGCATCTTTTACTCCTTCATCCCGTGCTGCCGATGAAGGCACCATACCCGCAGATCTGGCTGCCCAATTGCGACAATCGGCATCTTCCTCCCGAAATGTGGAGAAAGGTTTGCCTGGTGCCGGCAGCACAACCATACTCGGCCCCTGGGGCATGGCAGTTGCGCATCCTGATACCATGTGTGATGTCAGGAGTAGTAATAGAATTGTCACTTTCATAAATGATTCCCTTGCCTACCTCGGCTTGCCCGATGATGGGGGTGGTGTTGGTACCACTTTCATCCAACCGGAAGGACATTCCGTTACATAGGGGTAATATGTCTGTTTTTCCTGACAATAATACCAGTAGGCCTGCTCCGGGGGAGGAGCCTGCTGTTGCGGAGCGGCCTGTATAATTACATCCGGTTGTTGCTGGACAATAACTGGTGGTTCTTCAGCATAGGGTGAATAATAGCGGTACGGATACGGCCCCCATCCCCAGCCGGGGCCTATCCAGATGCGCCCTCTGTCATGCCACGCATATGCCGATACCGGAGCAAGTGTCTGGAGAACAATTGCCACAAAGAAGCTGACAGCAAGATACTTTCGCATGATATGCATATAAACACCTCCTGTTTACTCAGAATAAGCCATCGAAAATGCTGTTTTCTGAAGATCGTCTGAGGTTAGAATTGCATACCATTATGGAGTGAGTGTGGAGTGAGTATGGATTAATGTACGTGATTTTAATCTCTTCCGGCATGGGTGGAGAACAGAGGCGGGCGGCAGCCGTTTGTTACTCTCAACGTGTTTTTATCTCTCACTTTCGTTTTCAAGCTCCTCCGTTTCCTCATCATCTTGCACCAATGAGAGGGGGAGCAAAGTGGTAACATCATTGGCCGGCAGTTCCTGCACGTCTTTGAGTTTCCTGCCGATGGCCCGGGATCTTATTTTCGCCTTCTCAATAGTGTCTGAGGCCTGGTGTATTTTTTTCTGTACGGCGTCCAGCACATCACCGTATTTCGTCCACTCGGTTTTAACCGCCGCCAGCAGGTCCCACACCTCGCTGGAGCGTTTTTGAATGGCAAGGGTACGAAAACCCATCTGCAGGCTGTTTAAAATTGACCACAGAGTGGTCGGGCCGGCGATGACAACCCGATACTCGCGCTGGATAGTCTCTGTCAAGCCGGTGCGGCGGATAACTTCGGCAAAAAGACCTTCAATCGGTAAAAAGAGAATCCCAAAATCGGTGGTGTCCGGTGGATTCAGATACTTTTTACAGATATCCTGGGCGCACGCTTTGACACGGGTTTCCAGCTGTTTGCCCGCCGTTTCCACCCCATCACTATCAGCTCTCTCCTGCGCTTCAAGCAGACGTTGATAATCTTCAATCGGAAACTTGGCATCAATGGGCAGCCAGACAAGCTCTTCTCTATCACTGCTCTGGCCGGGCAGTTTTACCGCAAACTCCACCCGCTCGCCGCCCCCCTTGGTGGCAACATTGGTCGCGAACTGATCGGGGGTAAGTACCTGCTCCAGCAGTGTTCCGAGCTGTACCTCACCCCAGGTGCCCCGTGTTTTGACATTGGTAAGCACTTTTTTAAGATCGCCGACACCGGTGGCAAGTGCTTGCATCTCACCAAGCCCCTTATGCACCAGCTCAAGACGCTCGCTGACCTGTTTAAAGGACTCTCCCAGGCGTTTCTCCAAGGTGCCCTGGAGCTTTTCATCAACCGTCTGCCGCATCTGTTCTAGTTGTTTGGCGTTATCTGTCTGTATGCTTTGAAGTTTTGCTTCCACGGTAATTCGCAACGCCTCAAGCTTTTTTTCATTCGATTCTGAAAGTTTGCCAATTGATGCTGACATCGCTTCCAGTTGCCCCTTTTGAATTCCCCCAACATCCAGTATCCGTTGCGTCACAGAGCCGCCAAAAGTTTTAAAGGCCTCCGCAAGCTCCTGTCGTTGGATACTCGTTGTTCTCCCCGCTTCATCCCGGCCGAGGGCGAGCTCTTCCCTGACGATCCGTTCCATCCTCTCCTGAGCTTTCTCTAAAGTATCAAGGCGGGATGGCAGTACGGAGGTGATATCCGGTTGGGAAGCTCTTTTCAGGAGCATTGCAATGAGCACGACTACAGCTGCCAGCAGAGCCAGCACCGCACACAACAGTATATTGGTCACTGAAGACCTCCCTTTGGTTGGGAAGCATCGCCACTCAGCGGCGTGCATACGGTGAACTCACAGCCGTTGCCCACGTTCTGTGCCGCAAGCGTGCCATTCATGTTGCGCTCGATTATAGTCTTGGACATGTACAGGCCGATGCCGGTGCCCATTTTCTTGGTTGAAAAGTACGGCTCGAAGATTTTCTCAATGACTTCGTCGGGAATCCCTCCACCATTATCGAGAATGGTCAGAACGCCCATGCCATCACGCTTACCTTTGAGGCTGATGGTAATCTGCCCCGGCAAGGATCCGGATTGAACAATGGCATCCCTGGCATTATTCATCAGGTTCAGGAGCACTTGGGAGTACTCGTTGGGAAAGCCGTACAGGAGGCAATCGTTGTCGGCTTCAGTGGTAATGGTGATATTATGGTTCGTGAAGGCGGCTTCCAGCAGAGCCACCGCATGCCCGATCTGCTCCAGGGCGGAAAAAGAGGTTTTTTCCTTGTCCGGGCTGAAAAAATTACTGAAGTCACTGATGGTGGTAGACATTTTCTGGATGAGCCGGTTGGCTGTATCCACCGACTTGCCCATATACTCTTCGTCAAGTTCATTAAACTGCTGGGCAAATTGAATGTTGGAAATAAGAATGGAGAGGGCATTCAATGGTTGGCGCCACTGGTGGGCGATATTGCCGATCATCTCCCCCATGGCGGCCTGCCGCCCCTGACTGATGAGCATCTGATCCTTTTGGCGCAGTTCCGTCACCGCCCCCTCCACCCGCTGCTGCAGTGAACGGTTGAGCGTTTCCAGTTTTTCCTGATGCAGCGCCAGCTGCTCCTGAGCCTGCATCCGCTCGGCAACCTCTGCTTTGAGAACCGTGGTGGCGGCTTCAGCAATCTCTTTTGCCGTGATAAGTTGCCGTTCATATTCCTGTTGTTGCTGCCGATGTTCCAGAAGACGGCTGGACATCATATTGAAACCGGTTGCGGCAGCGGCAAGCTCGTCGGTGCCGTTAACCTGCAGTTGATAGCCTAATTCACCAACTGTCAGGCGATGTGCCCCCTCTTTCAGCTGTGCCAGTTGCCGGGTAAGATAGGTGCCGAGTATGAATGAAAACAGGGCGACTAACAGCATTTCGAAAGAAGCGATAAGTAAACTCCACTTCTTTGCTTTTACCAATGTGGATTGCAGATATGAAACATCAACGCCCAACTCAACCCGGCCAAAAACTTTGCCACCAATCACTATCGGAGTATCATCGTCAAACACTCCATCATCAGACCTTAAAAAATCGACATCTTTCTTGAATTTGTGGAGGAGAATTTCAGGATCACCGGCTGAGGCAAGAATCTGGTTCTCTTCATTGAAAATTCGGACATAGGCAATGCCGGGATTGTGCGCCAGTTGCACGGAGAAGGATTGCAGACGTGCCAAATCCATCCCCAGCACGCTGTCCTTAATCATTGAGGCAAAGGTTTCAATGGTGGATTTGACGTAGCGGTTCAGCTGCGCTTCGTTTGAATCGCGCAGAAAACCGTTGACACTGACGATTAACACACAGAGGAGAATTGCCTCGATGAAGGCGATCCCCAGTATGGTTTTCAGTCGGAAAGACACTATTCTACCCGGGTGTCGCTATCGGTAATGTTAAGGTGCCGGATATCGTTCCACTCCGAGTCGCTGGCGGCTTCTATCCCCTTGAAGCCAATTAATTTCAATTTTTGCTGGCCGACAGGGTCACTTGACATCTTCAAAAAGGTATTGAGCACTTTTTTGGCAACGTCTTGGGATAATTTTGGATGGGTGGCAATGGCATGGGGGGTGAACTGTGGTGTTGTCCAGAGAACTCGCAGGTTTTGTGAGACGGCTTTGTCCAACATTTCGAAGGTACGTACAATCCCGCCACCAGCCGGATAGAGCCCTTTTTCCACATTGAGATACACCGATTCGTGGGAAGAAACGAACTTGGTCGTAAAGGTGACCCCGGCCTTCATTAGTGCTGAGCGGGGGAGGATGCTTGCGGCAAACGCTGCAGGGGACGGAAAGATAACGGTCGAACCGCCAAGTTCTTTGATGGAGTTAATCTTACTATCTTTCCGCACCACCAAAATGCCCTTGAGTTTACGGTCTTTCTCTTTGGCCAGTGCTTTGTATCCCGGTTTTTTGTGGAATACGGTGTAGTGGTAGGGATTCATATAGGCAAAGTCATAGGCCCCCTCCTTGAGCCTCTTTTCGAAGGTGGGGATGTCCGGTGCCGTCACAAAACGTAACTGCACACCGCTGTTCTCCGAAACCCACGCAAGGAAGGGTGACCAGGTCTCGGCCATTTCCGAGGCTGCCTGCTGGGGCACCACGGCGAAGGTATACACTTTGGCACCAGCCATGGATATGCCGGAGAGGGTCAGCAACGTTGCCAGTAAGATGATGGGTATGATTTTCATTGGGTACCTCTAAAGCGATGTTAATGTGGCTGGTCTTTTTTGCGGAGTTAATAGTACGGTGAGTCTTCAGGTAAAGCAAGATGAAACAACAAAGCAGCTCGTGGTATTTTCAATCATCTTTGTTGCTATTTGGTGCCTGACCCCTTTTTACTGGCGGGGGGGCTTATACCTGCTCCGCGATGACTGCCCATCGTGCAAGTCCAGCTGCATTGGCCGCTTCGAGCTTGTTCATCAGGCTGGAACGGTGAGCCACTACGGTTCTCAGGCTGACTCCCAGACGTTTTGCTATCTCTTTGACGTGACACCTTGTCCCACTATTTTCAAAACTTCAAGTTCCCGTGCGGTAATTTTCTTACGTAGTTCATTCAGTTCCTTGCGGTCTCTTGTAGTTCTCTGTTCTGTGCCTCGAGTTCAGTCTGAAGTATCTGCAATTCCTGTAGTAAACGTCTCGCGTCCACTTCTCCAGCCGTTTCGGGGTGTGCAGCGTAACCTACGGTGTTCCCATGGTTCTGTATGAGTGAGTCTGTGGTTGTTGCCCATTCGTCATTCATCCTGAAACCTCCCGGTCAACTTAGTAGAACAGTATCAGGCTTTTGCCGAATTCCTGTGGGTAATAAATTCAGCATGCAGAAAAAAACCGCGTTTATTCGTGTGGAGCTTCTACTTTATAGGGGGAAGAGGGCGGTGTCTATTGTAGTAAAAGGCAAAAAAAGCAAGAATTGTGCAAAAGAGGAGCCTGACGGCTGAGAGGGAATCTGCTGCAAATCCCCCTGAACGGATCATATTTTTGGCGATTGTAACACGTACCAAGGATGATCGGTGACTATACGGAAGTTAAGGGATCAGCTCATTACCGGGCAGGGGGTGCCGATTTTTAACTTTAGCCAGGGTTGCATGGAATTTGTCAGCAGAACCACGAGCAGCAAGGTACGTTTCAGTAGTCAGGGCGGATATTTTTTCTGCCACTGCTGAGGCGCAGTTCTGGTTATTCATTGTAGGTGGGGTTGAGACGTAACGGACTGGGTGTGCAAACAAGTTGGTACAAAAAAGGGACATACCGTTAGGCATGTCCCTGAAATTGTTTGGTTGCGGGGACAGGATTTGAACCTGTGACCTTCGGGTTATGAGCCCGACGAGCTACCAGACTGCTCCACCCCGCGTCAAATTGAATACCTTATATAGCCTATGCTGTGAGCCTTGTCAATATAAAAATAACATGTCTGCTTTTTTATTGTGACAAAGGTGATACACTAAAAACTACTCTTTGTCAGGAATAACAATGGCACTCTTACCCAGCTTGCCTGACAGCTCTTTTGCTCCGTCGGGCTCCAGGTGTTTACCAACCCGTACCCGATACCAGGTTCCTTTGTCGCCGAGACGGGATTCAACGATATTGACATTGTATCCTTTGGAAGCCAGTTTGGTGCGTAGAGTCTCGGCTTCTGATCTGAGGCTGAAGGAGGCTACCTGTACGGTGAGTCCGCTGGCGTCACGTCCCCCCTTTGCCGCTGGTGCGGCCGGGGTTGGTGCCGCCTGGTTTTCATCGCCCGGTTGGGGCACGGGGCGAGCCATGTTGGCCGGGAGGGCTGCCTGGAGTGGCTGCTTTGCCGGCTTCTCATCCTTGACATTTACACCGCTTCCCATGACGTTGCTTTTTTGCCCACTGGGGAGTGTCTTGTAAAAACTCAGGGGTTGGTCAGCGGTGGCTTTTGCTCCCGGGGTAGCGGCCGCAGTCGGGTCTGTTGCAGCCGTCTCCGGTTTCTGGGGAGTCGGTGCCTGCTGGGGAACGGCGGCCAGTTGGGGTTTCGGTGGTGGTGCCACTGCTGCCGGTGAGGTTTCCAGACTTTGCTGCTCCATGGCCGCTTTGAACGCTTTTTTTGCCGAGCGCTGGGAGAGTGTCCAGCCGCCGCCGAAGCCGACCGCCAGGCAGAGTAGGCCGGTCAATACCGGTGCCATTAGAGAGCTGCCGGAAGTCCCGGAATTGCCGGAACTTCCCGAATTAACCGATGATTCTCTTCGGTTGCGATTGTGGGGTGATTGTGTGGTACTACTATACGATTTCTTCGGTTCGCTGTAGTCAATACGCATGATGTTCTCCGCTACATTCGTTCCGGTGCCGTGATACCAAGGATGGCAAGGGCGTTTTTCAGGGTCTGGGCGGTCCGTTGCAACAGGTACAGACGGGCAGCCGTTAGGGCGGGATCTTCACTGATTACCCGGTTCTTGTTATAGAAACTGTGGAAACAGCTGGCCAGCTCGCTTAAATAATAGGTGAGACGGTGTGGTTCAAAGTGAATGGCACAGTCGTCAATGGTGTCGGGCAGTGCCGTCAGCAGTTTGATCATCTGCAAATCTTCCGGAGTATCCAGGCAGGTAAGCTGGTCTAACAGCGGTGCGACGGGAGCTACAAAGCCCTTTTCTGCGGCATTTTCAAAAATACTACAGATACGTGCGTGGGCATACTGGACGTAGTAGACCGGGTTTTCGTTGGTCTGCTGCTTGGCCAGGTCGATGTCGAATACCAGTTGGGCATCGGGTTTGCGCATCAGGAAGAAAAAACGGGTGGCATCCCGTCCCACTTCGTCGATGAGATCCCGCAGGGTGACATAACTACCGGCACGTTTGGAAATTTTTACTTCCTCGCCGCCACGCATAACGGTGACCATCTGGTGCAGCACGTATTCGGGCCATCCGGCGGGGATGCCGATATTCAGAGCCTGAAGACCGGCTCTCACTCTGGTGACGGTGCTGTGGTGATCAGAACCCTGCTCGTTGATGACCCGGGTAAAGCCTCGTTGCCATTTGGCCTGGTGGTAGGCAACATCCGGGACAAAATAGGTGAAGGTGCCGTCGGCTTTGCGCATGACCCGATCTTTGTCGTCGCCAAAGTCGGTGGAACGGAGCCAGAGGGCGTTGTCCTGCTCGTAAGTATGCCCGTTGGCGGTCAGTTGCTCGACGACCGCTGCCACTCTCCCTTCGCTGTAGAGGGATGATTCGAGAGTGTAGACATCGAACGACACATCGAACGCTGCAAGATCAAGATCCTGCTCACGGCGGAGCCAGGCAACGGCAAAACTGCGGATGCTTTCCAGATTATCCGGGTCGCCCGCAGCCGTTGTCTGCTGGTCGGTAGCTTCTACGGTTTCTCCGGCACAGTAGGCACGGGCTACATCCTTGATGTACTCCCCTTGGTATCCACCTTCGGGCCACCGGGGGTCATCCGGTTCAATGCCGAGACAGCGGAACTGTACGGAGAGGGCCAGATTGTTGATCTGTACTCCGGCATCATTATAGTAAAATTCCCGGGTGACATCCCAGCCGGCGGCATCAAGCACACGGCACAGGGTATCGCCGATGGCGGCACCACGACCATGGCCGATGTGGAGGGGGCCGGTGGGATTAGCACTGACAAATTCCACCTGCACTTTTTTTCCCGCCCCACTGGTGGTTCGTCCAAAGTTGCTTCCCGCGGACTCTATCTCACGGAGGGAAGCCTGCCATGCGGCGGTGGCAACAAAGAGGTTAATGAAACCGGGGCCGGCGATATCGGTTTTTGCGATGAGACCATCACCGTCGCCAAGATGTCTGATAAGGATTTCTGCCACCTGCCGGGGGGCTTTCCGCTCGTTTTTGGCGATCTGCATGGCGATGTTGCACGAAAAATCGCCATGTTCCGGGTTGGTCGGATGGCCAAGGATAACCGGAGGGAGCGGATAGGTCACCAGCTCGCCCGCACCATGGGCCTTGAGCAGTGCTGATTCCAACAGGGGGATAACTCGGTTTCGCATCATAGGGGTACGTATTCTTTCTATTCGGATTGTCTGTCTGTGTCAGCAGGATCTTGTTTGATGCTGACGTCACGGGTATAGTCGGGGCAGCGGGAGCCGCCGTCCGGGATGCAGAAGCGTTTTGAACAGTTTTCACGCCAGGCACAGCTGACGCAACTTTGTCGTGACATGGGAGTAGTCCCCCTCAGCTATTTTTTATCCTGCTGAAACAGGTAGATGACCTCGTTACTTCGCACCAGACCAAAATCTTTGCGGGCGATGCTTTCAAGGTACCGTCGGTCTGATTTGAGGGCAACTATCTCACGCTTGACTTTCTCATTGTCGCTTCTGCAGTCGGCCAGGCGCGCTTCAACCTTGTTTTTATCCTGCTTCAGTTCAATAATGCGCAACAATCCCTTGTCACCGAAGACGGTGAAAAAGAGGATGAATGCCAGGCACCCGGCCGGGATGATGTACATTCTTTTTTGGAAGCGCAGAGTAAACATATCTCTATCTCTTATTACCTGATCTGTTCTGAAAAATATGCGGCTGTGGCTCGCAAGCCATCGTCCAGCGCAACCGTCGGTGCCCATGACAGCTTTGCATCGGCTAGGGAGATATCCGGACGTCGCTGTTTCGGGTCGTCCTGGGGGAGCGGCTGGTATATAATCCGTGACGCCGAACCGGTTATTCTGATGATGGTTTCGGCAAACTCCAGAATGGTATTTTCCACCGGATTACCAAGGTTGACCGGGCCGATGAAATTATTACACTCCATCATGCGGATCATCCCTTCCACCAGATCCGAAACGTAGCAGAAGGAGCGGGTCTGGGAACCGGTGCCATACACCGTGATGTCTTCGTTGCGCAGTGCCTGAAGGATGAAGTTGGATACTACCCGTCCGTCATTTTCGGCCATGCGGGGGCCATAGGTGTTGAAAATACGGATGATGCGAATATCGACGTTGTTTTGGCGATGGTAATCCATCATCAGGGTTTCGGCAACCCGCTTCCCTTCATCGTAGCAGCTTCTGATGCCGATGGGGTTTACGTTGCCCCAGTAATCCTCGGTCTGGGGGTGGACATGGGGGTCACCGTAGACCTCGGAGGTGGAGGCTTGCAGAATACGCGCCTTGACCCGTTTGGCCAGACCCAGCATGTTGATAGTTCCCATGACGCTGGTCTTGATGGTCTTGACCGGATTGTACTGGTAATGTACCGGAGAGGCAGGGCAGGCAAGGTTGTAGATCCGATCCACTTCCAGCAGTATGGGTTCGGTTATGTCATGGCGGATCAGCTCAAAACGATGACTGTCCATGAGATGAATGATGTTGTTTTTGCTGCCGGTAAAGAAGTTATCCAGGCAGACCACATCATGTCCTTCGTTCAGGAGTCGCTCGCAGAGATGTGAACCAACAAAACCGGCACCGCCGGTAACTAGGATGCGCATATTATTTCATTCCTCCGCTGATGCCGCTGCTGCTGCGACCTAAGGGGGCATAGTCGAAACCACTGGACGCCATGCGATCCGGTTTGTACAGGTTGCGGCCATCAACGATCAGCGGGGTGCGCAGGGCACCCTTGATACGCTCGAAATCCGGATTGCGGTATTCGCTCCAGTCGGTGATGATGGCCAGGGCGTCGGCACCATCAAGGATGGCGTACTGGTTGCTGCTGTATTCGATGCGGTCGCCGAAATAGTGATGGGCTTCTTTGAGTGCTTCCGGGTCGTGGGCACGGACGGTGGCACCGGCGGAGAGCAGCCGTTCGATGATGGTGAGAGCCGGTGCTTCACGCATGTCATCGGTGCGTGGCTTGAACGCCAGTCCCCAGCAGGCGATGATGCGACCGGTGAGGGGTTGCTCTTCGTCCGGGGTGCCGAGCTTCTTGATGAGTTTGCCAGCCAGCACTTCTTTCTGAAGCTCATTGACCTCTTCCACCGATTTGAGCAGCAGGAAGTCGTAATTTGCCTCTTCTGCTGTCTTGATGAGGGCTTTCACATCTTTCGGGAAACAGGAACCACCGTAGCCGGGACCGGGGAACAGAAAGTCGTAGCCGATGCGGGAGTCGGAACCGATCCCTTCCCGTACCGCCATCACATCGGCGCCCATTCGCTCACAGAGACCGGCGATCTGGTTCATGAAAGAGATGCGGGTGGCGAGCATGGCGTTGGCGGCGTATTTAGTCATTTCTGCACTGCGGATATCCATGACGATCATGCGGTTCTGCTTGCGCATAAAGGGGTCGTACAACTCTTTCATGATCTCGGCGGTGCGGACGTTATCGCAACCGATGACCACCCGATCCGGCTTCATGAAGTCTTCAATGGCGGCCCCCTCCTTGAGAAACTCGGGGTTGGAAACTACGTCATATTCGAAATCAACGGCACGCAGTGCCAGTTCTTCGCCAATGGCAGCACGGACTTTGTCGGCGGTGCCGACCGGAACCGTGGATTTGTCAACAATAATTTTATAGCCATCCATGGAGCGACCGATATCACGGGCCACGCCCAGCACATATTTGAGGTCTGCCGAACCATCTTCTCCCGGTGGGGTGCCGACGGCAATGAAGCAGACCAGGGATGCCTTGATGGCCGCTTCTTTGTCCAGGGTAAAGGAGAGTCTCCCCTCGGACTGGTTCCGCAGGATCATCTCTTTAAGCCCCGGCTCGTAGATGGGGATTATTCCTTTGGTAAGGTTGTCTATGCGGGTACAGTCAATGTCAACGGCAATGACGCTGTTACCGCTTTCGGCAAAGCAGGCGGCTGCCACCAGTCCCACATAACCGGCACCAAAAATACAAATTTTCACGGCGTGCTCCAAAATGGTAGATATTCGACACTGTATACCACACTATCCATCTGAATTTCCATGTTTTAAGCACTGACCCTGTTATTTTTTAACCTGAGAGCTTCCTGATAGGCCTCACTTCGCGAAATTCCGGTAATGGTGGCAGCTTCCCGCGCACAATCCCTGAGCGAAAGGGTAGGGTCGGCCATGAGCCTTGCCAGCACCGATTCCAGGCTTTCGTGCTCCGGTTCTGGCTGTTCCCCGGGGGCGATGAGCAGGGCAACTTCACCCCGTATGGCTTCGGGGTCAAGGGACCTCATGACCTCCGATACGGTGCCACGGATAAATTCCTCATAAATCTTGGTAAGTTCCCGTGCTACAATGATATGACGTTCACCCAGCAGCTCTTTGACGTCCTGCAGGGTCTGCAACAGTCGGTGGGGAGCCTCGTAGAGGATGAGGGTGCCGGGAAGAGTTGCCATGCCGGTGAGGAACGTCCGCCGTTTGCCTTGACGGGAGGGGGGGAAACCGGCAAAGGTAAACGTATCGCTCGGCAGTCCCGAAGCCGAAAGAGCAGTAATGGCGGCACAGGAGCCGGGCAGGGGAATGACCCGGATCTGTTCGGCAACCGCATCACGAACCAGTTGGTATCCCGGATCGGACACGCAGGGGGTTCCGGCGTCAGAGATGAGCGCCACCGATTTCCCCTGGCGCAGGGCGTTGAGAATCCGCTCCCCTTTGAGCTGCTGGTTATGGTCGAAATAGGAGGTCAGTGGTTTTGAAATGCCGAAGTGATTGAGCAGTTTCAACGAATGCCGGGTATCTTCGGCGGCGATAAGATCAACTTCGCCAAGAATGCGTACGGCTCGATAGGTCATATCTTCGAGATTACCGATGGGTGTGGCGATGATGTACAGGGTGGCGGCTTGTGTCATGGGGCCCTCTGCGGTTTCCGGGAGTATTTTCCTCCATAATGGTGTACAAGGGGAGGGGTGTCAAGAACGACATGCGAAAATAAATCCGTAATCTGCCGAGGAGTGATGATGACCAGAATTACCCTACATAAAAATGAAGAGCGTCGTATCAAGGGGGGACACCCCTGGGTGTTCAGTAACGAAATCCGGGAGGTGAAGGGTGAAAAGGTCGCCGGTATCGGTGCCGAGTTGTACGATGCGGCCGGTGGTTTTATCGGTGTTGGTCACTACAATCCCCACTCGCTGATTGCCGTTCGCCTCCTGTCCCGGCAACGGGAAGATATCGAAACAGTGGCGTTTTTTGAACAGAGGATCGCTTCCGCTGTTGCCATGCGTTCCCGTTGCTATCCCGGCCTTGAAACCTTCCGGGCGGTCTATGGGGAAAGTGATTTTCTACCTGGCTTGGTGGTAGACAGGTATGGGGAGTACCTGTCGGCGCAGTTTCTGTCTGCCGGAATGGACGTGCGGCGCAGCCTGATTGTGGAGGCACTCCGGAACATATTTACTCCGAAGGGGATTATTGCCCGTAACGATGTGGGGGTGCGTACCCTTGAAGGAATGGTAGAAAAAATCGAACTGCTGTGGGGCGATATCCCGGAACGGGTTGAAATGGTGGAAAACGGTCTCTGTTTTCAGGTGAATTTGCGGGAAGGGCAAAAGACCGGTACCTTCCTCGATCAAAAAGAGAATCATCAACTGCTCCGCGATATCTGTGCCGACAAGAGTCTCCTCGATTGCTTCTGTTACACCGGTGGTTGGGGGATTCATGGGGCAGCATTCGGTGCCCGTGCCGTGCTGGGGTTGGATATTTCCGACCGGGCCATCGGTCAGGCGTGCAGCAACGCCCGTCTGAATAAGGTTGCCGACCGGGTGCGTTTTGAGGAGTGTGATGTGTTTGAACGCCTCCGTTCCCTTAATCAGGAGGGGCAGCGGTTCGGAGTCATCGTCATGGACCCTCCGGCATTCGTTAAAAGCCGTAAAAACATCGCCGAAGCCACCAAAGGGTATCTAACCGTCAATCGGCGTGCCCTGGAACTGCTGGAGCCGGGTGGCTATCTGATTACCTGCTCCTGCTCCTATCTCATGGGGCGGGAGGCGTTTCGGGATATGCTGATTCAGGCCGCCCGCCTTGCCAAACGTGAAGTCCGCCTGGTGGAAACCCGCTTTCAGGCGGCCGATCATCCGGTGCTGCTGACCTTTCCCGAATCGGAATATCTCAAATGTTTTGTGTTGCAGGCGGTCTGAAACAGTATCCCTGCTGTTAGCCGCGTCCCCTACTGGGGGGGCGGCTGGTGGCTCTGCCGGGACCACTGGCCGGTCGGGGTGAACGGGGAGCCGCTGCGGCGGGGCGCCCCTTTTTCGGAGCCTCCGGGGGAGCCGCCGGTCTCCGTTTCGCGGTGGCCTCTTTGGCTGCCGAGGAGCGACCGGTTTGTCCCGCTTCCTTCTGTGCCGGGCGGGCTGTTTTATGCTTCTTTTCCGCCACCGGACGCTTGCCGGCCGCCGCAGGGGCACCCTCCGGTGCTGCCGGGCGCGGTGCCAGTTGCCGCCGCTTGATATAGGGCGTTTTGGCCGGGCGTTCTTTCTGCGGTTTGGCGATGCTCACGACGATGCAGCGGTCGATCAGCCAGGTGCCGTCAAGAGTTTCCACCACCTCATTCAGATTCACTTCGGAGAGCATCCGCACATAGCCGCACCGCTTGAACTCACCGGTATCCTGATCCACAATCAGGTGTACCGAGGTGACAACCCCCATCACTTCGAACAGTTTGCGAAGATCCTGTTCCGTTGCCTGTTCAGAAATATGTCCGACGTACAGCTCTTTAGCCATGGTGAATTCCTTATTATAATTTAATTGGTCTGCCGGTTAATGGCGAAGGGGCCCCAGCATTGGTCGATGGACATCAGTTCAATGGTGTTAATATTGACGTGGGACGGTTGGCTGATGACCCAGCGCACCGTTTCGGCAATATCTGTCGCCGTCAAAGGAGCGGTGCCCCGGTACACACCGGCGGCCAGTTCCGTATCCCCCTTGAAGCGAACCTGGGAAAATTCGGTTTCCGCCATGCCGGGCTGGATGCAGGTAACCCGTACCCGGGTGCCGAGCAGGTCGCAGCGCAGGTTGCGGGAAAACTGGCTGACGAAGGCCTTGGTGCCGCCATAGACGTTGCCGCCGGCATAGGGCCAGGCTCCGGCAGTGGAGCTGATGTTGATGATATGCCCGCTGTTGCGTGACACCATGCCGGGCAGCATAAAGCGGGTACAGTACATGAGCCCTTTGATATTGGTATCCACCATGGTTTCCCAGTCATCCAGATCCACCTGGTGAGCCGGTTCCAGTCCCAGTGCCAACCCGGCGTTGTTGAGTAGAACATCAATGGCTCGAAAGCGTTCCGGCAGCCCTTCCACCGCCCCCTGCACCGCTTGCCGATCCCGCACATCCAGGGGAATAATATGGATATCGGCCAGCGTCCCAAGCTCATCCTGCAGCCGCAGGAGCGGATCAATGCGCCGGGCAGTCAGTATAAGCCGGTTCCCTTCGGTGGCAAACATGCGGGCAGTGGCCGCTCCAAAACCGGCCGATGCACCGGTGATAAAAATAGTTTTACCTGACATATCAAACCTTTCCAAAGTAGAATGTATCTGCTGAGTCATTCTACATCAATCCGGCAAGCGATGCCAACAGCTCGTCACCGGTAATGCCACTTTTTTCACACAGCTCCGCAAATTCATCGCTAATCGGTGCGTACACGGTCAGGCGCTCCGTTTCGGTGAGTGCCAGGGCGGTGCGGAAGGAGTGGAGGGCAAAACCGGCACAATCGGCCAGTTCCCCACCGTCATAGCGTTTGTCACCGATAATCGGGTGCCCGATGGCCGACAGATGACGGCGAATCTGATGCATTCTGCCGCTGATGGGGGTGACGGCCAGGAGCGATGCCTGGCTGCCCGATAGTAGAGTGCGATAGCGGGTCTCCGACTCTTTGCCATCAAGAGGGGTGGTGATGATGCCGCTCTCAGCAGGAATTCCCCGTACCAGAGCCAGATAGAGCTTGTCCAGTCCGGTTTCCTTGACCTGGCGGCCAAAGATGCCGGCGGCGCGGGAGCTTTTAGCCAGAATGACCGCACCGGAGGTGCCTAGGTCCAGCCGGTTGACCGGATACAGTTTGCACGGGGTTTCCCGCTGTTCCAGAGCCGCCATGGCACTGTCAACCAGATTGTCTCCCCGTTCTGCGGTGCGGTGCATCGGCATTCCGGCAGGCTTGTTGGCGATCAGGAGTAGACTATCCTCAAAGAGAATGTCAAGGGGAAAGGGAGCGGATGACAGGTACGACAGGGTGGTGCCGCTCTCTTTTAAGGTAATGATGTCGTGGAGTAGGAGGAAACTGTCGGCCGTAGCCGGGGTTCCCCTCCGTGTGGCGGCACCGCTTTTGATAAGTTTGCGTGCATAGCCGGGGGGGGAAGCCGGTAGACGGCCGCGCAGAAAACTTTCAAAGCGACGGCCGTGATCCCGGTTGCCTATTTCAAAGGTGAGCATGGTTCCTCAGAGGTGATGACCCGGCTCAGACAACTATCCGGTCATCGGCGAAACCTGCATTGACGGCAAGTGCTTCGTTCATTGCGGTGATGGCTACTTCGAGCTGGCTGTCATCCGGTTCGCGGGTAGTCAGTTTTTGCAGGGCCAGGCCGGGGGCGATGACCATTTTAACCAGGGGGTGACCATCGTGCTGGGAGCTCCATTTGAGGAATTCGTAGGAGATGCCGGCAATCATCGGCAGCAGTACAATTCGTGATCCCGCTTTGAGATAGAAAGGCCACAGCTTGGGAATCAGGGAGAATACGGCAATGCTCACCAGCATGACGATAAGCAGGAAGCTGGTGCCGCAGCGGGGATGCAGGCGGCTGTAGCGCCGCACATTTTCCACGGTCAGTTCGACACCATCCTCAAAAGCAAAAATGGATTTGTGTTCCGCTCCATGGTACTGAAAGACCCGCTGGATATCTTCCATACGGGAAATGATCCAGATATAGGCAAGGAACACGATGACCCGGATAACCCCATCCACCAGGTTAAAGACGATATTGTTGTCACCGATAATGGGGGTCAGCATTTTGGTCAAGTAGAGCGGGAAAAGAAAAAACAGGCAGATGCCGAAGCCGAAGGCGATGGACATGGTGCCGGCCATTGCCCATGAAGAGATTTCGCTGCCGGAATCCTTGCCCCCTGTAGCGTTTTCCTGCACTTTCTCCTCTTCAGTCATGGCTTCGGTGGCGGAAAAATTAAGGGCCTTAATGCCGATGATCAGCGAGGTGAAAAGTGCCACAGCTCCACGAATAATGGGCAGTTTGACGATCGGAAACCGTTCTGACAGTGGTATGGCCAGCTCTTTTTTGACCACAATTTCGCCATCGGGACGACGCACAGCAATGGCAATGGAGCGGGGGGCGCGCATCATGACCCCTTCGATAACCGCCTGACCACCTACATGTATTTTACTCATACCGCCTCACTCAGGTTCCGGTAAAATGCCCTGACGTTTTCCGTCTCTCCGCAGCAGAATTTCCCCTCCGGGCAGGGGCCGGAGACACACCCCGGGCCAGCTTTGCCAAAGATAACCGGTGATACCGGTTGTACCAGGCGGAGCATGGCGACGGCCATGTCACGAATTTCCCACTGAGCCCGCTGGCAGCAGCGGAGCTCAAAAAAATGGAGCAGCTCCCGGGCGTTCATGGTCATGACCAGCTTGGTCTCCGTGGCATTGGGCAGCAGATAGCGGGCATCTTCGGGCGGAATGCCCATGTCGATCAGCTGGGCGTAGGCTTTGTGAACCGCCTCGGACATGAAGTCGAAAATCTGCCGCGCCTCACTGTTTTCGGCAATGCTGTTGGGCATTATGGAAAGGAAATTATCCTTATGGGACACATAGCGCTGGGACTGCTGGGAAAAGGAGGCGATACGGTGCCGCACCAGTTGGTGGGACGTCACCCGTGAAATTCCCTCGATGCCGAAGGTGAACGAGGCGTGCTCAAGTACGGAGTGGTGCCCCAGGGTCATGATCTTGTCCAGAAAGGCTTCGATATCCGTCTCTGCCAATTTGTCACGCAAGCCGTCTATGGAAATGGGGGAATAGCAGAGGCGGGCGGCCAGTGCCACCGTACGCTCAGGATTGGGTGTGTGTTCGATCAGGGTAACGTTCATGGTATCCTGTGTGAGCCATGCCCGGATGTAACAAAGTGGCACGGAAACCGGCATGCTCCGAAGTAGTATGGTTTCTCCCGGTGTCCGTCAGCTAAGAGCGGTGTCCGAAAAAAAGGGGATTTGCCTTACGACAAAGCCCCTTCTCTGTTGCTGAAAAACGAAAATCTACAGTTGGCCGTAGCGTTTTTTGTAGCGATCGACGCGCCCGGCCGTATCAATCAGTTTCTGCTTACCGGTGTAAAAAGGGTGGCAGGCCGAACAGATTTCGGTGTTGATTTCCTTTTTGGTGGAGCGTGTCAGGAATGTGTTACCGCACAGGCACTTAACGGTAATTTCGGAATAATCTGGGTGAATACCTTCTTTCATCTCTTCCTCCTCTCTATGCGTTACGACGATTACAAGATAATCGGCAATTTTCTATAGTAAAGAATCAGTTTAACTATTTTGATAATTTATTGCAACAAAAATTTACTATTTTGACATTGAGTCAAGAAAAGACTGGTTGGTCTTGGCTTCCGAGAGCTTGTCCAGGAGGAACTCCATGCTGTCCACCACGTTCATCGGGTGGATTACTTTGCGGAGAATCCAGATGCGATTCAGTGAGGCACGCTCCACCAGCAGCTCTTCCTTACGGGTGCCGGACTTGTTGATATCAATGGCCGGGAAGGTGCGCTTTTCAACCAGTTTACGATCAAGGTGCAGCTCCATGTTGCCGGTTCCCTTGAACTCTTCAAAGATAACCTCATCCATTTTACTACCGGTATCAACCAGTGCGGTGGCGATGATGGTCAGGGAGCCCCCCTCTTCGATATTACGCGCCGCACCAAAGAAGCGTTTCGGCTTTTGCAGGGCGTTAGCATCCACACCACCGGTGAGAATTTTGCCCGATGGTGGCAATACGGTATTATAGGCTCGGGCCAGACGGGTAATGGAGTCAAGAAGAATGACCACATCCTTTTTATGTTCAACCAGTCGCTTGGCCTTTTCAATAACCATTTCAGCAATCTGCACGTGGCGGGTTGCCGGTTCGTCAAAGGTTGAAGAGACCACTTCGCCATTAACCGACCGCTGCATATCGGTAACCTCTTCAGGCCGCTCGTCAATCAGCAGTACGATGAGGTAAACTTCAGGGTGGTTGGCTGCGATGGAGTTGGCTATATTCTGGATCAGTACGGTCTTGCCGGTACGGGGTGGTGCCACAATCAGGCCGCGCTGCCCTTTACCGATGGGGGCGACCAGTTCGATCACGCGCATCGGCATATTGTCCGGGGTGGTTTCCAGGGTGAGTTTCTCCTGGGGGTAGAGCGGTGTCAGGTTGTCAAAGAGGATCTTGTCACGGGCAATTTCCGGTGATTCATGGTTGACCGACTCCACCTTGAGCAGGGCAAAATAGCGTTCACCCTCTTTAGGGGGTCTGATCTGTCCCGAGACTGTGTCGCCGGTGCGCAGGTTAAAGCGTCTGATCTGGCTGGGGGAGACGTAAATGTCATCGGGACCCGGCAGATAGTTGTAGTCGGTTGCCCGGAGAAAGCCGAAGCCGTCCTGAAGCGTTTCCAGAACTCCTTCGCCAAAAATGGAACCGTTCTGTTCCGTCTGGGCGTTCAGGATGGCAAAAATGAGATCCTGCTTGCGGAGGCTCGAAGCCCCTTCAATGTTAAGATCCCGGGCAATGGTGTTAAGATCGCTGATTTTTTTACCTTTAAGCTCTTGTAGATTCATCGGTTCTCCTGAGTGCTGCGTTATCTATGGTGTGAGGATATACATTTTTGAACCCGCATTTCCGGGGAAGTGAGTGAAGTGGCGGTTGTCTGGGGTCAAGCAGGCCGGTTTTGCGACCCGATGCAGCAGAATGTTGGATTTTGAGGTTCGCTATATATTTAAATTACGTACGAAGATGTCTAGGGATCTGTTTGGATGCCAGAATGATACGTATGAGGTAAGGTGACGTTACCTTTTATTTTCAGGGCTTGTCAATAGAAAAAACGTATCTTGAAAAAAATAATATGCCGCTCTTCGCCTTACGTTCGTCGTTCCAAGAGCTGATTAATGACCGCTCCGGCCATGGTGAGGCCGAAGAGAGAGGGGATGTAGGAAATACTCCCCAGTATTACCCGGCGATGTTCACAGCGGAATGTCTGCTCGGAGCGGTTAGGACAAATACAATCGCTGCCGCAGGCCGCCCCCGAGGCAGCATCCAGTTCCCGGTGCAGTTCGGTGGAATAGACCACCGGAACCCCCGACGTAATACCGGCGTTTTTGAGGATTTTCCGCATGCTGCGGGCCATGCGGCAGTTACGGGTTGCCGAGATATCGGCCAGCTCGATTTTTGTCGGATCAAGCTTATTGGCCGCTCCCATACTTGAGATGATCGGAATGTTCCGTTGGCGGCAGGTGGCTATTAACGAGGCCTTGGCGGTGAAGTGATCGATGGCGTCAAGCACATAATCGGGGTGTGGTTCGAGAAGTTCTGCGGCATTTTCCGGGGAGAAGAAGGCTTTTACCGGTATGATGGTGGCAGCCGGATTGATGTCACGCAGTCGCTGCGCCATGGCGTCAACCTTTGACATGCCGACGGTGCTGGAAAGGGCATGAATCTGTCGGTTGATATTGGTCAGGCAGATGTCGTCAAAATCAATGAGGGTAATGCGACCGACACCGGCACGCCCCACCGCTTCGGCGGCATAGCTGCCGACGCCGCCAATGCCGCAGATCATGACGTGGCTGTTGGCCAGAAGGGAGAGCCCTTCGCTGCCGATTAACAGCTCGGCGCGGGAAAAACGGTGGAGTGTCATAAAAATGTGTACCTTATCACGGAAATAATGGCTATCTCCATGGTGTAATTGAAATATCTTTTGACGATACGGGCATAACGATGGTACGCTATGAGATTGTCACGCACGCAAGAGCATGAATACTAACAGAGTTGCAGAAGGAATACAATTGGTACCGTCTTTACTACCCACTGACGTAAAGCACTCCTGGGAACCTCGCAGCAGTTTTGTGGCTCGGCAGGCCTGGGCACTTGCTACCGCTCTCTATTCCGGGGAGTCACCCGCCGAATTGTTCAAACAGCAGTTTCGCTGGGCTTTTTGCGCTACCCTGCATGCACAGGCGATTTATGGGTGGTTTCAGGCTCTTCAGAAGCCGGAAATGCAGCTGTTTGCCGAGTTGAACCCAGGACTGATGTTGAAGCCGCTGCGTGTGTATGTGTCGGTTCGGTGGAGTATTAACCGGAAAATAAAAATAATGACCGATACCTACGCCTTTATACGTACGCACCGTGCGCTACTTGATGCCCTGGTGCGTCCGGACGGCATTACTCTGGCTCAATTCGATATTGCTGACTATGCGGGGGTTCGCGTGGTTCTTGATTACGACAACCGCTATCGGAAAGAGGGGGAACTGGTGGTATCCCTTTACCATGAGGCGTTAGGCGGGCCGGTAATAGCCCTGGCGTTTGCCCTGGAGCGGCTGCAGAATGGAGAGTGGGCCATGTACATCGGCTGCATTCAGGGGTTAAGCGGTGTTGACAACAAAAGTATTTCAAAGGCTATGCACGGGCTCTGGCCGAAAATATTTATTGTCTCTGCCGCCCAGGAGATCGCCCGGAAACTCGGTGTCAGTCATGTGTACGGAATCAGTGACGCAATCCACTCTCACCGCAAGAAGAGGTTGGTCTATATCCCGTCTCGCCATGCGCTGGCCTTTGATTATAATGGTCTTTGGGAGGAGGTTGGCGGAGTTGCCGCCCGTGAAGGGTGGTATGAACTTCCTCTCACCATGGAACGCCGCCCTTACGAAGAGATGAAATCCAACAAAAGAGCGATGTATAAACGACGTTACGCACTGCTTGATGACATATCGGAGCAGTTGGGCACCGCATTGCAACATTCCTGACGATCCAACCGCGTTTACTTCCCTTTATCCTTCCTTCAGGGCGTTTTTTAGTACCCCGCCGACGCTTGCATCAAAATCGTCGAACATGGCAAAACGCTTCCGGTACTGACTTCGCTTACTTGATTTAATTTCTTCGATGTTTTTTTGCGGTTCAACCTTGTCGAGTTCGAAAAAGCGGGGGTCTGGCAACAGATTCCCGCCGGTTTCTGACCAGAACTTGTCAAAGGAGGTTTTAACTTTCTTGTCGAGTCGGACATGGTTGTTTGTATGGTGTCCTCCGTCGGAAACAGCGAAAATGCGGTCAATTTTAAGCTGCAGAGCCAGCTGCCGGACGGCACGCAGAATGAGATTTTTGGGGCGGTAGCCATTGAAGTGTTTGCCCAGGGCACCGAGCAGTGGCAGCCCCTCCTCAATCCCCTGCAGGGCTCCTATGTGAAGTGACCTGCTACCATCCGCCGCTTCGTCAAGCCAGAAATCAATGTGATACAACCTGGTTTCACCCAGGTTGAGGGACATAACCATCACCCCTTCTTTTTTCAGGCTGCTGTTGAAGAGAAGGCGAAAAGACAGGGTGTCATCCTGAAAAGGCTCGCTCCAGATGGTCATGCCACCCTGCAGGTAGATCTGACGGAACGCTTCTTCGGTAAAAGTGGTTGTGCAAAACTGGAGGTGCTTGATGATCAAGTTCACCCGTTCGGCCGGTGTGGAACCACGATAGAAAAACTGACGGGTCGCCTGTTCGTAGACACAGGGGTGGGTTTCGGAAAATACTTGCAGGAGCGGTGATGACGCCAAAAAAGTGGTCAGGTGGCGAAGTTGGCCATGGTTCATCCGGGCTCTGACAATAAAAACGGAAAAACGCCAGTAGTCGATCACTTTTTTCATGCGAAACAATCGACCGGCGACATGAGAATACGAGGTCATTTATACTCCAAAGTAATAATCGGCATGGCTGTGTACCAAGACAATACCGGGTGCGGTATTGTCTTGGTACACAGTCAGCGGAACAGACGGGTTATATACATTTTTACGAACTTCTGACTGAGCCAGCGAAATCGGCGTATGGTGCCATTGTTTCTTATTGAGATAGATGATGCTAATGTGCCGTTGAAGGAACCCTGCTCGGTAAGCGGTGGGTGAGCCCAGTACATTTTCAAGGCTCCCTTCTGTACCATGATGTTATGCCACCAATCAATAACAACATGACATTTGTTGATCTTAAGGTCATCGAGCATGATCTGTGCCGCTTTACGGTCAATCAGGTAAGCACCGGCACAGCGCCCTTTGGTGGCTCTGTAGAGAAATTTCCCTTTTTTGACATTTCGCCAGGGGGGGAAAAGCAGGGTAGAATTTTCCAGGGATATGATGAAGCCCTCTTCCAGTTGTTCCGCTTCCTGCGCCACTAACGCAATATTTTCCAGAAACTTTTTACCGATGAAACAGATATCATTTTCAAAGATGATGGCAAATCTATCATTGTTACTGAGAATCTTCTCGTAGATACGGAAATGCACCAGTGTGCAGTATGTGCTGCCTTTCTGAAGATTCTTTTTGATCTCCGGCTCAAAGTATTTCTCAAGCCAGGCATCGTTCTCAACCTGGTCAGCCGATTCGGTAACCAGCTCATATTCAAGACCATGCTGGGTCAAGAGCAGCTCTTTCATGAGTGGTTCCCGCGCTTCGTAGCCACTGATGCCGTGGACAATGTAAATATGGTCGATGGAGGTGCCGGGGATCATGGGCATGTCTCCTGATTGTTCTCAACCGCTATCGTTTCTGTGACTATACCACAAGAACAGCGGAATGTCTGGGAAACCACTGTTTCTACGAGAATACGGTCATTTTCGGCCAGATTATCACGGTTATTTGCCGGGTGCCAGAGATGGAACAACAATGCAGAAAACGGTAAATCATGTCGTTTGATACCATAGACGAACAGACGAGCGACAAATTCCGAGTCTTCCCGACCCCAGCCAACAAATGCTTCGTTGAAGCCATTTACTGCTATTGCCACATCTCGATGTAAGGCGAAATTACAGGTTTTGATGCCACGTAGGCCATGTTTTTCCAGTGTGAACCAAGGTATGCGCAGAAGGTGGTGGGCACCACTAATATTTCTTGCAAGGCAGTGACCAAGGAGATTGAGGCGGGATGTGAAAGAAAATGTATCGGAAACCAGTCTGCCTACCAGCATCCGAGTTCCCTGTACGAAATACCCTGATTTGGCACGTGCCCCATGGTCTGCCACGAAATCCCTATGGGGGATGCAATCACCGTCACTGAAAATCAGATATTCACCCTGACTGACTTTGATTGCCTCGTTGCGGATCTTTGCTACCCGGAAACCGAGATCTTCATGCCAGACATGCTTTATCGGAAAAGGAGCCATCCGACTGAACTCATCAATCACTGTACCAGTGTCTGCCGTGGAGCCGTCATCGGCGACTATCAGTTCCGTGGGGAAAAGGGTCTGTTGGGAATAGGCATAAAGGACACGGCACAGGTATGACGGAGCATTATAGGTCGTGATAATTACGGTAATGGTCATTTGCACTGTCATTGGTTATTTCCGTACATGTCTGCCAAACAGACGCTGTAGTGGCAGCTTTACCTTCTTTTTAAATTGTGTTTTGATGTATTTAATAAAAATATAATGTTCTTTGCCAATGTGCCGATAAAACTCATTCTGCTCAGCGTGTAGAGCTGCATCGGTAAAGCTATTGCTGAAACCACCTTCATAGTAATTAACGAGTGTACAATCAACAAAACAGGTCTGTTGAAGACCACATTGACTTAAAAGGTGATAGGTAAGTGCCCGATCTGCATAGACCCGGTAGCGTAGGTCATAAAAGGGAATGCTGTCGCGTCGGTAGATAATGGCCTGGTGGCAGAGAGGCATCCCTTTGAGAAACTGGTTGTTGCTTTTGAGCCGTTTCCCTTTGATATAAAGTAACCTGCCGTCGGGGTTGTACATGTTGGCTTTACCGTAAATCAATACCGGGAAATTTGGTGTTGTGTCCACCAGTTCTTCAACATTGGTCAGCAGCTCGTCACCTGCGTTGAGAAACAACAGGTATGTACCGCTGGCCAGAGCGATGCCCTTGTTCATGGCATCGTATATACCTTTGTCCGGTTCGCTGATAAAACGGTCTATGATGTCACCGTTGTTTTTGATAACCTCGAGAGTGCTATCATTTGAATCACCGTCGATCACAATATGTTCCGTGCGTGCCCCTTTGAAACGAGCCGCCAGGGTAAGCGTATGTTGCAGGCGTTCAGCGTCGTTACGTACAACGGTGATTATGGATATGATGGGAGTGCGAGTATCAATCATTACCGGTTATAAAACGTGCAGATAACATTAATTACGTGTCGCTGCTCATCATCTGTAAGTACCGGAGACAGAGGTAGTGACATGATCCGCTGTGCCATTTTCTCGGTAATTGGCAACCCGTCATGACGCGCTGCCGTAAAAGCAGCCTGCAGGTGACAGGGAATCGGATAGTGGATCAGGGTTTGAATGCCCGCTTGTCCAAGGTGCTGTTGTAGTTGCTCACGCTGTTGGCTGTTTTCTAACGCTATAACACACAGGTGCCAGGCAGGCGTACAGCCGGGCGTTATACCCTGGAAAGTAAGCGGCAGATTGGCAAGCTCCCGACGGTAGGTCTCCATCAATTCCGCTTTTCGCCTGTTCCACGTATCCAACAATGGCAGCTTCTCAGTAATGATAGCCGCTTGAACTTCATCAAGCCGACTATTTATGCCCCGCTTGGTCTCGGCGTGGTAGCGATCCTTCTGACCGTAGTTTCTTAGCTCCCTGACGAGAACACTATCAGAGTCAGAACTACAGTGCACGGCTCCACCGTCGCCGAGTGCCCCGATATTTTTGCTTGGATAGAAGCTAAAGGCGCCGAAACGGCCAAGGATTCCAGAGCTCAAACCGTTGAGGGTAGCACCCTGTGCCTGTGCAACATCTTCAATTATAGCAACATCCTCTCGCCCTGCGGCATGTAGCTCTTTGACAAGTTTATTAATGTCAGCCATATTGCCGAACAGGTGTACCGCAATAACCGCCTTGGTCCGTACGGTAAGTGCGGCCGCAACAAGTGCTGAGTCCAATAGCCATGTTGTAGGGTCAATATCCACAAAGACCGGTGTAGCACCGGTTGCACAGATTGCTGCTACAGTGGGGATCGCGGTGTTTGCGACGGTAATGACCTCATCACCATGACTGACCCCGGCGGCAAGCAGCGACAGTATCAGTGCGTCAGTTCCTGAGTTACAGCCGACAAGAGATTTCCCCTTGAGCTGTAACGTCATAACCTGTTCTAACTTTGAGCATTCATTGCCAAGAATGTACCATCCGCTCTCAAGAACTCTCATGATGGCAGTGTGGATCTTTGAATCAATAGTGTGATTAAGCCTACCGATGTCGAAGAATGGTACGTTCATGGTGCCTCCAGATAATTGGCGTACTGTTGAGCATAGTAGTTAAAAGTAGATTGTAACCCAGCAGGTAAGTTGATAGTAGGCTGCCAGCCGGTAACAGAGCGGAACCGGTCAGAGCAACCCCAGAAATTACCGATGTCAATCTTTTTACGCTCCTCCGGAAAGGGAATCTGCTCAACGCCGCCTCTACCACCGGCAGAGACAAGAGTCTGAGCCACTTCATAGAGAGAAGCCTTCTCACCACTCAGATTAAAATACTGCCCGTAACAGGCCGGTGTGCGTGCTGCAAGAAGAAACGCTTCAACAACGTCATCAACATGGTTGAAATCACGAAGTTGATCACCACCGCCAAACAATTGAATGGTGTTGCCGGTTACCGCCCGGTTGATAAACCAGCCGACAAAGCCCTGGCGGGAGTTTTTGATCAGCAGGCGCGGGCCGTAGGTATTGGTCAAACGGAGCGAAACGGTTTTCAAACCGTGAACCTTGCTGTACAGTGTATGATACTGCTCGCCGGCCAGCGTGTTGATACCGTTGACATCGGGTGGATTGATCGGATGCCGTTCATCAACCGGGAGGTATTCCGGTGCACCGTAAAACTGGCGGGTACTGGCATAGACTATGACCGCATCCGGATTGGCATGCCGGCACGCTTCCAGCAGAACCAGCTGTGCCCGGACATTGATCTCCATGTCCATGAGCGGATCATTCATGCTGTCCTGGTGACTGACCTGGCCGGCCAGATTAAAAATGTAATCTTTCCCCTGCACCAGATAGGAGAGGCTGTGCGGATCGCGCATATCGGAAAAGTTGATGGCAATGGCATTTTTAACCGGTTCAAGGTTGAACATGTTGCCGCCATAGCCGGGGAGCATGGAGTCCATAACTGTAACATGAGCGCCCAGTTCAGCGAGGCGGATCGCCATGTTGCTGCCGATGAAACCGGCACCGCCGGTAATAAGTACCTGTTTGTTAGCGAATGACATGAAATTTCCCTTTTATTTTGTGTTCAAGAGAACGCCAAAAAGGCCGTTTTTTATCAGGACAGGGTACTTTGCCGCCGGTGAAGCCGGGATAAAGCTGCTGCACTGTGTGCAGTTGTTTTTTTAGTTCGTCGATATAGGGGCGATAGATATGGTTAACCGCCGCTGTGCTGATCCGGTAGCGACCCAGCATGAAGCTGTCATCTTCATACCAGGCAAGATTATGAAAGTGGAAGAAAACCACCGGAGTGCCATTTACCAATGGATCCGCAGCGGTGCTGAACTGCTGGATATTCCACGGAGCTATGCCGCCGCCCGGATGCTGAAGGACGTGGACACCGGCAAAACGGGTCAGCCAGTCATCGAGATATTTCTGATCGCCAAACTTACCCTCTTCGTGGCGGTTGTAGCACCATTCCAGAGTACGCTCACACCACCAGTCCAGTGCAGCCATGCCGCGGGCATCAGCGGTAAAGGTCATGAACTGTACGCAGTATCTGCCGCTTGCCGAGCTTTGATCGTAGCGTGGAGTATAGTTATGTTCAGTAAGCAGGATTGAGCCATCGGATGCGGCAAATTCCTGCATCAGCAGTTCCGGAGCTGCAAAAAAATACAGATCGGCATCCAGATAGGTGACTTCCAACAGAGTAAACCTAGTAATGGCATCGCGGATAACGTGGGATGTGCAAGTCCAACAGTATTCGCCGCGGCTCCGTTCAGTTTTTACCGCCAGTAGTTCTGCAGTTTCAAACTCTGACAGAGCAACCGGGGTCAGGCCGGACAAAGCCAGTTTTGTAAGCATGTCGTACGCTGTCTCGTCAAAACAGTAGACGTATAGTGTGAAATCTCCTGCATGTCTTTGAAGCGAGTGGTACAGGCAAAGGCCACGCGTTAAATAATGTGCATCAAAGAGGGTGCAAAAGTTGCTCATCACAACGTACTCTGATAGTCTGAGAGATTTTTTTTGGCAAGAGCTATCCAGCTGTATCGTTCAAACACTTTCTTTGCTGCTGTTTCTCCGTAGCCGTTACGAAGAATTTGCTGCTCTAACTGCACCAGTTTTGCTGCTAAATCATGGTGATTGTTTTCTTCATAAAGACAGCCGTTGCCTTCAATGCGTTCCACCACCTTAATTCTGTCACTTAGCACCAGGGGGAGTCCGCATGCCATGGCATCCAACTGGCTTGTCGACTCCTGCTTTGGCCAGACAGCAATATCGGCAGCCCAATAGAAGTTGCGCAATTCGTTGACACTGACAAAGGGGTGTATAACGCAGGCAGTGCACGTTCGCACTGCTTCAATGTCTTCGGGAGACCCATTGCCAACAAACAAGCCCTTATAGTGCTGATGGGTCTTCTGTAACTCTGCAATGGCCTGTGCCAGGCATTGCGGATTTTTGTCTGCCGAAAATCGGCCGGTATAGATGCACACCACGTCATCTGCACCGAAGCCTAAGCGTGTACGCAGTTGCTCTCTCGTTTCAAAATCAACCGATTCCTTTTTCGGTCGGAAGAGTTCAGTATCAACTCCCAACGATTGCACAACCAGTTTCTGTTCTGACAAGCCAAGCTCTCGAACCGCTATTTCAGCAACGTCCTGTGCGATAGCATAGCATTTTACGGTGGCATTATTTACCACCTGTAACTTTTCTTTAGAGCGATTGGCGCCTTTCAGCCAGTCTTTGACTCTTCGGATCATCCCTTTTTTCTTGCCTTTGAAAACAGAAGCATGCAGCGAACTGCCGGTAAACAGGGCAGCTTTGTGTGAACGGCAATACAGTGCCGCCTCGTAGGTAGCCGGAGACTGAATATCAAGGGTTTGTACAATATCTGGTGCCAGGGTCGTCAGGAATTCCTGCAGTCCTTTAATACCTGGCAGATTTTTGCCTTCTTTAATATGTGGCAGCCGATGGAGTGTAAAGCCATGTATCTGCTTGGAGCCGCAGGGAACAATGTTAGGACCGATAAATGGCTCGTAAATATCTTTATAATCTTTGGAAAGATAGTAAATCTGGGCATCAGATGTTACTACGTGAACCTCATGTCCCAGGCTGGCAAGAGCTTTTGGTAGCAGATTTTCTGAATAGCCCATATTCTCTGAAAACCATGGATTGATGACCACTATTTTCATTGGTGCACTCCTGTGTAATACGTATGTTGCTGCTATCCTAAGAACAGTTTTGAAAACATCCGGCAAAGAAAGGCAAAATGGTGTAAGTCACTGCTCGTTACGTAGATATTGCCAAAGATTATAATGATTAAATACAGCGTTCACTTGCTCATCATTTCTATTAACGTTGACTGACCAGAGACTGTCCGCTTGAAGATTGGCCAGCACGGTAAAGTCTCTTTCAAAGCTGTTCAGTGACGGTACAACATTGCATAATGTCTCTTTTTTCAGGCTCATGGCCTTGAACCAGATGTCATCGCCTGTCGGAGCAAGTGTCGTGAAGCACTCTTCATTGGCTACGTCTGCGTCGAAGCAGCCGGGAAAATACAGAATGCCCCCGCAACCTATAGGAAAGGTTAGTAGTGATGGGGTGTTGGATGCTGCGTCTGGCCATTTTACATATTGTTCCAATGATGTGGCCGAGTTAACGATGATTCGGGAAGCATTAAAGCAATGGATCATACGTGGTTCATTGATATGAGCCATATAGAGTTTTTCGATAAAATATTCAGGATATAAAATGTCATCATCGATAGTGATGACCAGATCATCAGGGTATTTGCCAAGTGTTGGAATGAGTTTCTTGTATGAGCGAATGTTCTTGCAAAAGCAGATTTCCACGCCTCGTTTTTCCAGACGCTTAAGAATGTTTGGCATTGTTGTTGGAGTAAATTCCTGCTCGTCAAGCCACAAGATTATTTTATCAGCTCTCATGGTTTGGAAAAACAGGCTTTCTAGTGTCAAGTAAACCTGTTCAGCCCTGATGCCATAGGTGGTGAGCGAGACAATAATTTTTTGCTTTCGGTCAGACGGCTCTGTCAGAGGTTCGGTTGAGGAAAGAGCATGATTGCGGTACGCAAGGCGCAGGTCATCAGAAACAGTGCGCAGCAGCAAGGATTCGAGATGCTTACACTTCTTGTAGACCGGATACACATAATACGGGCTAACTAGAAGATCGTGAACAATTTGGCTGATTTTTTTAATGGCTTTCATAGCTGCCTTTACACAGGGACAGATTTTCTAGAGGCAAAAAGCAGTTCTTGCCCTACATGATTTTCCAGATCCCCCGAGTATCGATCACTACTTTTTCTTTTAAAATGCTAGGATCAACAGATCGGAACTCTTCATGGTCTACCAGTACAACCAGTATGTCAGCCTTACGGAGAACGTCTGCCAGTGGAAAACACGGAAATTCACTGAATTCAGAATTCAGGTTTGGTTCGCAAGGCATGAGCGTGCCAACGCCAAGGGCAGCAAGTGCTCTGGTGATTTCCAGTGCCGGTGACTCTCTCAGGTCGTCAATGTTGGCTTTGAATGCCAGTCCCAGGCAGCCTATCACCGGGTTTTTAAAGCGTGCCGCCTTTGCCTTGATCTTGTCAAGAACCCAATGAGGTTTGCTGTCATTAACCTCGCGGGCGGTGCGGATGAGTTTTGCTTCTTCCGGTACCGCTGCCACCACAAACCAGGGATCTACGGCAATACAGTGCCCCCCGACTCCCGGCCCCGGTTGGAGAATATTGACGCGAGGATGTTTGTTTGCCAACTCGATAAGTTCCCATACATTGATGTCTAACTTTTCACAGATGATCGACAATTCATTGGCAAAGGCTATATTGACATCACGGTAAGAATTCTCAACCAGCTTTGCCAATTCCGCTGTTTTGCTGGTGGTCAGATAGATGTTGCCGTTACAGAACGACTTGTACAAATCACGAGCCTTTTCTGCAGAGGGTTTGTTGATTCCACCAATAATCCGGTCATTGTCGACAAGCTCCCGGATAATGTGTCCGGGCAGAACTCTTTCCGGGCAATGAGCAATGTATATCTGTTGCTGTCTGAGGTCAGGGCGGAGTTCAGCAATGATTTCAGCAATCCGGTCAGTGGTTCCGACCGGTGAGGTTGACTCCAGGATAATAAGGTTTCCTTCTCGCAAAAATGGAGCAACCGCTGCGCTTGCAGCTTCAACATAGGTCAGGTCAGGAGCTTTAGGATTTGTTGCGGTTATTTTGAACGGAGTAGGTACCGCAATTATAAAGGTGTCAGCTTCTTCCGGTGTGATGGATGCTTTAAACTTGCCGCTGTTTACCGCAGATTTGACAAGAATATCCAGGTCGGGTTCGACTATGTGGATGTTGCCGGAATTTATGGTTGTTACAACATCATGATTTACGTCGACTCCCAATACCTGATGACCTTTGGTTGCCAGCATTGATGCGGTTGGCAGACCAATATAGCCGAGTCCCATTACAACTATTTTTTGCATGCATTTTGCCATGATTCTCTCCAATTATGAACACGCAGACAGGATTTCTTCAATTCGCTGTGAAGCAAGACCATCGCCATATGGATTATGTGTCTTGCACATTTCGCGATATCTGTTTTCATCTTCCAGAAGTGCCATAGCTTCAGACACAATTTTTTGTTTATTCGTCCCCACCAGTTTGACTGTTCCTGCTGCTACGGCATCCTGGCGTTCTGTGGTGTCTCGCATGACCAGAACCGGTTTACCCAGCGAAGGCGCTTCTTCCTGTATGCCGCCAGAATCAGTGATTATGAAATGACAGCGGGTCATACTATAGACAAACGGAAGATAGTCGAGCGGCTCAATCAGATGAATGTTTGCCAATTCACTGGAGCCGAGTATGCGCTTGACCGGTTCCTGTACATTCGGATTGAGGTGTACTGGGTAGAGAATGTCCACGTCAGGATGAGTCTGGGCAATTTCGGCTAGTGCACGACAGATATTCTCAAAACCATCACCGAAGTTTTCCCGGCGGTGTCCTGTTACCAGGATTAATTTCTTATCTGGAGACAAAAATGAAAATTGCTCATCCAGTTTGTCTTTTAGCTCAGGTTGGTGCTGTAACATGCGGGATGTTTCCAGCAGGGCATCCACCACAGTATTGCCGGTTATAAAAATATTGTCAGGGCACACCCCTTCTCTGACAAGATTGTTGTAAGCTGTCTCCGTGGGAGCGAAATGAATATCTGCGAGTGCCGCTGTCAATCTCCTGTTAATTTCTTCGGGGTACGGTGCAAATTTATTGTGGGTGCGAAGCCCTGCCTCAACATGGCCAACTCTAATACGGCAGTAGTAGGCGGCCAGGGCTGTTGCCATGGTGGTTGTCGTATCGCCGTGAACCAGGATAATGTCCGGGGTTTCCTTCTCAAAAATCGGCTGTAAGCCCTGTAGCACTCGGCAGGTTATATCAGACAGGCTTTGCCCTGATTTCATGATGTCCAAATCATAGTCTGGTGCAATATCAAAAAGAGCAAGTACCTGATCAAGCATTTCCCTGTGCTGAGCGGTGACACAAACCATGCTTTTAAAGTGTTGGTTCACAGCCAGCCGTTTTATTATGGGTGCCATTTTTATTGCTTCAGGGCGTGTGCCGAAGACTGACATGACCTTTATCATTGGTTACAATAGCCTTTCTGGCGTATGAATACGTTAGTTGCCAAACTGCTGAGTACACAATCTGCTGTACAGACCATTTCCTGCCAACAGTGCCTGATGCGTGCCAATCTCAACGATTTTTCCATTTTCAAGTACAACAATTTTATCAGCATTCACCACCGTCGAAAGCCGGTGGGCGATCACAAACGTCGTACGATTAACCATAAGATTCTCCAGTGCCCTCTGAACCATCTGTTCGCTTTCCGTATCAAGGGCACTGGTCGCTTCGTCAAGAATCAGGATCGGGGCATTTTTCAGGAGTGCCCGGGCAATGCAGATTCTCTGCCGCTGACCACCGGAAAGGCGGACGCCCCGGTCGCCGATACTGGTCTGGTACCCCTCCGGCATGGTGGTAATGAAGTCATGGGCATATGCGGCTGTCGCTGCTTTCATGACGTCTTTATCACTGGCACCCGGCCTGCCGTAACGGATGTTGTTAGCCACCGTGTCGTGAAACAGGATGGTCTCCTGATCCACCAAGGCGATATGCCCCATCAGACTTTCTTTGGCAATGTCGCGGACATTGTGAGAACCAACAATCACTTCTCCTTCATTGGCATCAAAATAACGGGCAATCAAAGAAACCAGAGTGCTTTTACCACCACCCGATGGGCCAACCAGTGCGACTATCTCCCCTTTTTTGGCAACCAGATTTACCCCATGCAAAACTATGTCATCCTGATATTTGAAGGTGACATTCCTGAATTCAACCCGACCGTCATCTGGGGTGAGTTGGTATCCTGCCGCCGGTTCAACAACCTTAGAGGTGGCGTCAATAATCTCAAAAACCCGTTCTGAAGCACCGATACAGCGTTGTACGTTGCCATAGGAAGCAAGTAGTTTTTTTAAGGGTGAATAGAGCATGGCCATGGCGGTGATGAAGGAGAAAAACTCAGCAGCAGTAAGCTTGGCGGCCATAACTTTACTGCCACCAAAGAAGACTACGGCAGCAATGCCGAGGGACGTAATTACCTCTGAAACCGGCGATGAGAGTGCATCATATTTTGCCATTTTGCGGGCAAACTCGTAGCAGTTGAGGTTGGCCTGGCGAAAACGGTCAACCATAGTGTTTTCCAGGGAAAAAGCTTTCACAATTTTTATGCCGCTGAAGGTCTCTTGGAGTATGTTGGCGAATGCTCCCGCTTCTTCTTGACCACGCCGGGCTGCGTATTTCATCTTTTTCCCAAGAATGCTGGCCGGGTACGCCGTAAGTGGAATAACGGTCAGGGAGAGTAGTGCCAATTGCCAGTCCCGGTAAAAAATTACGCCGAGCAGTGAGACAAAGCCGATCATATCACGAAATAAGCCGGCGATAATAGCTGCCACGCTGTTCTGCATTGCGGCAACGTCGTTCACCACACGGGACATGAGAGAACCGGTCTGGTTGCGGTGAAAAAAATTCAGATCCAGAAGGATATTCTTTCGGAAAATTTCATTGCGCACATCCTGAACAGCCAGTTGTGCCGCCGTCCCCATAAAATAATCACTGATATAGCGGGTAATGCCGCGAAAGATGAATATCAGAACTATTGCTACCGGAAGAAACGAAAATATGAAGGTGTCTTTTGTGGAGAATATCTTTTTGAGCAACGGCTCTACCATATAGGCAAAGGCAGCATCAAGCCCGCCATAGATGGCAGATGCAACCGCAGCGAGCACAATGCGTCCCCAGTATGGTTTGAGGTAGAGGATAAGTCTTTTGAAAACAGGCATGTTATGTCCTTGGTGCGTATGGATGTCGTGAAGGTTTATTCAGCCAGGGTAAAGTGCTTTTTCCCGATGGTGCGCCCGGTGAGCCGTTCTATATAAAGTGCAATACGGTGTTTGTACTCTCGCAGTGTCAGTTTGTAGCTTGGGTCGGCCGCAAATAGTTCCGTTATCTCCAGTTTGAGCAGGTCGTGCATGGCGCGTGGGTGCGTACCTGTGAACGGGATGAGGGTCGTTGGATCTGTCTGATCACAGTTGGGAGCAGGATGACACCCGCCACTGGTCAAAAATTCACTCTGTACCCATCCGTAATGGTACATTGAAGCACCGCACATGGCCGCTTTCAGATAACGGGAACGCTTATTATTCAGGAGCAAAATCGGGTACTGGGCGTCATTGGGGAAAATGACCCGCAGGTTGTTTCGCACGATACGCACTTCCTGACGATACCAGCGGGGACTCCATGCTTGCGTGTTATGGTTACCGTAAAAATGCACATAGTCAAAAGCCAGTGCTTCTACCTCCGGGTTGTCCAGATGTTTCTGCATACTGACCCGGAGTACGTCATAATCCTTTTCGTGGAGGATTTCATCGCCCTGAATATAAAAAGCCCAGTCACCGGTACAGTTAAACAGTGCGATGTTGGCCTGCTGGCCATAGACATACCAGTTCCGGAAATTCGGATTCCACATGCTGCGATAGATGCTGATCTTTGGCTCGTTGAGCTCGCGCAGTGCTTCGACCGTACCGTCTTCCGCCGGGCCGACAACCACGACAAACTCATCGCAGACAGGAAGTGCGGAACGGATCGATTCTCGAAAAGGGTAGCCACGCTTGACCGCTTCGTTCAGGAATGTAAAACAGCTGACTTTCAAACTATTACTCCCCGGTACGATGCATTACTTAGGATTCTACGGCAAACGCGTCATCAATTCAGTATGACACAACTGCGGTTGGTTTTGAAGTGATTTCCAGGTTCTCGATGCAGCTCCGCAGGCCATTCGCCGCATCAAGCACCATGTCCACAGTCACCCCGGTCATGCAGCGGTGGTCGGTCGGGCATTTCCGTAATTTACAGGGAGCACACTCCACATTACTCCGCACTACCACAGCATCTTTGTGGTAGGGTGAGGTGCCGGTGTGATCGGTGGAACCGAAAATTGCCACCAGGGGGACGGCACAGGCGGCGGCAATGTGCATGGGGCCCGAATCGTTGGTAATGAAAAAATTGCAGCGACTGATCAGTGCCATCAATTGGCGCACGGTGGTTTTGCCGGCCAGATTGATGGAGCGAGTGCCGAGGTTGCGTTCGATATCCCCCGCAATAGCGGTTTCCTCCGGTCCCCCAAAAATGACGACTTTTGCTCCCCATGTTGCGGTCAACTGCCGGCCGACTTTGGCAAACCGGTCAGGGTACCACCGTTTTGCCGAACCATAACTGGCTCCCGGGTTAATGCCAAGTACAAAATCATCCTTCTGTATGCCATGGTGTGCCAACAGTTCGTCCGCCTCTTGTCTTTCCTCTCCGGTGATAGAGAGACGAAGAGGGGTGGCGGTGCCGGTTATGCCAAAGGTCTGCAGTAGATGGAGATAGTATTCCACTTCGTGCCCCGTTCGTTTATGCTGCTCAGGATGGTACCGGCCATTCAACAAAAGCGTACGGCCATCGCTGCACTTACCAAGTCGTCGGGGGATTCCCGCCAGCCAGGGAACAAGAGCCGAATCAAAGGAATTCGGGAACATAATGGCAAGATCGAACCGTTGTCTGCGCAGTTCGGCCGCAAGCTTCAGCCTGCCTGAAATTCCCCGGTGTACACCGTTACGATCAAAGGTTATGATCGCATCCAGTGCCGGATGCCCTTGCAGCAGAGTCGATACCATGGGGTTTCCCAGAAGGGTTATCCGGGCGTCGGGAAAATGCTGCCGTATAACCGAGAGAGCCGGAGTGGACATCACGGCGTCTCCGACCCAGTTAACCGAACGTATCAAGATGTTTTTTATGTCGCTATGGGTGAGTTTGATCATGATCTGTCAGTATGACACAACTTGAGCCTATTTTGAAGTAAATTGCGTATTTTACCGTTGATTTCATTCCAGTTTCATGTTGACGATTCTTTGGCTTGAGTGATATTTATATGAATCACTTTTGCAGGGGCGTGAACAAGGATGAAAAACTATACAGAGGAACCGCAGACGCACGCCGATGAACGCAGAGAACATCTCTAAAATCTGATTATCCGGAAAGGTACTATTATGCAGGAACGACTGGTACGATTTGACTGGGCGATGAAGAAGCTGCTGAGAAACAAAGCTAACTATGAAATATTGGAAGGCTTTCTTTCTGAATTGATTGGACAGGATGTCAAAATCCAGAACATTCTTGAAAGTGAGAGCAATAAACAGAATGCCAAGGACAAGCAGAACCGGGTTGATCTGTTGACTGAAATAGATGGTGGTGAACTGGTATTGATTGAGTTGCAGGTCGAAGGCCAGTACGACTATTTTCACCGGATGCTCTATGGTACAGCGAAACTGATAACCGACCATATGGATGCGAGCTTCAACTATAATAAAGTGCGTAAGGTTTTATCCATAAATATCGTCTACTTTGACCTTGGTCATGGTGAGGATTATGTTTATAAAGGTCTTACTGATTTTAGGGGAATCCATAAAAATGATCTTCTGAGCCTGTCCGCTCTGCAGAAAAAAGAATTTACACAATTGAAGGTGGTCTCAGAGATTTTTCCCGAATACTACATTCTCAAAGTAAATGGCTTTAACGATATTGCTAAAGATACCCTTGATGAGTGGATGTATTTCCTGAAAAACTCAGCTATAAAAAGTGAATTCAAGGCAAAAGGTCTGGTAAAGGCTTCAGTCGAACTGGATATCATGAAACTTTCCAAAGAAGATCGTGAAGATTATGAAAGTTATATAGAAGACCGCCGTATTACGGAGAGTTCTGTAAAAACATCATGGATCGAGGGTAAGATTGAGGGTAAAGCTGAGGGTAAGCTTGAGGGTAAGATTGATGGTAAGATTGAAGGTAAGATTGAAGGTAAGATTGAGGTTGGCAAGCGATTGCTGCAGAGAGGGATGAGTGCTGAAGAAGCTGCCGAGGTTGCCGGGGTGGCTGTGGAGCTGTTGCGGGGGAACCGGTAGCTCCGGTTCGTTCGGGCGGGGAAAACATGAAAACTGCTGCGGGTTCGTTCCCGAATATTCAAAAAGTCCATACAGAGGAGCCGCAGACGCGCGCCGATGAACGCAGAGAACATCTCTAAAATCTGATTATCCGGAAAGGTACTAATTATGCAGGAACGACTGGTACGATTTGACTGGGCGATGAAGAAGCTGCTGAGAAACAAAGCTAACTATGAGATATTGGAAGGCTTTATTTCTGAATTGATTGGACAGGATGTCAAAATCCAGAACATTCTTGAAAGTGAGAGCAATAAACAGAATGCCAAGGAGTTTTATCATGAGTTATCAAAAAGAATTTCTGCAATTGCAGGAAGGTCGAATAGCAGACGTTTACTTCAAGTTCCCTACCGGATTGCAAAAGGACGGTCAATATGGAGTGTATTTCTTATACACTATCGTTCACGAAGGAAAAGAAAAAATCCTCAAAGTGACTGAGCGATTCGAAAAAGAGTTGCGAAAGTTGAACATCAACACGAAACAAGCGTACAGCTTGTTCATAGAAACCATTCACCCTCCAAAAAGCGAGCCTTATACGCTTTTCAGAATTGTGGAAAACAAGAATCCACAACAC
>CAIRBT010000167.1 GCA_903876875.1 uncultured Geobacteraceae bacterium
AGAGGAAATCATCGAACTATTGGAATTCATCGATGATGCCCTGTTCATAACCGACACCATGAAAAATCAGCTGTTTGACGAAGAGGCCACAAGCATACTGGAGGAAGAAAAAATGGCATATGTATCCGGTTTCAGACAAAGAGCAATCAATCAAGGCAGGCAGGAAGGTTTAATTGAAGGCAAGATGGAAGGTCTCATGGAAGGCCTAATGGAAGGTATTCAAGGAATGTTTGAAATAAAATTTGGTAACTTACCTGCGGATATGCAGAAAAAGATGATGGCAATAACTGATCTTGCAAAACTGGAGTCGCTCAAAAATGGTATCAAAAGAGCAACGGATTACGAACAGGTTCAGAGGTTGTTATAGACGTATCAAAAATACCAATCAGCCTCACGATTACTTCACGAAAAAACCGGAATAAACGCAGTCCATGCACCACCCCGTTGAGGTTGTACACGGCTCATATCCAATCGGCCTTTCAGGCCGCCATCAAAACCGAAATCGAAATCAAACAATTGCCCGGCGGGCAATCGGATGGTAGCCGGGGGGACCTCCCCCCGGAATGGCTATCGTCCTTTCCCAAATCCATGCACTACCCAGTGACCGGGGTTGGTACATATAAATCGACTTTAAAAGGTTTTAGAGTAGGAAGGTGTAATAAAAAGCTGCCGACGATAAGAATTTGTCGAGTTTAGTGAAATCTGCACGTTTCTGTTGACAATGCTTTTCATGGTATGTACCAATTCTCCCCACAGTAAATGGGAAGGGTTTCAATTTTTTCCGTCAACACCATCCCAGGAGACTTACTATGACCCATATACTTATCGCTTCCCCCACCTACGATGGCTCGGTTCGTAAGGAATATATGCAGGCTATTATGCAACTGACCGATTATTTCCGTCAGTCTGATATTGGCTGGGACATTGTGCTCGAACCATGTACCATGCTGCACACTATGCGCAGCGTCATGGCCAGTAAGGCACTGCATGACAGCAACGTCACCCATCTCCTCTTCGTTGATACGGATATGGGCTTTTCGGTATCGTCGATCATTAAACTTATCAAAACGGAAAAAGACATTATCGGCTGTGCCTATCCGTACCGAACTATTCCACTCCACCTTCCCGTTACCCGCCCGTCGACTTCACTGCGTCAGACAATTAGTGAAACCGTTCCCTATGCGATTACATTCTCACCGGGGGTCACCACGGTGGATGTGACTGATGGAATCTGCGAAGTTGCTGCCATCGGCACCGGACTGCTGCTTATCAGTTGCCAGGCACTACAAACAATGGTGGAGCGGGGAACGGTTGAGACGTTCAGGACTACTTTTCCCTATAATCAGTGGTATTCGGAGGCTGCCTATTACGGTTTTTTTGACCATATTAAGGTGGATGGCAGTTATATCGGTGAGGATTACTCCTTCTGTCACCGCTGGATAACAGAATGTCAGGGGACTATTCATGCCCTGGTGGATGCAGAAATTATGCATATTGGAAACCTGCCGGTCATCGGGCGCTATATGGATCGGCTCAAGACCGGTGCCCTATGACGCGCCAACGGGAGGCGTAACGGCAAGCCATTTTTCTATCATTTCAGCAAGCTGCTGCTTTCGCACCGGCTTGGTCAGGAAATCATTCATCCCAACTGAATAGCAGAGATCACGGTCATTACTCAGGGCGTTGGCGGTCAAGGCTATAATTGGAATATGCCGGTTCCGCGCCGCCGCAGCAACGGAGCGGATCATTGTTGTGGCATCATAGCCATCCATTTCCGGCATCATACAGTCCATGAGCACAAGATCATAATCGGAGGTTTCAAGGGCACGCACCGTCTCAAAACCATCGTTGGCAACATCCACCGTATACCCCAACTGTTTCAAAAGCTTAAGTGCAACTTTTTGATTAATGATATTATCTTCAGCAAGCAGAATGCGTACGTCGGAGGAAGGACGTCCGCCAGCGGTCGTACTGGTATGGTGTCTGCTACCGGCTGCTGTGACATCCAAAAGGGCTGGTGCTCTTTTTTGGGAAGGATTTACTGATTCACTACACGGCAGGGCAATATAACGTTTGAGTTGGGCCTGACGTACCGGTTTCAAGAGATTACCGTCGTAACCATACTGCTTCAGGGTAGCGTCATCTTCCCGCTGCCCCACTGAACTCAACATAATCAGCCGAACCCCATTAATGGCCGGTTCATTTCTAATGCGCCACCCTACCCCTCGCACGTCCATATCTCGAAAATAGCGGTCAACCAGAACCAGACGGTACGGTTCATGACGAGCGGCAGCTTCCTTTAACAGATGGAATGCTGTTTCGGCACTGTCGGTCACGGAGCAGCGACACCCCCAGTCGGTAATAGTAGTGGCCAGTTGTTTCCGCAGTGACACATTACCGGACACCACCAACACGCCAACTCCGGCACTCTTTTCGAGAAAGGCAGTCAGCTCGCGGTGTGCCGTCACTGCTGTTGCTGCCGAGGCGGTCCCAAAACGCACTGTGAAGAGAAATGTGGAGCCCTGACCTTCAACGCTGGTGGCCGATATGTCACCCCCCATCAATTCGGCAAGTTGTTTGCTGATGGAGAGTCCCAGTCCCGTCCCCCCATACTTACGTGCAGTTGAGCCATCGGCCTGGGTAAACGGGCTGAAGATAGCATCGAGACGCTCCGCCGGAATGCCTATGCCGGTGTCAGTGACTTCAAACTGCACCATCACCGTCTCTTCCGTTGCAAATGCCAACTCTGCGCGAATGATAATTTCACCACGTTCAGTAAACTTGATGGCATTACCCACCAGATTGGTCAAGATCTGACGCACCCGACCGGCATCACCCGTTAACATTGGCGGAAGAGTGGGATCTATCTGACAATAGAGTTCAAGCCCCTTATCTGCAGCACACAGAGAAAGTATTTCCGTTATATCCTCGACGGTGGCAACCAGATTCAGTTCGTCCAGCTCCAGGTCAACCTTACCCGCCTCTATTTTTGAAAAGATCAGAATATCATTAATGAGATCAAGGAGACTCTCACCACTCTTTCTGATGATTTCCGTATATTCGTGCTGCTCCGCCGTAAGTTCTGTATCAAGAAGTATGCCGGTCATGCCAATGACACCATTCATGGGGGTACGAATTTCATGACTCATGGTCGATAGGAACGTACTTTTTGATTCTGCCGCCGCCACGGCCCGATCCTTTTCCCATTGCAGCTCATTGAGAGCCAGCTTAAGTTCGGTAATATTCTCATGGGAAATTACTGCAAATGGTTCACCACCAAGTGTAAACCGGTTAATCCGACATATAAACCATCGATAGGCATCGGGCAAATGACAGGAGTATTCCCTGACAAACTCGGTGACCGTACCATTCATGACCCCCCTGATGGCGTCTGCAACTGGCGACGACTCACCACTGTCCCCCCCCAGCCCAAAACAGCTACACGCAGCAAGATAGGCGGCGCCAACTCCGCACATACCCTCAGGAGCGTTGTTCTCCTGGGCAAAGGTGTTCCAGGCATGATTGGTCATGACTATCTGCCCAGAACCGTCAATCACGCAGATATGGGCACTTAACCCGTCGACGGTGGCTGAAATAAACTGTTCGGCTGTGCGTCGTTGCTCCTCCAATGCTTTCTGTGAGGTAACGTCCTGTAATATCCAGATACTTCCTTCAGAGGGTTTATCCGGATTAATCGCCTTACCGGTAAATTTCCCGACAAACACGCTGCCGTCAAAACGACGCAACCTCGCTTCCGTTCCAAAGGTACCTCCTTTGGAAAGCAGTGGATATGCATTCTGACCAACATCATGATAATCCTCATCTGACACATACAAACTTCTGGTATCCACACCGGCTAGCAGGCTTGAATCACAGCCGACAATTTCACCAAAGGTATTATTTACCCACACATAATGGCGTTCATTAATATGGGCAATGCCAACACCGGAGTTTTCCAAAATAATGTTCTGCATATCTATCTGACTGAGTAGTTCGTTTTCGACGAAAACACGATGTGAAATGTCACGGATTCTGACAGAAAGGAAGCCTCCTGCGACAAAAAGTTTTTTAAGAATGACCTCCGTATGAACTTCTCGTTGTCCATCGCTCAGTTGGATTATTTCAAAGAAATGTGTACCGATTTCCCGCGCAGTGGCAATGCTGTCAGTAAGTAGATTCTGTGATAGACAACCATCGGGCTGGCAGGGGGGAACGAAACATCTGAGACCACGACCACACAACTCCTCCCGGCGGACTGCGTAGAAAACTTCCGCACTCCTGTTGCAGTCAACGATTATCCCCTCTTCCGTCACAAGCAGAAGAACGTCATCGGCTTCCTCAAATATTTGCCGGTACAGACTATCGATCAAGGCACTATTCATCAGACTCCATCAGAGCAGATCACCGGTGTGATCCAACTATCCTTTCGCAAAGAAGAGTTAACACATGAAACAGTATTAACAACCTGTTTTCGTAGCGTATTGAACGGTAGTCTGTCAAGGAAATAATAAATGTACCTTGAGCCTCTGTGCAAACGACAAAATATCCTTAAAACGTGAGCTCCCTGTTACGATAGATCTGCTCCAGTATCCTTTTTCCGTCCTCGCGGGGAAAACGCATCATTTTCCCATCCAGGGTGATTTCAATTTTTGATACCATCGCCAGATAAAAAGCCCCGTCAGGTTCCACGACAAATTTGACCTCCACCCCTTCACGGGATATTCCTTTATTAATCACCTTGATATTGAGAGATTTACTTTTAAAGAGTCCCCTAAAATCCACATACACCTTGTTTACACTGTTCTTTGTTTCCTTCCACTCACGGCTGTCAAAGTATTCATACCGGTCAAAAACCGTGCCGATGGAGGTGGTACCAAAGTCTGGCAACTTCTGTTCCCGAATGGTGTCTGCCAGATACTGCTCCGGTGGTGCCCCCTTTTGAGCCACACCGTGGGGAGCAAGGGGGCGAGTATTCTTGTTCTGTGCTGCCTGTGGTGCTCTATCGGATTCCTGTGTACAACCGGCAAGTGCAATGGCAACAGCAAGAGTGAGCGACAGTAACAATGGTGTCTGCATGACAGATTACCCCTCCCAAAAAGGTTAATGTTCAATCCTGAATCCTGAGTGAAATGTTTCAACGGAGAAAGGGATACCCCAGTAACTGATAATCATGGCAAACATGGCACAGATGGCATACCACGCCAATTTCCCCCCCCGCCAGCCAAAGGTGACCCGCAGATGCAGATAGATGCCATAAATAAGCCATGAAACCAGCGACCAGACCTCTACCGGATCCCAGTTCCAATAGGTGCCCTTCACTTGATTAGCCCAGAAGCAACCGGTGACAATCATTAAGCCATAGAGAATAAACCCGGCGGCAATGAAGCGATATGACAGGTTATCAATATCGGACAGCGAGGGGAGTTTATCATAGACCCCTCCGGACTTTTTCTCCTTGAGCAGATAGAGTAATCCCAATCCCGCAGCAATCAGCACCGAGGCGAAACCGGCCGTTGCTCCGACGATATGTGCCCAGATCCAGCCACTTTGCAGTGCCGGTGCCAGGGTGGCGGCGACTTCTTTGATCAGGGTAGCCGCCCATCCCATGAGGACAAAGGCAACCGGCATGACCAGGACGCCGAGTGGTTGGAGTTTTTTTGTGCTAAACTGGAAGACCAGGAAGAACAGCACTATCATGAGGACCCCCAGGGTAAGGGATTCTGAGATGGATATGAAGGGAGAGATACCGGTTGCCGACCACCGGAGGGCAATCACCGCCACATGGGGAAGGAAGCCGGCCAGGGCACTGAACAGACCGATGGTGAAGAGCTTGTCTTTCAGGGTGATCAGACCGAAGATGTAGCTGAAGGTACTGAGTCCGTACAGTGAAACGGCGATCCAGAACAACATGAGTTCGGTTTTCATGAATGACTCCTTTTGTGGTTAGAGGCCTGCGAGTTGTGCAGCATCTTGATTGGTTTTTCTCACTATTCGACCGATTGTTGTAATAATCATACCGGCCAGACCGATCCACAAACTGCCCAGAACGATCGCTTTACCCGGTTCGTAGCGTACGACCATGCCAACCCAGTAGCGCATTTCCCGGGGGATAACAACAGAGTTGCCAAGGGAAAATGGTTGGCCAATGGCAATTTTTCCCCTGGTCAACGTTGATGTCTCTTCGGGATTTCCCGCGCCATCCAGTGGGTGTGCCATGAACGTTACCGTACCGCTCCGTTCCCCCAGGGGGGACGGTTCAAAGGCTGTTTGCAGCGCGAATAAGGGTTTCTCCGGGGGAGCCGGAAAGGGGCCAAAATCGGCTACAACCGTATCCCGCTCACGGTGACCGGTGACATAGCGATATCTGCCGGTGGTACCGACAGGAATACTCTGTAAAGGCACATGGGCTCCGTACAGTTCCTTCCCCTGGTGGTCGGCAAGCACCAGTAGCAGCGAATACCCCTCCTTGTCGTTGAAATAATCAAAGCCCTGGTGTGACAATTTATGAGTAACGTAGATCAAACCCTGTTTTTTGTTATTATGTTCACCAACCGCCACCTCGTAGGCAACCCGTTTGTCATCACCGGCGACCTTGTATCCCACATGCATCTTTATCAGAGTGGTTTCGCCCTTTAATCGGGCAAAGGAAAAGAATTTCCCCTGTTCACAGGTATCATAACTTTGGGGGTCGCCACTCACCAGCGTTTCCCCCTCCGTGAGACGAAGTGACCCGCGAAAATAAAACAGGCTGTTATAGACAACTCCCAGGAACATGGTGACAAAACTGAGATGGAACAGGATCATGCCAAAAGAGATGACTGTCACCGTTCGCCCCCAGATTCGACCAAAGAAACAACAGGCGACATTTATAACAAGTAGTACCAACAGGCCATTAAACCAGAGGGTGGCAAACACCATGCGCCCCGCCTCGGCACCACGCCAGAGGGTGACACCTGACAAACAGCAGGCAAGAATTATGACCAAGAGTGCCATGGCCAACCGAGCTGAGGACAGGACGGTAATAATGTTTTTCATAGGGGTAACGATGACGTAGTAATTCCTCCCTTTACAAAGGGGGGGCAAGCGGGGATTTGTGCATCCCTCGCACGTTCCCTTCCCGGCACCAGATTCCTTCCCTCTTGCCACTTTGCATAGGCAATTTTCACCCCGGCTCTCACCGGAAGTTGTGCCATGAGCGACAGCATATGGGCGTAGGGAAAACCGGCCAGGGGAACCTTGAGCATGTGCCGCAACACCCGAGGCAGACTAAGCTGTTCCAGCAGACTTAGGTAGAACTGTTCCTCCCGCTTTTCAGGGGTCATGAGTGGATCCGGGTGTTCAAAGAGGGCGTAGGAACCGTTGTAGTACTCCCAGCCAAGCTCCTTATACAGATACGGCTCGTACTGTCTGGCCAGCACGGTGCCAGGGTACGGCACCACCAAGGACGGGTGCATACTGACCCCGAGTCGATCGGCAACCTCGATGGAGCGCTTGAAGTCATCCAGGGTGTCCTCGCGGGAACCAAGCATGTAAAACAGCGATACGTCAATACCATGATCCTTGAGGGTACGCACCGCCCGCTCCCGATCAACACCAATTTTACCATTGGCGGCATAGGCCTTGAGACTCTTATCTGAAATGGCGTCCCAACCAACCCAGACCGAGAGGAGCCCCCCTTCCCGAGCAGCATTCAGCATACGCGATCCATTGGGAGAGAGTACGGGGCCCAGACTGCCGAACCCCATAAACTTCTTGTTGCTCCCCTTTAGGGCGGTAAACAGGTCGATGGCCCGCGTTGTTTCGCCACTCCACCACATGTTCTCATCGCCGATTTCGTACATTTTTTCCGGTATGGCAGCCACATCCCGCACCACGTCATCAATGGGACGAAAACGTATTTTGGCACCGAAAAAGGGCTTCACCGAGCAGAAGGTGCAGTTAAAAGGGCAGCCGCGAGAGGTATTGACTATCCTGAACTTGTGATTATCCTTGAGCATACCGTAGAGCGGAGTGGGCATACCGGAAAGGTCACTCCGTTCACCATGATAGAACGGCTTCATCCCCCCCTGAGAACAGTCACGAAGCACCTCTGGCCAGATGGATTCCGCCTCACCAACAACCACGGAATCGCCATGGAGCTTTGCCTCATCGGGAAGTGCCGAAGCGTGCATGCCACCAAAAACGACCTTGATACCCCGTTTCCTGAGGCTATCGGCAATCCGGTATCCCGGCACCGCCGTGGGAGTAAGGATACTGATGGCTGCAAGATCGCATTCAACAGTTTTATAGGCGTCCGGAGTGGCACTACCGCTGATAAGCTGTATTTCGATACTCGGATCTGCCTGTCGGGTAAGGGCAGCAAGGTATTCGAGAATCGGCGGTGCCACCGGCGTCCACCCGAATGGCAGGGGGGGAAATATAATACTAAGCTTCATAGCCACCTCAGAAGATGTTTTTTCTCTGTTACCAAGTTACTTCCTTAGGTCACCTCACCCTTCCCTACCCGGCTTTTCAGACTTCAAACCGGCCGGATGATCATCCAGCTGTTGCCGTTTCTCGGCAGTTTTGTACCAGTCAAGTGGCCTGTCACTCTGATCCCTGAAGGTATCAAGTGCCGCATCACGCAAGCGGGCTGCTTCCTCATCGGCCTGCCCCATCAGAATTTCATCGACCACCTGTGGGCACGAGGCCACCGAACCGGGGCGGGCATCAATCTCTTCACGAATGCCGGGCACTTCGTTTTTAGGGTCTTTGGCCAGACGCATTTTCAAATCTATGGAGAAGTTGGTGTACGTTTCCAGCATCCGAAAGATCGCCGAATCCCCCATGGCTCCCAGGGGACGATCTTCATCCGGTAACGGAGATACTTTGCCGTTTTCAATCTTGGCACGACCGACCATCTCGCAGGCGGTTCCACCAGCGGTTGTGTATCCCAGATTGTCGGTGATTACCGAAAGTACCGTCGGTATGTTGGCCAGATCCCAATGGGCCAGCAGTCCGACTTCACCGTCGGGGAGCGGCGTCAGATCATCTATGTTCATTGCCAGTACCCGGGACCAGGGTGGAACCGGCCTGGTACGGGTTCGGAGCGACTGCCCCTTGATCGTGCGCCGTAACTGGTCATCGAACAAATTGGTGGCGGTTTCCGCCTCACCAAGCACATTCACACAGTGGGTTTCGGGAATATCGAGAATCTCTTTGACCATGGAGTAATAATCATTGCGGGTGACAACCCCGAAACGCCCCCGATACCCGCCACCATCGCAAATGCGGCTGCCGGGGGGGAGATGGAACGTCATGTTTTTCCGGCGACAGGATTGAAAAAAATAGACGTATGCCGCCGTCGCTCCGATAAGTGCCACCGGCACTCCGCTGGCTTCCGACTGTCGGAGGGCTTTGAGAAGATTTGTTATGTCAATACCACTTTTTCCCAGTAAAAAAAGGCTGTCATCGGTGCCAAAATGGCGACGGGTCTGCTCCATACCGATTGCCATCCCCATGGATGGTGCCAGGTGGGGACTGGGAGCCAGAATCAGGATACGACAGCGGTGCTGCTCCTCAAAATCAGGAAACAGGTAGGAACCGGTCATCATTTTATTGGCACCGAACACCAGTTTCTGACCATCTTCATCACGGAAGATCCTCCCTCGCTGGGTCAAACTGGTGGTTCCCCCGGTCAAGCAGGCCATAACAGACTGTTCCAGGGGGAACGATGCCACCAGATGGGTTTTGAAGACATCGTTATAGACCATGGGAATATCCTGCCAACGCCCCACATCACCCGGCTTCACCCCCTTGGCATCGCAGAACTCCCGGAATATCTTATTGGTTTCATACTGCACGGCAAAAAGCTCAAGGGAAAATCTGTTAAACACGACATCCGGCAGTATGGCATCCACGCCTGCCTCAATAATAGCCAGCACTTCGTCGGTCAGTCGCCGTCTGGTAGCTTCTCTTTGGGACATATGTCGCTCCTTTTCGTTAGAGTATTAAAGTATAAAAATGAGATTTTGTTATCAACTATCGGTAATTCAATACAAAATGAAAATTGTTGTAGACCATTGATTATGTGGATACAAAGTTTTGTCAACAGGGAAAAAGCGGGGGAACATATTAAATTTGTTGTACTAAAAATGTTCTGTAATTCAGAACATTAAAACTTGAATGCCTAGCAAACTTCATTAAATCCATGAATCTGCCCACTGTACAATTTGACTATCTTTATGGTCATTCTAACCATAGAAAATCGGTAAAATAGCGACTGAGCAGTCACAAAGAGTTCTGCATGGGTCATAAAAAAACTTGACAATGCTAATTATATCTATTATCTATAGTTAAAATAGTTTTTAATCATTACAACACTAGCAGTCAGTACCAACAACAAGAATCAGCAGCACCCGTAAGGAAACCTGCCAATGAGAAGTCAGCCGTCGGATTTTTGGAGTAAAGAACTTGAACGCTTGATTCGTGAATCCCTCGAATCGATCCGCTTTGGTACCGTGAGCCTGATAGTTCAGGATGGCAGGGTCATTCAGATTGAGAAAAATGAAAAAATACGCCTTAATCGCTCCAGTCATATTGACGGGAGCGGTATCTAACGTTTGGCCGGCATGACACAGAGGAGAACCAAACATGGCTACAGTGGCTGAAAGCGTAAAGAGATACAGTACCTTTTTCAAGAAACATGCGGCAACCACGGTGCTGGACTACGGAACCGGCACCATGCGCAATGCACGTTACCTGGAGAAACAGGGTTTCATGGTTTATGCCGCTGATATTCCGGAGCAGGTTGAGCGACTGAGAAACAGTACGATCGGGACCGGCCTGGAACGCCTCATGAACACCGATGAGCTCCCCACCTCACAGCTCAATGTCGATCTGGTACTCTCTACCTATGTCTTTAACATCATCATGGAAAGTGGCGATCGTCATGCATATCTGGACAATGCGGTCCGCAACCTGAAAGCGGGCGGCTACTTATTGATGGAGGTCCGCTGCCGCCAGCTGAACGAACAGTGCGACCCGACCTGCAGGGATTTTTTCGCCTGCGATGAATGTTCTAAGACACTGACGCATCAGGAACTTGATACACTTTTACATCCCCACGGTCTGCGGCGTATCAGCCACTATTATCGTTCCCATGCCGTCAGTGCCATTTACCAGAAGGTCTTTACAAAATAATACTAAATATATAGATATTAAATTTTTATATTGACAGACCACAGTGCATTTGCTACTGTCACCACATTGAAACGTACCATTCGGGAATAACAACTCCCGATTACCATCTCACACACACTGAGACTGACCAGAAAAACTGGAGGTCAAGGAAAGAGCGAGTCTGCTCTCCATCCTTGACCTCTTTTTTTATCTGCCGCACGACTGAGGAGACGCACATGGCAGAAAAAAACAAACTATCCATCATCAGCATGAGCGGCGATTTCGACAAGGTAATTGCGGTATTCACCCTGGCGTCCGGAGCGGCGGCGGTCGGCTATGAGGTAAATATCTTCTTCACCTTCTGGGGACTGAACAGCATCAAGAAGGTCACCGGCCACAGCTTTATCGGCACCGGCTTCATGGCCCGCTTATTCAACTTCCTGCTCGGCGGGAGAAAGAGCCTCCCTCTCAGCCGTCTCAATTTTGGCGGGTTAAGCCCGATCCTGATGACCGGCATGATGAAAGACAAAAATGTGGCGACCCTGGAGGAGCTGTTTGACGCCTCCAAAGCACTGAGGGTCAACTTCTTTGCCTGCGAAATGGCCATGCACGTACTGGGATTAACCAAAGATGATTTTATACCGGAAGTGAAGGATGTCCTTGGCGTCGCTTCCTTTCTGGAACTTTCTAAAGGAGGTCAGACACTGTTCATATGAGCACATATACTCTCGACATAACCAAGGAGCGCTGTCCCATGACGTTCGTTAAGGCGAAACTTCACCTTGAACAACTGGAATCGGGGGACAGCACGGAAATTCTGCTGGTGGCCGGTGAACCGCTGGACAACGTACCGCGCACCGCTACGGAACAGGGGTATCAGGTACTGGAATCGGTTCACGTCCGCGACAACATTCATAAAGTAACCATTAAAAAGCCGTAACACCCACATTAAAGGAGACAACAGATGGCAGACAATCTCATTCAACGCAGCGTCACCACATCGGTGGCCAGAAACCTTGCCAGCACCACCAAGACCGCACCCCAACTGGCTTCAATCACCCCGCGCCACCTGCTCAGCCTGCTCCCCTGGGTCCATGTTGAGGGAGGGACCTACCGGGTCAACCGTACCAGAGTTGAGCTCCCCACTGCAGAGCGGGTCGAATTCACCCTGGCAGACGGTGTGGCAAAATTTGAGCCCCAGGCACTGCGGAGCGTGCCACTCTTTGCAAAACTTTCCGACGGTATCATCGGCAAGATTGCCGGCAGCTTCAAAACCGAAAATGTCACCCTGGGGAACACACTGGTGACCGAAGGAAAAGATCGTAACAAATTTTTTGTTATCGCCCAGGGTCAGGTGGAAGTATTGAGTAAGGGGGTTCACGGCAGTGATCTGCGTATCGCCCTGCTGAGTGAGGGAGAGTATTTCGGTGAGGCGGATCTGGTATCTGACAAACCTTCTGATGTGACGATTCGTACCATCAACCCCTGCGTACTGCTCACCCTCTCACGCACCGACCTGGATGCCCAGTTGAGCAAGAATGACGGCCTGAAACAGGAATTCACCCGTGCCGTTGAGGAACATCTGGAACTGCTGGCGGCGGTCAATAAATACGGTGAGCGGAACATCGATCTGGTTTCCGGTCTGGCGGAGAACGTTATTATTCCGGAAACCTTTGTGGATTATTCGGCAACCCCCCGCGAATATTCCTTAAGTGCCGTACAGACGGTAGTGCGGGTCCATACCCGGGTCTCCGATCTCTATAACAATCCGTACAATCAGCTTGAAGAGCAGCTCCGCCTGACCATTGAAGGGATCAAGGAGCGGCAGGAATGGGAACTGATTAACAATAAAAACTACGGCCTGCTCCACTCGGTACACCCGTCCCACCGGATCAGCGCACGCTACGGCGCGCCGACCCCCGATGACCTTGACGAGTTGCTGGCACTGGTCTGGAAAAAACCGGCCTTCTTCCTGGCCCATCCAAAGGCAATTGCCGCCTTTGAACGGGAATGCACCTGGCGCGGCGTGCCACCAAATACCACCTCGGTGTTCGGCACACCGGTCATCCTCTGGCGCGGTATCCCGCTGATTCCATCGGACAAACTGGAAGTAAAGAGCCGCTATGCCCACAACCAGTGGCTCGGCACCACCAACATCCTGCTGATTCGGGTTGGAGAAGAGGATCAGGGGGTCGTTGGACTCCATCAGCAGGGAATTCCAGGTGAAATTTCACCGAGTCTGTCGGCCCGCCTCATGGGACTGGACAATCTGGGTGTGGCATCATACCTGCTCTCCCTCTACTTCTCCGCCGCTGTACTGACCGACGATGCCATCGGCGTACTGGAAAATGTCGAGGTGGGATACTATCACCATTACGAGCATAGCGTACCGGTTGCCTACAACTCCGGCGCGGGGATTTAGTTTTTTACCAATTCTGCCCAGATTTTAAAGGATTCCATATGCCAGACATTACTCCTGACGTGGTCGCCCAGGTTGCTTCACGACTCTATAACCAACTCCCTGGTGAACAATCGTTCACCGGGGAGGGCTCTGACTCCCGCTGCATTGCAGCATCCCTGTTTGACCGGGCACAAAAAGAGACCTCGGCCCTTCCGGGGGGTGCCGTCGGCACCATACCGGCTGCCGGGGAGCCCCTCGACCGGATATCGCAGATTTTTCAGACGATAAAAGAAAGTTCATCGTCAGCACCATCTTCAATTCCGTTTGCCCATGATCTGCTACAACCGGCTCCTACCCTGGGGCAGCAGGCAGATCATCTGGTGCGTCAGCAGACCTATAAGGATCAAAACTCCAGCCATGGGGACCTGAAGGGGTTCGTAAAAAGTATTCAGACCTTCCGCCATGACCTGTCCGGCACCGATGGTGGGGGGAAGTACGCCGATCCCTTTGCCAGCCTCTTACAGGCCTCACTCCCCAAAAGCGGCATCCGGGGGGGAAGTCCGGCCTTTAATGTGGCGGCGATCCGTGCCGATTTCCCGATACTCCATCAGCAGGTCCATGGCAAACAGCTGATCTGGTTCGATAACGCCGCCACCACCCAGAAACCACGCCAGGTTATCGACGGGCTGAGTTACTTCTACGCCCATGACAACTCGAACATCCATCGGGGTGCCCATACCCTGGCCGCCCGTGCCACCGATGCCTTTGAAGGGGCACGGGATAAAATTCGTGATTACCTCCATGCTACATCCAGCGAAGAGATTATTTTTGTCCGGGGTACCACCGAAGGGGTCAACCTGGTTGCCAACGCCTACGGCAAACGTTTTCTTCAGCCAGGGGATGAAATACTCCTCTCCGAACTGGAACACCACGCCAATATCGTGCCGTGGCAGATCGTTGCCAAGGAACGGGGTGCGGTCATTCGAGTGATTCCGGTTACCGACAGTGGTGAAATCAATCTGGCAGAATACCAGCGGCTGCTGAATCCCCGCACCCGTCTGGTCGGTCTTGCCCATGCCAATAACAGCCTGGGCACGGTGCTGCCGATTGCTGAAATGACCGCACTGGCAAAACGTGTCGGTGCCCATGTGCTGATAGATGGCGCCCAGTCGGTGGCCCATCTGCCGGTGGATGTGCAGGCCCTCGGCATCGACTTCTTCGTCTTTTCCGGTCATAAAATATTCGGGCCGACCGGCATCGGTGCCGTTTACGGACGACGGGAACTGCTTGAGGAGCTTCCCCCCTGGCAGGGGGGGGGCAATATGATCAAAGACGTTACCTTTGAACAGACCCAGTACAGTGACGTACCGGCCCGCTTTGAGGCCGGAACCCCCAATGTTGCCGACGCCTATGGCCTGGGACTCGCCCTTGATTACGTAACCAGGGTCGGACTGCCCGCCATCGCGGCTTACGAACACCGGCTGCTGGAATATGCCACGGAACAACTCCGCACGGTCAACGGCCTGACGATTATTGGCAATGCACGTGAGAAAGTGGCGGTTACCTCGTTCATTCTCAAGGATAAACCGGTACCCGAGGTGGGGAAATATCTGGACCAACATGGCATAGCGGTACGGGCCGGCCACCACTGCGCCCAACCGTCATTGCGCCGCTTTGGGCTGGAGGCAACGGTGCGCCCCTCGTTTTCCTTTTACAACACCTTTGAAGAGATAGATCGCCTGGTGGCGGCCCTGAAACAACTACGCTGAACAGAGGAGGAGTCATGACTCCGGAATATGCGAAAAAAGTGACCCTGACCGGCATTCATCAGGAGCGAAAGGTCTACCGGGACAAACCGGAGCAGCTCGACCCGATCTGGACCCGCCTGCGGCAGGATGTGTTTGTCAATGCCAAAGCCGAACCAATATTGGCCGGCTATCTGCACGACACGGTCTTGAAGCATGCCACACTGGAAGGTTCAATCTCCTACTTTCTGGCCGGCAAGCTTGCCTCCCCCTACCTGACGACCACGTCACTGCGGGACATATTCTATGAGGCACTGACCGCTTCGCCCGATATCCGCGAAGCGGTCCGCCGGGACCTCTCCGCGGTGGTAGAACGGGACCCGGCCGCCCGGAGTCTTGCCCTCCCCTATCTGAACTTCAAGGGGTTTCAGGCACTCCAGTCATACCGGGTGGCCCACTGGCTCTGGGGACAGGACCGGCATGCCCTGGCGTTCTACCTGCAAAGCCGCATATCCGAAGCGTTTGATGTGGACATTCACCCGGCTGCCCGTATCGGCAAAGGGATTTTGATAGATCATGGCACCAGTGTGGTCATTGGTGAAACAGCGGTAATCGGCAACGACGTCTCCATGCTCCATGAAGTTACCCTGGGGGGCACCGGTAAGGAGTCGGGCGACCGTCATCCAAAAGTCGGCAATGGAGTGCTGATCGGTGCCGGAGCCAAAATACTTGGCAACATAAAAATCGGTGATGGCTCCAAAATAGCCGCCGGCAGTATCGTACTCAACGAAGTCCCCCCCCACTCCACCGTTGCCGGTATTCCGGCCAAAGTGGTGGGGAAACCAAAATCCACCGAACCGGGCAAACATATGGATCATTACGTGGAGTTTGACTTCTGCATTTAATTATCTACTAAAAATAGAGATATAAAACTTTACCCTTGACAGCGAAGTGCTGAACTGGTATTCCTCTTTTTAGATAATTTTAGTCAAGATTATAAGAGGGAATATGGAAAAGTCACTTCGCTTCGATTCGCTGCTGGTACATGGCGGCCTGGAATCCGGGCCGTCCGGTGCAACGTCGGTGCCCATCGTACAATCCAGCTCGTTCGCCTACCCGACCGCCGAAGGGCTGGAAGACGTATTCCGCGGTCGGGCGGTCGGTTCGGTGTATACCCGCATCGGCAACCCGACAAGTGAAGCTCTGGAACGTCGTCTTGCCCTTCTGGAAGGGGGTGGCACCGCCATCGTCACCGCCTCGGGCATGGCAGCTATTACCACCGCCGTGATGACGATCCTCCGGGCCGGTGATGAAATCCTCTCATCGTCGTCACTATTCGGCGGCACCTTTTCCCTGTTCCGCGACACACTTTCCCAGTATGGCATAACCGCCACATTTGTCGATCCCCTCGACCTGGAAGGGGTGAGGAGTGCCGTTAATGAGCGAACCCGTCTGCTGTTCGTTGAGACCATCGGCAACCCCAAACTTGACGTGCCCGACATCCCGGAACTGGCCCGTATCGCCCATGAAGTCGGCATTCCGCTCATGGTGGACACCACCGTCTCCACCCCCTATCTGGCCAGTGGTGCCGCGCTTGGGGCGGATATACTTGCCTATTCCACCAGCAAGTACATCAATGGCACCGGCACGACCATCGGCGGCGTCATTATCGACCGGGGAGTCTTTAACTGGAACAGCCCAAGGTTTCCCCACTTTGAAATGTTTCATAAAAAATACCGTCAATTCGCCTTTACCGCCCGAGTGAGAAAGCTTGTCCATAAGGATCTGGGGGCCTGCCCTTCACCATTTAACTCGTACCTGCTAACCGAGGGTATCCAGACCCTGGCCCTGAGAATGGACCGCCACTGCTCCAGTGCCCTGACACTGGCACGCTTTCTTGCGAGTCACCCCAAAGTTGCCTGGGTACGCTATCCGGGACTGGAAGATTCTCCCCAGCATGCCGTTGCCCGAAAATTATACGGCGGTCGTTTCGGCGGACTGCTGACCTTCGGTACCGGTGACAAGCCGTCGTCCTTCAAAGTTATCAACGGACTCACCCTGGCCAAAAACCTCGCCAACATCGGCGATGCCAAAACCCTGGTGATCCACCCGGCCAGTACCATTTGTGCCGATTACAAGAGTGAAGAAAAAAAGCTGATGGGGGTCACGGAGGATACCATTCGTGTTTCCGTCGGCATAGAAGATGTTTCAGACATTATAGAAGATTTCAAACAGGCACTTGACGCCATCTGAGAGGGAGACCAGTCATGAATATTACCGTTAATGGAAAAGCCACCACCCTGCCGGAAAATCCGTCTCGCACCATCGACTCCCTCCTTGAAGAGCTGGACGTTTCCCAACGACTCTACGTCACAGTAGAATTCAATGGCGATGTTCTTGATCGTGATGCCTTCACCGGCACACCGGTCAAAGAGGGGGATGTGATCGAATTCCTCTACTTCATGGGGGGAGGACACTAATATGCTGACCGATGAACAGATTGAACGATATTCGCGCCATATCATCCTGAAAGAGGTTGGCGGCAAAGGGCAGCAAAAACTTTTTGACGGACGGGTACTGATTATCGGTGCCGGTGGTCTGGGTGCCCCCATCGCCCTCTATCTGGCAGCCGCCGGAGTCGGCACCATCGGCATTGCCGATGCGGACGATGTTGATCTTTCCAACCTGCAACGCCAGGTGATCCATTTCACCCCCGATGTGGGGAAACCAAAGGTCGAGTCGGCACGGGAAAAGATGCAGGCCATCAACCCGGATGTGAAGGTCATCACCTACAAGGAATGGATCTCGGCGGCCAACATCAGCCGGATCATTGCCGATTATGACTTTATCATTGACGGCACCGACAATTTTGCCGCCAAGTTTCTCATTAACGACGCCTGTGTACTGGCAGGTAAGCCCTACTCCCATGGCGGCATCCTCCAGTTCGACGGCCAGACCATTACGGTCAAGCCGAAGGAATCGGCCTGCTATCGCTGCATTTTTCCCGAACCGCCCCCCAAGGACGCCATCCCCAGCTGCTCCCAGGCCGGTGTTATCGGCGTACTCCCCGGCATAATCGGCACCCTCCAGGCCACCGAAGCGATCAAATATCTGCTTGGGATCGGTGACCCGCTCACCAACCGCTTGCTGACCTACAGTGCCCTCCGGATGAAATTCCGGGAGATACCGCTTAAACGCAACCATTCCTGCCCGGTCTGCGGTGACAACCCGACCATTACCGAGGTGGTCGATGAGCTTGACGCGCTGACGGTCTGCGACCTGAAGGGACCATGATATGATACGCATCCCCCAGACCATTCTTGATGCCATGGTGGCTCACGCGAGGGAAGGTTTTCCGCTGGAGGTCTGCGGCATTCTCGGCGGTACGCCTGATACAGTCAGCGAATTTTTCCCCATGACCAATACCGATGCCAGCAATGAACATTTCATGATGGAACCCCGGGAGCAGTTTACCGTCATTAAACAGCTCCGGAGCAAGGGACTCGCAATGGTGGCGATCTACCACTCCCACCCGGAAACCCCGGCACGGCCATCTGAAGAGGATATCAGACTCGCCCTGACCCCCGACGTCTCGTACCTGATTATTTCTCTGGCCGATGCCGCCGCCCCGGTGGTAAAGTCCTTCAAAATCAGTGCGGGGGTTGTTGAACACGAACCGATAGAAGCATTAGTATAGTAAACCTATAGATATATATTTTTTAACTGGACAACGTAACTTTTTTCTGATAGAAGTATAATTATTCTCACGATGGAGTTAATTAATGGCCGAAGAAAAACAGACAAAACTTGACCTGAACAACCTGAAAGCGGGTGGCTTCATCAAAGAGCGTGGCAAAGATCTTTTCACCGTGCGCCTCCGTGTTCCGGGGGGCAGAATGAGCGTACCCCGCCTGAAGAAAATTGCCGAGGTTGCCGAGAAGTTCGGTGGCGAGTTTGTCCATCTGTCGGTACGTCAGTCCATCGAGCTGATTAATATCAACTATAAAGATTTCGATGCCGTCGTTGAAGAGTTGGGAGAAAAGAGCCAGAAGGTCGCTTCGTGCGGAGCCAGGGTCAGGGTTCCTGTCGCCTGCGGCGGCTGCGAATATAACCCCAATGGCCTGGTCGATACCCAGAAGTCGGCCCTTGAGGTTGACGAAAAGCTCTTCGGCACCCCGACCGGTCACCATAAATTCAAAGTAGCCTTTGCCGGATGCCCCTTTGACTGTCCCAAGTCAGCCACCAACGACATCGGCTTTCAGGGTGCCATTTATCCGCAACTTGACAAAAGTGTCTGTATCAGTTGTGGTCTCTGCACCAAGAACTGCGTTCCCAAAGCACTTTCCACCGGAGAAGACAACAAACCGGTTTTTTCCAATGATCCCTGTATCTGGTGCGGCGATTGCGTCAAGGTCTGCCCCACCGGTGCCTGGAGTGAACAGCGTCGTGGCTACACAGTACGTATCGGCGGCAAATGGGGACGCAGCCCGCTGGTTGGCACCCTCTTCGCAACCTTTCTCCCCGAAGATCAGGTGGCAGCGTTTATCGCCTCGGTGCTGGAGTGGTACAAAGAGAAAGCCGAAGGACTGGGGCGCATCAGACTGGGAGACACCATCATCAAGGAAGGGGCCGATGCATTATTGAACCACCTGCGGGTGCAGTTTCCCGACTACATCGTGTCACAGACCATCGCACCACAGATTATTGATACACAGATTGGTAAATAATTTCATGAGAGACGCAAAATGTTGCGTCTCTACAATTGACCGATGGATGATCGATGGTTCAACGTAGAGACGCAAAATGTTGCGTCTCTACAAATCCACAAAATAAACAATGAGAGGAGAATTTCATGCAGTTGATTGATCTGCGTGGCGTCAGTTGTCCCACGAATTTTGTCAAAGCAAAGCTGGCACTGGAAGAGCTTGATAACGGTGCCACCGCCCGCATCCTGCTTGATGATGGGGAGCCGGTAAAAAATGTTCCCCGCAGCCTCAAGGCCGATGGTCATAAACTGCTGGCCTTGCAACAGTCCGACGAAGGACACTACGTTCTTGACATTGAAAAGCAGGATGAATAGCATCTTTTTTCACACAAATTATCTACAAAATATATAGTTTTAAGGAGATTGTTATGAAACTAAAAACCATTACCACCACCCTCGTTGCCGCTGCACTGGCTTTATCTACAACTTCTGCGGCATTTGCCAAGGATATAACTCTGCTGAACGTTTCTTACGACCCGACACGGGAACTCTATACCGATATCAACAGCTCCTTCGCAAAAATATGGCAGCAGCAAACCGGTGACAAGGTTACCATCAAACAGTCCCATGGCGGCTCCGGCAAACAGGCCCGTGGTGTGATTGACGGCCTGGAAGCCGACGTGGTCACCCTGGCCCTGGCCTATGACATTGACGCCATCGCCGAAAAGGGACTTATCAAAACCGACTGGCAAAAGCGATTGACCCACAATAGCTCCCCCTACACCTCAACCATTGTATTTCTGGTCAGAAAAGGCAATCCGAAAAAAATCAAGAACTGGGATGACCTGATCAAACCGGGCGTTGCGGTCATTACCCCCAACCCGAAAACCTCCGGAGGAGCACGCTGGAACTACCTGGCAGCCTGGGCCTATGCGCTCCATCAACCGGGCGGCAACGAGGCCAAAGCCAAAGAATTTGTCGGTAAACTGTTGAAAAACGTCCCGGTACTTGATTCCGGTGCCCGTGGCGCCACCAATACCTTCGTCCAGCGGGGTTTAGGTGACGTACTGCTCGCCTGGGAAAATGAAGCATTTCTGGCCATCAACGAACTGGGACCGGATAAATTCGAAGTGGTAACCCCCTCGGAAAGTATCCTGGCCGAACCGCCGGTAACCGTGGTTGACAAGGTGGCCGACAAACGGGGCACCCGCAAAGTGGCTGAAGCCTATCTGAACTATCTCTACACCGATGAGGCGCAGAAAATAGCCGCCAAGCACTACTACCGTCCGATCAATACAAAAATACCGACCAAACTGGCAAAAGTGAAGCTATACACCATCGACAAGGTATTCGGCGGCTGGCAGAAAGCACAGAAGACCCATTTTTCAGATGGCGGCACCTTTGACCAGATTTATACGCCCCAGAAGAGATAATACGTGAATAAACGAGTAGTTATAGCCATGAGCGGCGGCGTTGATTCTTCAGTCAGCGCCGCCCTGCTGAAAGAGCAGGGATACGAGGTGACCGGCGTATCCCTGCAACTGTATGATCCCATCGCCAAAGACGCCTCCTGCCGGTCAAAAACCTGCTGTTCTCTGGATGATGTGCTTGACGCCGGCAGGGTAGCCAAAAAAATCGGCATCCCCTTTGAAGTCATCGATATGCGTGCCGAATTCAAGCAGCTGGTCATTGATTATTTTATTTCAGAATACGCCGCCGGGCGCACGCCAAACCCCTGTATCCGCTGTAATGAACGTATCAAGTTTGATCTGCTGCTCAAAAAAGCGGAGGAGCGTGGTGCCGGACTGCTGGCCACCGGCCATTATGTGCAGAGTTTCGAATCAGCACCGGGACAGTACCAGCTGAAAATGGGTACTGATCCAACAAAAGACCAGTCATATTTTCTCTTTACCCTCACCCAACAGCAGTTATCACAGATCATCTTTCCGGTTGGTGCCCTGACCAAAAGCCGCGTTCGCCAACTGGCCACCTCTTTCGCCCTGCCGGTGGCCCAGAAGCACGAAAGCCAGGAAATCTGCTTTATTCCGGACAATGATTATGCCGGTTTTCTGGAGAGGAACGGGGTGCCATCGCTGCCGGGGAATATTGTGCTCAGTGACGGGACCGTCGTCGGCACACACCAGGGAACCCATCGTTATACCATCGGTCAGCGGAAAGGGCTGGGGGTCGCCTGGGAGTACCCGCTCCATGTGCAGTCACTGGACATCATCCATAACCGGGTGGTGGTTGCCGCCGTTTCAGAACTGAGGTGCAGTAATCTGTGTGCCGACAAGGCCACCTGGATCGAACCGCCAGCCGGGTCGGAATTCAGGGCGACATGCCGCATCCGCTATCGTCACACCCCTGCCCCCTGCACGGTTGTGATTCATTCGGATCAGCAGTTTGAGGTCCATTTTGATGAGCCCCAAACATCGGTCACACCGGGGCAGGCCGCGGTGCTGTACCAGGGGGATCGGGTGCTGGGAGGGGGATGGATTAATTCCTGACGATAGCTCTGTTTAACGTGCCAGATGTATTTGACCCTGCCGAGCTGATTGAACGGCTTACAACGCAGCTACCGGTGGGGAAATAGCGGCAGCAGCAAAACGGACGAACGGTGCCATGACGACCGGGAACCGAGGAGTCTGTCGGAATTAGGGAATCGTCGCGAAAAATTCGGCTGGGCGAGAGCAGATTTCGACGAATTTGAAGGACAATAGTCGTTCTATTGACCGAAAAAACGGTGAAATATGATCCGTTCAGACGGATTTGCGGCAGATTCCCCCTAAGTCCGACAGACTCCCAGTGGAGGTTGGAATATTCCTCAGCCCTCTCCTGTAGACCGCGTGAAACCACAACGGGTGCATAAGAAGCAAAGGTAACCAAAATAATAAACCAACAAGGTCCCTTATAAAGTCCCCGCTCCCCTCGTGGGTGAGGGTGAGGGTGAGGGTGAGGGTGAGGGTGAGCGGGATGTGCCCCCTAAAAAACCACACATCAACAATTACCGACCTTCTTACTGTTTTTCCCCGATAAACAAAGCAGCACCGCTTCTATCATCCGTTGTTGTTGCAACAGACACATAATGTTTACCGGCGTCCAACGTAGTGTAGGCGATACCGGAGAGTTGTCTGGTGGTGGTATCCACGCAACTCTGGGTGAGACTAATGTCAAACAGAGCCGGGTCTGCCGGTCGTGGCTGGGCACTCCCCACATAATGACACGCCGTCGTATCATCACCAGTCACCCCACCGGTGACCGAATCAATGGTCAGCGTCAGTGTGGTCTCGACAACCGTAGTGCCGACGGTGTAAGAGCCGTAATTACCGACCCAACTACCGCCAATATCAGCCTGCACAGCGACATTTTCGTATCGGTTGTCATATACCAGAGGGGAAAAGCTCTTCCCCCCCAGGGAACCGGTAAGAGACGTTTTTTCAATATAGGTTCCTGAACCGGTCACATCGGTAGTTGTTGCAGCTTGCAACTGGTATTGCCTACCCAACGCCGTGAAACTTTTTGGAACGGCGGCTGTTGCCGCCGCCATCTGAACCCGGGCACAGCTGGCTATCGTATTACTTTGCGCGTCCTTGAAAACGAACCACCCCTCCCCATTAGCCAGCACGATCCCCTTTGTCAATCCCCCCACATCCTCCCAAAAGCCCCTCAAGGGAGAAGAAATGATGCTACTGCCATCTCCATCACCGCACCCCCCCAAAAACAGGCAGGACGCCATCAGTATCACAGCTCTATATACCTGATATTTCATGTGAAACCTCCTTATTATGTTACAGAGACATAATCATTTAAAAGAAAAAGCCGCCCGGCGACGTGACCGGCACTGAACTGACAATTGACAGTGGCTTGGCAGCAAGTGCCCCCTGATTGGTAATGGAACCGGCACTATGGTCACTATCAAAGGCTCCGCCATCGGCAATGGTAAAGTCAATACGGGTTTTATCCCCCACGGCTTCAATGTGGGTGGCAAGGTTCTGCCAGACACCGGCACTATTTTGCGTCCAGTACCCGTTGATACCGAGTGAACTATCGACAAACAGACTGAAGTTTTGTGCAATTACGCCGTTGTCAACACTGTTCACATTGAAAGAGAGTTCACCAAGCGGCATCTGTATACCGTTCGGCAGAAGTGCCGGTTTATCAAGTTGATGAATGTCGGTCACAACGGCAGTTCCTGCAGTGGTGGTGTCAACAATGCCTGCCTTTGAATCGGCAACCATGGTGATGTAGGAATGTGCGGCACCGGTATCGATCAAAGGAGTGGTTGTCGCAAGCAGCGGCACCGAGAGTACGGAAAGCTGCTGATTGTCGGCAACCCCGTCGCCATTACCGTCACCCGCCACCGTCGCACCACCGCCAACGGGAGGCAGTGATGGCACGTTCGCCTCACTACTGGAGAGAACGCCGGCATTATCAGCGATCATATGGTAGGTTGCGGTGGCCGTACTACCCTGATCATCGGTTACTAGCAGTGAAAAACCCGGGTCTGCAGAGCCATTTGCGGTAAAAGTTGCCGCAGCCAGAGCCGAGTTAACCTCAGTTGGCACCCCTCTCAGCTGAATCCCGGCTATCAACGGGTCGCTATCGGTAAGACCACCGATGGAACCGTTCGAAGCGACAAGCGACACCTTCAGTATACCGTTTTCAGCATCGGCAACGGTGAAATCAGCAAGCGGTTCAGCTTTGCCGGCGGTAACAAGCGGTGCAACACGTGGCATACCGTTAATAGTCGGTGCCTCATTTGTTCCGGTGATGGCAACCGTCACGGCCTGATCTGCGTACGCACCATATTGATCAGCAACACGTGCCGTGTAGCTTTGTTCAACGACCTCGCCCCCTTTCAGAGCCTGGGTGGCAGCGAGACTATTATTCAATGCGTAGTCCCATGCTCCGGTGCTGGAATTGATTGAGATCGAACCGTAGACAGTCGATGGTGCACCAGCAATACTCCAGGTGATGGACGCACCACTATCAACATCATCAGCACTCAACTGGCCGCTTACATGGGTCACACCATCCCCACTCCCCACCACTGCTGTCTGTCCGTTCTCCACAATGCCACCTTCGGTCACACTGCCCAGAGCCCGTGACGGAACGTTGGTGATGACCGGGGTATCGTTGGTGCCAGTGACATTCACGGTAACACTCCGGGTAGCTGTGGCACCGGCACTATCGGTCACGGTGGCCGTAAAAGTATCAGTGGCATTATAATTGATCGGAAGGGCATTGACAGCTGCAGCATTGACCACATACCGGTAGCTACCGTCACTATTGATCGTTAGGGCACCGTAACTGCCGGCCCTACTTCCGCTCCAGCGAAGTGTATCCGGCACGTCAACATCGGTAGCCGTGAGTGTACCGGTCCAATTACTAAAACGGTCGGCAGCTGCCGTATCGGTAAACGTATGAATAAAGGTACCGGTCGCCACCGGAGCGTTATTGCTGCCGGTTACGGTAATGGTCAGGGTTGAGGTAAGTGAGTCAGCCAGACCGTCATTGGCCTTGAACCGGGCCGTTACCTCCTGGGTGGCACCGGCCGCCAGATGGTCGTAGGCTCCGTTGGTCGGGTCAAAACGGTAGCTGCCGTCGGAATTGAAGGTCAGACCGGACGGGGTAGTTCCCACCACGGCATAGGTCAACTGATGGTTGTCGTCAATATCGTTGGCAACCACGTTTCCACTGACCGCGCTCCCCCCTTCGGTGGCGGCGGCACTCCCCACCACCGCCACCGGAGCGTCATTGCTGCCGGTTACGGTAATGGTCAGGGTTGCAGTATTTGAGTTATCATAGCCATCGTTTGCCCTGTATTCCACGGTGACATCTTCTGTCACACCGGCAGCCAGATGGTCATAGGCCGAATTGGCCGGATCGAAATGGCTGGTTCCGTTGTTGTCCAAGGTGAACCCGGCAGGCACAATCCCCATGGTGCTGTAGGTCAGATGATCTGCCTGATTATAGTCAGGATCACTCCCGGTCAGCTGTCCGCTGACCACACTCCCCCCTTCGGTAGCCGTGGCAGTATGGTCGGTCACCGTTGGCGGTATATTCACATGAACGGGGTTGATGGTGGTACTGGCTCCAAGGCCGCTCTGGCCGTCCACATCCAGTGAGGTCACGGAGACCGTCCGTGGTGACAAATCCGCATGGGTCGCCGTATTGGTGTACTGCACGGCACGCAGACCAAGCTGGAAGAAGGTGCCATCAAGGCCGTTCACATTGGTGGTATCAAGCATTATCCGGGCCGTTCCACTGCCGGTCACCCTGATACCGATACCGGAGAGTGCCGTAACCTGGCTCGGGGTTATAAAGAGGGATTCAGAGGCACCGTCGGGTCGCGTATCTAGCTGTATGGTAACGCTTTTAATATTGCCATCCTGATCGATAAGCGCAGCATCGGGCGAAGCGACGGCAACAGCGGTTCCCGCCGGACCGCTCGTACTGTCAACCGGCCCGAAATTTCTCCCCTCCGTACCTTCACCATTCAAATCCACCACCGGCGCCCAGATGACGTTCACATTTTTGGTTGCGGTAACACTCTGATTTTCCGCATCATACAGCGTAATCTTAACCGGCCGGACTCCGGCAGAGGCGTTCGGATTGGCATCACTGTACTGAATGGTGACAAACGCAGCCTGGTAATCAGCCGCACTCCCCGTACCGGTCAGGGTAAGCGTGGTGGCCCCCACCAGACCGTTTTCACCACTTCCGTTACCACTGAACTGCAGTGACACCGCGCCATTGGCGTACACTCCCCCCGCCAGAGTGGTGGTGAGTGTCTCGTACGTGGTGCCAAATGCGTTATCAATGGCCGTGGCAGCGTTCAATTCACAGGTCGCCCTGATCACTTCATCAAGGTGGTCGGTCGTCGCCACCCGCAATGCTGTACCATCTCCAAAAAGCGGACTGGCAGCGGAACGTGCTGCGTAGACAAGATTTCCATCAACCCCGTTTACCGCTCCGTTCAGATCAAGCACCGGCAGATCCGCAGCACCGTTGACGGTGACCTCCAGATAGCTCGATGAGGTTGCCCCGTGGTTATCGGCGACGGTATAATTCACCCTGGTGGTGGCACTTTCTCCCGGCGCAAGGCAGTTGAAAGCCGTGCCGGGATCGAAGCGATAGGAACCATCCTGATTAACGACAAAGGTGCCACCGCCACTTCCTGATACCACCTGACCGACGAAAGCAGTGGCACCGGCTACGGCACTCACCGTATGGGTATCAGTCGTATCGATATCGGTATCATTGACAAGCACGCCCGAACCGGCCGAAACGGTAAAAGCGGCCTTTTCGGCGGTAACTCCTGAATCGGCACCGGCAACCGGCTCATGGTTTTTTCCGGTAACCGTGATGGTAAGCGTACTGCTCGAAGTGGCACCGCTGTTGTCCGAGTTGGTGTAGGTTACGCTGGTATCCTGATGGCTACCCAGCGGGAGATCGAGGAATGATGTCCCGGGATCAAAACTATAGGAGCCATCGGCACGAATGGTAAAATCACCACCATGACTTCCGGCAACTCGGCTCCCCACCGAAGAAGCCTCACCGTTCACCGCACTCACCGTATGGGTATCAAGATGATCAACATCGGTATCGTTGTGAAGCACACCGGCCGCTGCTGCACTATCCAGGAGCACATTGGCCGGAGTAGTACCGGTATCCGCCACTGCCACGGCAGGATCATTGGTCGGAATCACCTGAATGGTAGTACTGGCCCCTACCCCGCTGATGCCCGCAGTATCGACGATGGTGACGTTGATGGTACGATCGGCAGAGTTTGGGTCCTGGGAGCTGTTGGTATAGAGAACCCCCCTGAGTCCGACCTGAAATTGGGTAACGTCACGGCCGGCCGGATCATTGGACGTAATGGTAATAACATGGTCATTTGTGATCTGAACCGTGAACCCTTTTTGATTCAGAAATGCCTCAGCGGCCGATGAAAGTGACAAATGTTCCTGATTACCATCCAGAGGATTGGCAAGGGCAATGGTAAGACTCCTCACCATCCCCCCCTCGTCGGTGATGGAGGCATCCGGGGTAGAGATGGCAACAGTCCCGCCATCCTCGGTGAACGTCGTAGTATAGGTGCGGTCGGTCCAGCTGCCATGGTTGCCGTTCAAGTCAACAACCGGGGTCCAGGGGATCTGGATGGTGGTGGTGGCAGATGTGGCAAGGCGATTTGCAAATGCCCCGCCAACAGTTACCGCGCCATCGGTAACCGAGACGGTGACGGTCCGATCTCCCGCAAAAGCGTTGGGATTACCATCGTAGTAGTATACCGATTGCAATGCTGACTGGTAGTCAGCCCACGTACCGGTCCCACTGATGGTAACCGTGGTGGAGCCGTTGCCACTGATCGTAAGGGGGCCAAGACTCCCGGAATAGTTGGTGATAGCCGTTCCACCCACACCGGTCTGAGCCGTCAGGGTCTCGTAAATAGTACCAAATGCGTTATCCTGTGCCCCCGTGTTGATAGCGATTACCGCCTGAGTAATGGTGTCACGCTGGGGAGCGAGTGCACCGGCTTTATCCGGGTCGGTGATCAGAATGTCACTCCCCACCACGGCAACCTCCGTACCCCGTGGACGGAAGGTTGTCGTAATGCCGGTACCGTTGATTGCCGCACTCAGGTCCAGGACCGGGGCATCATTCAAGTCGGTAACCGTCACCGACACACTATCGCTGACGGTGGAGAACGCGGTAGTTCCCCCTACGCTGGCAACAGTGACTCTGCTGCCGGCACTGCCGGTAGCCTGATCCCACGCATAGTAGGAAAAATTGGCCGTTTGGCCGTTCACTGTATCGCCAGCAAAACGGACTTTATCGCTGTCACGCAGGAGAAGTGCCGCACCGGAACTCACAGTACCAACGTCACTCCAGGTCGAGCCATTGTCAGTGGAATACTGCCACTTCCCACCGTCGGCGGGGCCATTTACCGTGGTAGCATAAACAGCGATTCCTTGGCCGGTACCATTATTTGAACTGTTCACACCGGTGTCTGCATCGCTCATTGAAGCGCGTAGTGATGCCACCGTCTGCCCACTGTTGTTAGCGTCAGTGACAATTTCTTCTGTCTGATTCGGCATGTTGTGCCCCGTGCCGGAAGTCAAAACCGGTGCATCATTTACCGGAGTGACTGAAAAAGCGACACTGTTTGGCGTCGAATCGGCATCAACACCTCCATTACTTGTGCCGCCGTTATCCCGCACCTGGAAAGTAAAGCTCGTGTACCCTGCCCCATTGGCATTCAATGCCGGGGTGAACGTCAGCTTGCCCGCCGTAATGTCAGCCGTGGTTACCTCATAACCGGCCGCAATCTCTGTCGCAGTGATTGCCGTCCCGGCATACTTCAGCACTCCGGCAGCGGGCAGGGTCGTAATTTTGACGGCAGCCAGCGTATTGGCAGGCAGATCTTGCGGGTCGGTAAAGCTGAAATCTCCGGTGGTCAATGTACAAGTTGCATCTTCAAGTAGTGTGATGGCAATATCAACACCGGCAGGAGCGTCATCAACGGAGGTAACCGCTACCGGCACCTGTACCGCAGCGGTGGTCGATTCTGCTCCCTGGTTATCCAGAGCGGTCACGCTGAACCCATTAATCGATGCACCATTAACATTGGCTGCCGGTGTCCAGTAGGCGATATGACTCCCATCAATGAGTTTATTACTATTTGCATTCCAGGCGGTGGCAGTGGCACTGCTGGTGCCAATCCGCAGCGTGCCGCTGGTGACCCCTTTGACAATATATCCGGTGACAGTGCCGGGTGACGTATCGGCTTCGTTCCCCTGGGCCGTGAGGTCAGCAAAGGTAATGGCTTTTTCCGTATCCTCCACTGCAGTGGCAACCACCCCGACAAAACTGGTCAGTGTGGGGGGGACGTTGACCGCCGTAACATTGAGGCTGGTAGAGCTGTTACTTACCGTGCCGCCGATCAGGCCGTCGTTGAGAGTCACGGTAAAGGATGGGTAGAAATGAGAGTTCAGGGATACATACCCGATTGCCGGCTGGAATACCAGCGTCCGCAGGGCGGCCTGCATTGTTGCCGGGTCCGTTGCCGTATGGGTATAACTACCACTGCCCCCATCTACGAACCCTGCTGCGGTCAGGGAGTCAGCCGTAAATGCCCCCTTTGCCGCCGTATCCAACAGCACGGTGGCGGTCATGGTGGTACCAAAATCCACATCGGCCACGGTCATGGTTGAAAAGGGAGCAATGGTAGCGGTATCGTTCACCGCCTGATTTGACGCGACCCCGCCGATGGTCGGTGCGTTATTGACCGACGTGGCCACCACGGTTGTCGTGCTGTCGGCAAATGAAAATGGCGACATGGCACTGTTGGTAAGACTGATCGTGAATGTCGTGGTCTCGGTAAGCCCCGGCGTAATCCGATTGGCGGTGGGGGTAAACACCAGACCGCGGAGAGCGGACTGGACTTGTGCTGCAGTACCGGAATAGCCATAGCTGTCATCCGGGTTATGGATAAAACCACTCAGTGTGGTAAAGCTCCCTTTGGCCGCAGCATCAAGTGACACCGTCACCGATTGAAGCTGCGCCAAATCGGCATCGGTGAACGTCACACTGGAAAAGGGGGTCGCGGTAGCAGTATCATTAATGGATGTGGTGGTTGTCGTCCCCCCGAGTGCGAACGGGTCATCGACCGAGGTAGAAATCACCGATACCGTTGAGTCACGTGCCGTTACATAGCCGTCATTGGCTGAAACGGTGAACGTGGTGGTTTCGGTAAGCCCCGGATTCACACGATTTGCCGTCGGTGTAAACAGCAGGCTATGAATCGCTGTCGTGGCCGCCGATGCCGTTCCGCTGAATGAGTAGGTCCCCGTTGCGGGATTGTACGAACCACCCCCTAGGTTTGACAATGAGCCCTTGGCCGCCGCATCGAGAGTTATGGTAACCGCTTGTATCTGTGCCGCACCGGAGTCGGCAATGGTCACACCGGCAAACGGCGTCGCGGTATCCGGCGTTGTTGTTCCGTCATAAATTGCATAGGTCGAGTTGCTAACGTTTATCGTCGGTGCATCGTTCATGACAAGATTCATTGTCTTGTCAATTTCAGCAATACCATCCCAGACACGAACCTGCACGGTATCCGTACCGCTATAGTCAGTGGATGGAATGAACGTATATGTTGTATTTGCCGGTATAATATCGGTTCCTGCGGCAATGGTATGCCCGGGATCGTCACTGAGCGAATTGATGGCAACGCCATTAATGTAGAGCGTGCCATGTGTTGGTAACGTCATGAGTGACCATTTAACTATTTTTCCATAGTTTTGGTCTGTAACATGAAGATGGGGTACCAGCTCGAACGATGCGGCATTAATTGGCACCGAGATGGTCTCCGTTGAGCCGGTGGTAAACAGTGGTACATAAATTGTCGTACTTACAAAGTCGGTAATAAAATTGTTTTGATAATTCGCATCTGAAACGCGGAAACTATCAATTCGAATATGACTTCCGGGTGCCGCATTCAGCGTCGTCGGATACCACGTCCCGCCAGAGTTATAATATACACTAAAGACATTCGAACCGCCTCCAGATACCCCGTTTACCCCGTACCCGAAACCATTGGTTAATGAGTACGTACCTGACAACTGCATTATTTGTGGAGATGCTGTGTCATTTGCATAGTAATAGCCATCCCACATCCATTTGACAGTACCACCGTTCCCATCGGCCGTAACGTTCCACGAATTGGTAAAGGAAGCGTACACACTACCGTTGGGATAAATGGTGTAGAAAAAATTTTCTCCACCATTTTCCGACCACCCGGTAACATACAGGTCATGTTGGTACTGAGCGAGTGCTTCCGGGGAAAGGGGCATCACCGCCTCTATCGGGCCGGTACTGTATTCCAGATTCCAGTTACCATCCTTGCCGGTGATATCCGTCGAAGCCGCCACATCGGCTCCGGTCAGACGTGCCAACTGGTTGACAAAGGGCACCCCCTGCTCCCCCGCCGCCACATTGCAGCCATAGAGTAACAGGTCGCCATTTGTCGTCAGGTGACTCCCCAATTCGGCCAACTGGCTCTGATACTGGCCAAGATCGGCATTCGTGAGGATTGTGGTGCCAAGCTGCACCATGCCGCTTGCTCCATGGCCGAGAATATGAATGGCATCGATATCACGCTGACCTGCCAGGGCATCCAGCACCTGGCTGAGACCATCTTTTTGACTATCAATCAGTACAACCTGGTTGTCACCGGGGATGGACGAAAGTAAACTTTGATAATCGGTAAGAGCAGAGTCTACAAAAACGACTGATTTTGACATGGCGTTCCTCCGGAAGGGTCTCTGAAATGGCAAGTAATGCCGTATTCAATAAAAATCGGGGGTGAGTATACACCAAGTAGAGAATGAAACGAGGGGTACTATTCTACGATATTATGACTAAATTCTACGACTTTAGGTTTCACTCTTGCATCGCGCATTAAATTGCGTAGAATAAATAAAGCTAATCGTACTAAGCTTAATTTTTGGCAACTCATGCCTGCATATCAGTCCCCCTGGCATACAGGTAACTCTTAATTCCCAAGGATCTGGTGCCATGGAAAATTCACTTGAATTTGCAACAATCAACTGGTTGACCGCCACGCCATCTATAAAATTCCATCTCAATGACGATTGCCCCCAGTATGCCCGTAGTGCCATTCCAATGGACGAGAAGATCGGACATGGCTGGCTTGAAATTACACCTCTTGCCATCGGTATGTACCTGACCCATGTGCATTATCACTTTACGGATCAGATGTACGGGCAAACTGTCGTATTGCACAGCATGCAGGGCGAACTGAAAGAACCGACACTGATCATAACATCACCCAAAATAGGCAGGGTGGGACATAAAGATTACTGTGTGGGAGGTGTGTATGCATTCGGTGCCGGGCAGACCCTATTCAAACTGGTTGACCGGATCGATCATCAGCCGACATTTGATGCCAGTAGTGAAATAGAGGTGACCATTCTTGGGGTGGGGATGTCAGTGTTGCGTGATTTTCTCGGCAACGAACTGAGTGGGGTACTGCTTGAGAAACTGAGGCTGCCTCACTGTCGCACTGCTGCGGTTCATCTTGTACCGACAGCACTGTCAAAGCATTTACATATGGCACTGCAAAATCAGTTTACCGGGACGATGCGCATCCTGTTTGCCCAGGCCAAGGTTCTGGAATATATCTGTGAACTGGCCCGCTATGTGGCCCAAATTGACAATTACCCCGAATATGGGGCGGAAGAGAGGGCAAACCTGATAACACAGCTGCACGATGATCTGGTTTCTCTGGTGGGTAAAGTTCCGACGTTGGAAGTATTGGCACGAAATTATGCCATATCGGCACGGATTTTAAATGACGAATTTAAACAGAAATACGGCAGTTCCATTTTTAATTACATTACCGAACTACGCCTCACGCAGGCCCATGACGTACTGCGGAGATCAAAAACCCCTATGAAAACCATTGCTAACAACCTCGGCTATTCACACGTTAACCACTTCATCAATGCTTTTAGAAAGAAATTCGGCTATTCACCCGGAACCCTTCGACGAAAGCAGGAAGGAAAATAAGAGGACAGGCACTTCTAATTAGCCGATCCCCTTTTATTTTCAAACAATCAGTTCCGCCAGCAAAGGGCATCAACAACCCCGCTGCCCGTGATGTAATCATCTTAATGGAATCACCAACAGCAATCTCACCAGTGTGGTCGGCATCCGATACAGAAAGGATATCAACTCATCATAGTCAGTTTTGATTTCCGAGATTATTAAAGGCGTTGCACAAGTATGTATCGCGTTGGATATTCCGGTGAAGCCAGCAGACGAAGCAGTACTTTTGTCGGTTGCATCCGCCAGGTAAGCAGATAATCAATGGTCGCATCCAGCGACGTGCCATTAGCCAGTGCGTCTGCAAAGCGCTGGGCGACAAGAAAGTTATTCATGCACTGGGCAACTGAGGTAAAAAACGGATGTTGCAACGCCTTTTCCGGTGCAAGTGCTGTGGCCTGTGATTCGTAGGCATTGTATCTGCAGACGATATTTTCCCGGTCAATGCCAATAACTCCAAAGTCAAGTGTATCAATACCTGCATCATCCAAGCGTTCCAGATGCAGTAAAACATCCGCCTGATCAAATAAAATTCCCATACATATCTCCTTATAACAAGAAATAATTTATTAGGTGTACGAAACAAAATTCTTTCATGCAAATTTAGCAATCCTTAAACTGAACCAGCTTTACTCTATTTTTGTGTAATTGTATGTCGCAATATTGCTACATATAAAAAATCACACTTAAGAGATTTATGGCGTACCGACCGGCTCTTTTTGGAAGAACCGGAGTCCCGTACATTTTCAGCGAGGGAGAGATACGGTTTTAATTTTTGGTATCAGTGCGGGTTCAAGTTCATCCATGTGATCTTTCCCCAGAATATTCAGTGCAGCAGAGAGCCGGCCTGAGTCTGTTATAAGTGCCGTAACGTCAACCCAGAGACAGGCATTGGATACTTTTCCCAAGTAATTCACCCCGCTGGAGAGCAGGCTAACGGCACCGCCATAGTTGCCGTTACGCCAGTGATGCAGGGCGACTGCAACCTGAAGAATTCCTTGGAGAAAGTCACGTACTTCACCCGTTTCACCCAGCCATAACTCTTCGATGGTTTCATGGCATTCGTACCACTCCCGGCCGTTAAACTGCCGTATCGCCAGTAATAATTGTCCCGGTGGTGATTGTTCACAACTACGCATATTCATATTTGTTCACTTTTGAGCGGATATCCAGCTCGATGGTGCCGACTCTCCAAAGCTATTCACCGCCGTCACAATAAAATGATACGTACCCGCTTTGAAGGTTTTTGTATAAGGACTGGAGGCATGATACGTCACCGTACTGAAACTACTGCTTCTGGAGTCATAGACATAGACGTTATAAGAAGTGGCACCCGGCACCACCGGCCATGAGAGAGTAATCTGCCCCGCGTCGTCCCGCTGTTTTATTGTAACATGAGACGGTGCTGTCGGGGCCGCTATGACCGCCGACACAGATATTGGAGCCGTACCGGTAAACCGACCCATCTTTGCAACTATGGCCGTTGAACCCACCGCCTTTGGAACCACATTTCCCTTGCCAGCACCAGAAGAAACCAAAGAAGGGTTAAGTGATTGCCACTCAGCAGTTGTTGTTATATCCCGTTTTGACCCATCTGAAAAGAGTCCCGTCGCAATAAACTGCCCATTAAATCCTATAAGCATCTGTAAGCTTGTTGGCGTTACCTCAAGACCGGCAAGCACAGCGGGAGTTACCGTCATCTTGACCGAACCGGTAACGTCACCAGCTTGAGCAGTAAGCAAGACTGAACCTGTTGAAACAGGAGTTACCTTACCGTTTGTAGCGATTGAAGCCACAGCCGAATTGGCTGAATGCCAGATGGCCTGGTTGCTTATATTTTTAATAGTTCCATCGCTAAATATACCAGTGGCTGTTAGCTGCTTGGCAATACCAAGCGGCGTACTCGGTGCAACCGGCGTAATCATGATCGTATTCAATGTTGCCGGTACTACCATAATTGGTGCAGAGCCCAACAAGACCCCTTTGAACTTTACTGAAACAGCTGATGAGACGACAGAGAAGGGACGGGTAGTCTGAGGTGACAGCGTCGCCATTTTCTTTGTAACCGGTACTGAAACTTTTACAGCCCCCCCTTCTTTACCTTTTACAGAGGTGGCAACGGCAACGTGCGCGTCAGGCTGTAATTGATCATTCACCGACATCCCTGACCGGGGGGGAATGGCAGGAAGAGAAGCCACCCTTTGAGCCACTTCCTGCTTATCTTTAGTATCTTTGCCACAACCAGATGTTATCAGCAGGAGCCCAGCCAAAACAATAAGTATCGTCTTTATCATGTGAGATTCCTTAATTAATACTGTTCTGCCGTTTGCGTGTATCCTTTAATAGGATATTATCATCGAATGTATCTGGGTAGAGGAGACATTCAGTTGCTTCTGTACTTCCACAAGAACCGTACCGATCAGAACATCATAATGTCCCCCCGTAGCCTGGGACAAATCACCTTTATCACACTGTACGGTAATACCACCATCTGTAACTACGGCAGTAATGGTAACCTCTGCACCGTTCTTGGAGTCAATTTTGAAAGTAACTTTTCCCGCAGATACGCCGCCAGTTGCAGGAGATTGTTCAACCGTGTCAACTGTTTTAAGGGAAACCTGCTGACTATTCTGCTCGACCTGAATGCCACTCGAAACGACCCCTCCCCCCCCTTTTTTGAGTACAAATATTGTCATCTCTGATTTAACTGACGACGTTCCACCAGCCCCTGACTGACTAGCACTGCTGCCGGACGAAGAGCTTTCTGTAGAAGCGGCAACGGATTTGCCACTCGAGACAGTGGTAACATCACCGGATGTGGACACACTTAATCTTTGGGGTAGCCCCCCTGCAGAAACCACCGTCAACGTTTTAGTTGCGTTAGTATCAGTTGAAACAGTTGCTGCAGCAGCACTACCCTGCGGTGGTGATGCTTCAGAAGAACCGCTGCTGGCAGCTGAAACTGCCACTCCAGACGTCGAAGCGGTTGATGCCGATGCAGTGGAGGCCGGCTGCGCTGACGCAGCAGCTGCGCTTGAAGGCGCCGACGACACCGTTGATGCGGTCGTTGACGATGTCGTAGCCGGAACCGCCTGAGCTGAAGCGGTAATGACAGTTGAAGATGCCACCGTTGATGAGGAAGGTGCCGATGATGGAGTGGCTGCTTCAGCACCACCTGAAGGAGATGCGGGAGCCGACAGGCCAGACGTCGAAGCTGTTCCGTTTGTCACAGATGAAGCCGACTGAACAGGAGCTTCCGTCACCGTTGAAGCAGGTGTATTTGTCGTCACAGACACTTCTGTTACCGCTGGTAACGCACTGGGTACCGGTGCACGGCTGATAGTAAGGAGCGATGTGGCTCCCGCACTGGAAGAGGAGCTTTGTGCATCGGAACCTTCCGTCGGTTTAAAGATGCTCATAAACAAACTGGAAAGAAACCCGCTTATCGTACCATCCGGTGCCTGAATATTGTTTGAGCCAGACACATTGACAGTACCGGTCCTCACTATATCTCCATGAAGACTTGTAGCATTAAAATTACCCAATACAGCAAGATCTCCCAGTCTCAGGTTGTTACTGGTAATTGCGGACAAATTACCCGATGCATCGGCAACAGCAATATTTAAATCCCCACTGGCTGCAATAGAAATATTCTGACCAGTTAACGATACCGGCCCATTAAAGGCATTAGTTGCGTTTGTCAGTGCAATATCGCCACTTGTTGAGGTGAACGAGGTCGGGCCAGCGGCGGAAATACTGGCCCCACTCGCCTGGGTAATGTCGTTCTTGGCAACTACGTCTACTAAACCGCTGGCAGTAAGATTGCCGAGTGTCAGACTATTAGAATCGACCAGTGTCGTATCGTTGCCATTCATGGAAATCGTCGTATGGAAGTCATTGCCACCGTTGCCAATAATGATGTCCGTCGGGACACCATCAATTGACGCTTTTAGACTGCTCTCACCAAAAGCTGAAATGGCACCACCAACGGCCTGGATAATGGTGCCACCTTCGGAATCTACATTTAAAGTGTCAGCAGATTTGAGGGTACCAAGCTTGATACCACCGGTATCGTCTTTCACGGTGACCTTATTGCCATCGATATTAACAGCTCCCTGGAAATCGTTGCCGCTGTTACCCAGCGTGATATCTGCGGGAGCACCGTTACTGATAGCTTTTAAGATGCTATCACCAGATACGGTAATAGTACCGCCGGTCGCCTCACTGATGGACCCACCTTCGGAGTCAACACTCAGTATATCAGTAGCTTTAACAGCACCAAGCACCACACCGCCGGTATCATCTTTCACCGTTACTTTGTTGCCATCGGCATTCACCGTACTCTGGAAGTCGTTACCGTTGTTACCAAGACTAATGTCCGAAGGAACGCCATTAGAAGCAGCTTTAAAGGTGCTATCACCACCAGCCGTTATGGTACCGCCGGTAGACTGGCTGATAGAACCACCTTCCGAATCAACGGCCAGAGAGCCGGTTGCCTTGATCGTACCAAGCACCACACCGCCAGAATCATCTTTCAACGTTACCTTGTTACCATCGGCATTAACCGTGCTCTGGAAATCGTTGCCGCTGTTGCCAAGGAGGATATCCGCAGTAACGCCATTAGTCGCCGCTTTCAAAGTACTGTCACCGCCAGCTGTTATGGTGCCACCGGCAGCCTGACTGATGCTGCCACCTTCGGAATCAACAGACAGAGTGCCAGTCGCTTTGATCGTACCAAGTACAACACCGCCGGCATCGTCTTTCACCGTTACTTTGTTACCATCGGCATTCACTGTTC
>CAIRBT010000168.1 GCA_903876875.1 uncultured Geobacteraceae bacterium
CCAGCAACGTACCGTTGCAGCGACAGCCCTGAGGGAACATCAGGAGAAACCTTTTATTGATTACCAGCGGGAAGAAATTGTCAACCGACTGTGCCATGACGCTTCCCCCTTGGCACGGGCAAAGATACTACTGGAGTTCACGGGCATATTCCCCACACCAATAGATAAGAAAGATTAGGCTGCCATTGAACAACAATTATACCAAGGAGTGTTCCATGATTTCACCGGAAACATTGCAACAGCTTGTCGAGAACCACGGAAGCCCGTTGTTTATAATTGATCACGATGAACTTCGGAGCAACTACGCACTCTTTAAAAAGCACCTCCCCCGGGTTCAGGCATACTATGCGGTCAAGGCAAACCCCGACCCGGCCATCGTCAAGACGATGTTCGATATCGGAGCCAGCTTTGATGTGGCGTCGATGCCCGAATTCATGGTAGTTCATGAAATCATCAAGGATATGCCCGTTGATACACGCCAAGAGTGGATCTGGGACAAAATAATATATGCAAATCCGATCAAGGCCAATGAGACGCTCATTGAACTTGATAAATACAAGCCTCTGGTGACATTTGACAATCGGGAGGAAATTGCCAAAATAAAGCAGTATGCCCCCCATTCCGGTCTGGTACTCCGCATGAGAGTCAGCAACACCGGTGCCATGGTTGAGCTGTCTTCGAAATTCGGTGCAGGTCCGGGGGAGGCCGTTGATCTCATTTTGGAAGCGGTAAAGGAGGGATTGACCGTCGAAGGATTGAGTTTCCACGTCGGCAGTCAGACCACCAATTTTGATAATTTTGTTCAGGCCATCAACCTTGCGGCACATATTTTCCGGGAGGCACGGGAGCGTGGCTATGACAAGATGAATCTGTTGGATATCGGTGGCGGGTTTCCAGCCCCCTATGATGACTCGGTGCGACCATTCAGTGAGCTGGCCCGAAAAATAAATGCCGAGCTTGAACGATTATTTCCGCCCGAAATCGAGATACTCGCCGAACCAGGTCGTTTCATGGTAGCCACGGCAGGGACTGCGGTCTCAAAGATAATCGGTAAAGCCGTGCGGGATGGTAAACTCTGCTATTATGTGAACGACGGTGTCTATCATACATTTTCCGGTATTATTTTTGATCACTGTACCTATCATATGGAGTCGTTCAAGAAAGGGCCGACCCAGATTTGTACTGTATTTGGTCCAACATGTGACGCCCTCGATGTCATCTCTCTGTCGGAAGAACTTCCCTACAACCTAGAGCGGGATGATTTGCTGTTCAGCAGAAATATCGGAGCGTACAGCGGAGCATCATCCACCGTCTTCAATGGCTTTCCACCGGCAACAGTTATTCATGTAAACCAATAACTGCAGACTATTTATGGTGAGGTCGGGGGTTGCCAGCCCTTGGTGCATCGTAACGAGCAGGGGGGGGAAAGCCCCCCTGCTCAAGTTATCGTTTGACCCGGTTGATCAGCTCATAGAGCGCGGTGCCGATAAAAACCCCTGAAAATACGCCTAATAGTATCTTTCCCATAGCGCATTTACCTCCCTGTCTGTAAATGATTGTATAAACCGGTGCAAAAATCGCCCGGATTCACATTGCCGGTAACATCTGTTGTACAATTACACAGCTCACCACGGCCAGATACAAATTTAATTAAAGTAATGGCGGTATAGGCGGCTGCGATAGCCTGTTTTGCCGGTAGACTGGTGGTCTCATTATAGGCGTTCATTAATTCCTGAATTGCAGTCTTTGCCAGCGTTTTGGTATTCAATGAAGTGGTGGCCATTGGGAACTCCTTGTATTCTGGTTTCCCCTACTGTAGCAGACCAATGTTACAGTGCCATTTCGGTACTGAAAATGTTGTGATACTTTTTTGTTACTCCGGTAATTGGGGAAGCATCTTCTTGATGCAGAGGGCCAATTCGGGGTCGCTGATCAACTTAAGAGCCTTTTCAACCGGCAGGACGGCCCGTTTTCGCCACTCCATTTCAGGCCATTTTTTCAGTACGGTAGTGACTTTTAATGGGTAAACATAGAGTATCATCTCCCCCTTCAAATGGCAGGGGGTGCGGAGTCCCGGCAGGCAGTTGCCAATGACACCTGCTTCTTCCATTGCCTCCATGATGGCCACATCCTGACGCGACATGTCCGACTCCTGCCGCCCCTTTGGCAGAATCCATCGGGACTGGGCTGAGTTGGTCACGATTACCAGATGCATGCGGCCATCACGAAAAAGGTAGGGTAGAGCACCGATCTGATATTTCAGGGAAGCACGATCCGGAAGCCCATGGATTGCCAGGGAGATGTTCTTATAAGCCTCATCCTCCGTTACGTCGAGATGAAAGTAGTCCGGTGGAACAAAGGCCTCACTTTCTTCGATTGATGTGAACTCGACCTCTGCAATCAGTAGCGGCTCCAAATTACCCACATAACGATCAACCTCGACCCTGAATGCCCCGTATGGAATAACCGAGCGGAATTTTTCGATACGTCTCCCCTCTGTCAATGACCAGAGCTCATGGAACTGCTCAGGGGTAATAGCTACTTCAACTTCACCCCGCTTCACTCCCGAGCCCTCTTTGACGGTCAGGAAAAAATCAGCACCATACTGACGTAGACGCACCTCCCGCTGAACATCATGGGCCAGGTAACCTTGAATAATGACAACTCCTGCGGGGGTCTCTTCAGGAAGGGATTTTAGGAGAAATTTTCGTTCGATTTCAATCATTTTCAGAACACCGGGGTGAAAGTATCTCGTTACAAAGCGAACGATAGGCACGGGAAGCCTCACCGGCGCGGGAATAGGCCAAGAGCGGCATCTTGTGGATCCCCATCTTTTCCACATCTACGGAAAAGGGGATCGTTGTTTTTAAAAACCCGGGATGCAGCGGGGGGAGTTCTACCATGATTTCCCGATGCATTTTATTGCGTTTTTGAACCATAGAGAAAAATGGGCGGATAATATCAGATGGCAGCTCTTCTTCCTGAAAGAAACCGAGGAGCTGCTCAAAGGTCCGGCGGGACAGCACCGTTGGAATGACCGGCACCAAAATGGCGTCCGATGCCCTGAAAATATTTTCCGAGAGCAAGGTGATATTTGGTGGACAATCCATCAGAATCACGTCGTAATCCGGGGTAAACTTCTCCAGTACTTTTCGCAACTGCTTCCGACTCTTGGTCATGGCATCAAGCTGAATGTCAAAGTGCCGATAGCCGAGGTTTGAGGGGATTATGTCCAGGCCGGGAAAATCTGACTCGCGAATATTTCGGCGGAGTCCGTCAATAACCGACTTCGTATCCTTCATTTTGAACTTTTCTGCGCCACTGATACGAAAGTAGAATGAGGCGGCACCCTGGGGGTCCAGATCCATGAGAAGGGTACGATACCCCGCCTCTCGAAATGCAAATGCAAGGTTTACGGCAAGGGCGGTCTTTCCCACTCCCCCTTTAATGCTGTATGACGAAATAATCTTCATTGGATATGTTCCTGTCCGGAATCGATGATAGAGGGAGATAATGGTCGTTTGAAAGTGTTTTTGAACGTTCCAGCCGTTGAACTGTTGCAGAATTCATCCAAAGCATCAACAATCTGGCTTCGAACCTGCCGTTGCCGTTGATAGAGGATAGACACAAGTCCACCAAGCCCCAGACCGGTGCCATCTTTCGCTTGCTTCTGCTGCCAATAGTCCAAAAGTGATTTTTGTTGCACGGAAGCATCGTTAAACTCGCCAAGCCGGTTTTGCAGCCGCCGTAACAGCTTGTGTGTCTCCATCATCTCCTCACCCGAAACCAGTTCGGTGAAAAACTCCAGAAGATACCTGAGCTTTTTACATTCAATCCGTATGTGGTGAATAGCTTCATCGGAGGTTTCCCAACTTATATCGCGAGATAACAGGCGGATTTTTTTGTATCGTTTGTAGATCCTCTGAAAAACAAGTTGTCCCACAGGGATTTCAGCATTGATGGACGGCCCATGACAATGTGTCGGGGAGATCAGACCGGCAAACTCATCCAGAAGTTTCTGTGCCGCTGTGCTGCGCAGTGCAGAGATGACCTGCTGCAACTCCCGTTTTCTCTCCGATGCAAAGTCATCAAAAAGTTCCTTAAGCATTGGGCGAAGCTCGGGAGGGAGTAACATGGTATACTCATTGCGTGCCAGTAAATAGACGTCAAGATCCCGCAAGCGGTTAGTTTGACGAGCAAGTTCGCCAAGGATTGTACGCATTCGCCGGGTCTCTGCAACCGGATACACATTCTTGACCAGGTTCAGTGCAGATCTCATTTTACGGAGGCAGATCCGGTAGTCGTGGAGAAATTCAGTATCCACGTCGTCGATGATCCCCGGCATATTCCGAATGGCAAGATCAAAAATGGGCGTAACTATTCTGCCCACGGCCTCCCGCGCGGGAGTGTTACGTTCCAGTCCGAAGGATGGTCGCAGGGTGTACCGTATCGGTTCCTTCTGCCCATGGCGGAGCAATACCTGGAGAGGGCCATCGCCATGAGTCACAGCACCATGCCGGGTGAGCTGTTCAACCACACGGGCCGCCTCCTCTTCGTAGCCTCGGAGGGGAAACACCTGGCAGTATCGTTTGAGCACGTCACTTTCACGCTGTTTGGCGGAAACCGACGTCCATTCAAGCCGACAGACAATTTTTCCATCCTCGTTTCGTAGCTCATCACACCGGTGGTGGTGTCGTCCTTCGGCAACCACCGTAAGAGCCCGCAGTTCAAGTGTTTCTTTCAACATGGAGCGCAGAGGCTCCGTCTGGAAATCCTCCCAAAAGCGTCGCAGTCCCATGGCTTTTTCATGACAAATTACCGCATCCAGCCAGCCATGGTCGCCGGCAGTGAGGGAGTACGTAGTGTCAGCACTGTAAAGGGTGTGTGTGCCAAACCACAAACACCATTCAAAGGTGTCCCAGAAAACCAGAGCTGATGACTTCTGCTGCCCAGGAACCACGTCCCAGATGTCACCCAGACACTGAGGGTCTACTTCACCGGGGAGTATCAGGCGAATGCTCTCCCTACTTTCCACCATACTCACCCCTCCCTCCCCCTTCAGGATCTCGCCAACTTTTCCGCTACCGCAGCAACAATGAAATCATTCATGCTGATGCCGAGCTCTGCTGCCTCTTTTTTGATACTTTTGCGAACCGACTTTTTTATGCTGACGAGAAACTTGGTAACCTTGTCTTCTTTCGGGTTTTTGTCTTCCTTGGGAGCTTTGGCTTCCTTGAGAGTCTTGGCTTTTTTCGGCTCATCGGATTTTTTTAATTTATTTTCGGCCTTCTCCTTTTTAACTTTCTCCAGTGCTACCGGTGCATCTTCAAAAGCTGTAGCCAACTTCTTTCTTTTCGGTACCGCGATGGTCCCGGTTTCTCCCGAGACAACAGCTTCTTTCTTCTTCGGGGCAGATACGGTCTTCTTGGCTACCATTGAGTTTGCTCCTTATTATCCACAATTGTATTTACCCCACACGGAGGCAGACGTAGATAATAAGCATTATAGTTATTATAATCAATATAAATATAATAACTATAATTTGCATCACAAACAACCCTGAGGGGCTGTATACCTCTCAGCCCCTCAGGTCAGGTAAAAGGGAAAATATCGGCAAGCAAACTGCCCGTAGCTGCTATTTTTTCTTCTTTTTCTTGCCAGCAACGGCGATCATCGGGTTTGCTGCGGAGACGGTGACGGTTGCGGTGGAGTCTTCCAGCTCCTTTTCAAGCGCACGTACTGTGCCGTCAAAGGAATGTTTACTCTCCGGTTTAATCTCCTTCACCTCGGTGGGGAGACCGATTCGGTCAAGAATTGCGATGAATGGCTCCGGATCAAGTTCTTCAACGTTGACCATGGTTTTTGAGTCCCACTCTCCGGTGGCGACCAGCATGGCGGCAGCGACGGGAGGTACACCGGCAGTGTAGCTGATTCCCTGTGACTCAACCTCTTCGTAGCATTTTTTGTGGTCAGAGACCTGATAGATCAGCACTTCACGTTTCTTTCCATCTTTCTTCCCTTTGACGAAATTGCCGATACAGGTATTTCCGGTATATCCGGGTGCCAGTGTCATCGGGTCAGGCAGCAACGCCTTGACAACCTTAAGGGGAACCACTTCCTGACCAGTCGTCAGCGTTACCGGCAGATGGGAGAGGAAGCCGAGGGTGCGGAGCACGGTGAACACATTAATGTAATGATCCCCAAAACCCATCCAGAAGCGGATGCTGTTGGCATCAATATTTTTCGACAGGGAGTGCAATTCGTCGTGGCCGTTCAGATAAATCGGTTGCTTACCAACCACCGGAAAGTCGTAAATCCGCTTGACCGAATGGGTCGGATACTCTTTCCATTGTCGGTCAATCCACGTCCACACCTTTATAAATTCACGGAAATTAATTTCTGGATCAAAGTTGGTAGAAAAATATTTACCATGGCTTCCTGCATTTACGTCAAGAATATCGATGGTATCAATCTTGTCAAAATAGCGTTTCGCAGCAAGGGCACAATAGGCGTTGA
>CAIRBT010000169.1 GCA_903876875.1 uncultured Geobacteraceae bacterium
ATCAACAGCTACTACTCCAATCTCATTGAAGGTCACAACACCCACCCCTACGACATCGTTAGAGCCATGCAGCAGCAGTACGACGCCGAACCGGCCAAGCGCAATCTGCAACTGGAAAGCGTCGCCCACATCACCGTACAGCGGCAGATGGAAGCGTGGTTACAGGGGGAAGCACCACCCAACATCGCCGAACAGGAGTTTCTCTGTTCGCTGCATCGGGAGTTTTTCAAGCTGCTGCCTGAAGAATTCCAGATCATGACAAATCCGGATAATGGCCGTGAAAGCCGGGTGGTACCAGGCGAGCTGCGCACACAACCTGTCAAGGTCGGACAGCACCAACCGCCAGAGCATGACAGCCTGGACGCATTCATGGTACGGTTTGGCGAATCGTATGCTCCCGAAAAGCATCACGGTGCTGCCAAGCTGGTGGCGGCAGCAGCTGCCCATCACCGGTTGATGTGGATTCATCCGTTTCTGGACGGCAACGGCAGGGTAGCCCGCCTGTTTACAGAAGCGTATCTCCACCGGATTCCTATGCATGGTTTCGGTCTCTGGTCGGTCAGCCGGGGGCTGGCCCGTCGGAATACGGACTACAAGTCGGCGCTCACCTGGGCCGATGCGCCACGGCGGAATGATCTGGACGGCAGGGGCAACTTGTCAAATGAGGGACTGGTGAAATTTTGTCGGTTCTTCCTTGAAGTCTGCCTCGATCAGGTGGAGTACATGAACACCCTGTTGCAACTGGACGGGCTAGTGGAGCGGGTCAGAAGCTATGTACAGCTGCGCGGCACCGCCATGATCCCCAATCCGCCCGGCATGGACAATCTCCGCCCGGAAGCTGGCAGAATGCTGCAAGAGGTTCTTCTACGGGGCGAAGCGCCCCGGGGATCAGTCATCGAGACCTCCGGCCTGAAAGAGCGGACCGGCAGAAACCTGCTGGCCCAACTGGTGGCCGAGGGGTTGCTGGTATCCGACACCCCCAAGGGTGAAGTCAGGATTGGCTTTCCGATTCATGCTGCCGGCTGGTTTTTTCCGGAGCTGTATCCGGTGCTGTCGCGGTAGAAGTAATCTGGAGGCTTGTCGTAAAAACCGTTTATACGACAGGCCACATCAGAGGGACGTTGTTGATTAGTCAACTAACTTGCCCCTGAGAGCCGGATTCCTGCTGACAATCTCCCCTCCACGCTTTACCGCCACACTCACACCTGATCGTGTCATGTTCAGCGCCGTGGCAACTGCAACCCCGCTAAAATGGTACTCCCTTATCCGGTAAGTAGGCGGCGCATGAAGACGGAAAGGTTTGTCACACGCGGGCAAATGAGCAGATGGAAATGGTTGGACATAAGCGCCCAGGCAAGGCATTCGGTGCCGGTTCGACAAGAAGTTTGGAGAGACGTTCAAGGAACAGGCGGCGGTCATTGTTGTTGATAAAAATATCCCGTCGCTCGATTCCGCGAACGATAACGTGCTGCAACAAGCCGGGGATGTCTATACGTGCTGTACGAGGCAGCTTCACCCGATAGGAGCTATCCGCATTACACCACAATCTTCGGCAATTGTTTCGCATACGGCAAATAACGCTCCACATTCTTCCTGATCGCCGCTATCACCTCACCGGCGAATTCTGTTTCCTCACCCGGCTGCAGCGGGGACAGATCGATTGCGTCCATCGCCTTGAGCAGTTTTCCCGATAGTGTCATCAGCGTGTTTGCGACCAGACGTTTCTGCAAGCCGCACCTTTCACACATCTCCGCCAACTCCCATGGCGAAATATCCTCTGGAGCAAAGGCATCGCCGATCGCCATGGAAAAATCACGGTCATATTCGGCAGCGTACATGTCGATATTGAGCAGATCATACGCGGGGGCCATGTCGATACCTGCCGGCCCGACAAGGAAAGAGATGTTTTTCCCGTGAGCATCACTGTTGCCGATCAGAAGCTGGAACAGCACCCAATTGAGCATATCCCGCATGGCGGCAGCGGGAACCCGGCATAGCCGGCAGGAGGCGAAGAGGTCCGGCAGATTGGCTCCCGATCTGATGACGGCGGCATCTCCACCCTTGCCAAAGGGGCGCTCGTATTTGTAGGTCGGCGGCAGATCCAGCATCTGGCAGCCGTCGATCAGGTGCCGACGGACAACCGTATCACCGGTCAACTCACGGTCGAAGCGTCGTACTACCAGCACCGGCTCACCAAAACGGGCAAGCGAAACATCTGCAACCGGCAGCTTCATGATTCTGGCCAGATGCATGCAGACATATTCGTTGATCACCAGGTGCAAGGCACGGGCAGTACCGAATTTCATGATATGAGTCGATGCCAGTTCACCTTCACCGAACCCCATCTCCCCATCCGCCCGTATAAGCAGCGGCAGCTTATCCTGTACGCCTGCGACTGAGAGTCGCGGTTTTCCGTCCCATAATGCTATTGATACATTCTGGCGTTGGCTGATGCGCTCCTCAAGCTCGTCGGACGTCACTGGCCTGAAGCTTGTCGTCAGTCCACCCTCCGGCTCATCCCCCATTCTGAAAGACAGCGCTCCGGCCGTCTCAGCTCCGATGGCAGCAATCAGCCCGAACACATTTGAGCGTGAGATGTGACTGGAGACTGAAAGCTCTTCCAGCCATCTTCCCTCTGGAAGCAGATTGGCAAGAAACCGCTTTACCGATTCCGAGGCGTATACACCCGGTTTCAGATGAGGAGATACGGGAAAACCACCCCCGTCAAGCCAGGATGGAGAATACTCAAGCTCGAACTGTTCGCTCTTCTCTCCGAGAACGATCTTTCCGAGATGCTTCCTGTCAATGCTTACCGTTAGATATGTTGCCATTATTTCTCCCGAGCCTCGATACTGATTGTGACACCCAGCATGGAGCAGACGGTCAGGATGCTGCTCAGTTTAACGTCGCCACCGGCTGTTTCCAACTTGCTCAGAGTGCCTACGGCAACACCGCAGAAGGCGGCAGCCTCGTGGATACTCATACCGGATTGAGTTCTTCGGGCGCGCACAAATCTTCCCAGTGTTGACGCGTTAAGCAACTGCTGCGGTTCTGGTACAGGGAGCGGAGTCACGGTTTTTGACATGATGCGATCCTTGAAAACAATAATATCATCTGAGTGATATCATTTCACAATCATCTCGATCAATCAACTTAAATATTGCTGAGATGATATTTATTGACGAAGGGTGAGGCAGAACATCATTAGTGCTATTGCAATGATACTTATGGAAGATAATTGAAGTTTGAAATACTTAAATCACGGATAAAACTTAAAGGGCATCAGGGGGACGTTGTTGATTAGTCAACTAACTTGCCCCTGAGAACCGGATTCCTGCTGACAATCTCCCCTCCACGCTTTGCCGCCACACTCACACCTGATCGTGTCATGTTCAGCGCCCTGGCAACTGCAACCCCGCTAAAATGGCACTCCCTTATACAAAGTGCCGACGGCAGCGGGGTGGAGGAAAGTGCATGCCGTGCAGTGAAGAACATCGGAAAGCCGGATGCGGGAAAACTGCATGTCCGGTTTGATGAGGGAGGGCAGGGTGAAACCTGTTCTCTACTCTACCCCTTGGTGTGTCCGGTAGTTCTTGATGTTCTCGGGCAAAATCGGTATCTTTGTCTCCTTTACGAATATCCGGTGTGCAAAGGATACGAAAACCGTGACCCGAAAAACTGATGCCATCTATGCAGTACCACTCCAGAATATAGTTGATTTTCAATTCGATGACCGAGTTGTCGCCGTCTTTCCCGACATGATACAACGCTCGGTCCCCGGCTACGGCATGATTGTATCGACCATCGGTATCCTCGCGGGGAAATACGCCCAGGCCGGAAGTCACTGCTATGATCTGGGGTGTTCCCTTGGGGCGGTGACCCTGGCTATGGGGCAGCGGATTACTGCCCCGGGGTGCGATATTATTTCCGTGGATAACTCTCCCGCAATGATAGAGCGTGGTCGCGAACTGCTGGCGTTACATACGGTGGCAACCATTCCGGTGACCATGATCTGTGGTGACCTGCAAGCGGTGACGATTGAGAACGCCTCGGTGGTCGTGCTCAACTTTACTCTGCAGTTTATCCCACCGGCAGAGCGGCTGTCGCTGATTCGGCGCATCTATGGGGGGCTTCGGCCGGGCGGGATTCTCATCCTCTCGGAGAAAATTGCTTTTAGTGAGCCGGGCTGTCATCACTTTCATGAAGAGCTGCACCACGACTTTAAGCGGGCCAACGGTTACAGCGACCTTGAGATCAGCCAGAAACGGACGGCACTGGAGAAGGTGATGATCCCCGAGACCCTTGCCTGTCATCAAGAGCGGTTGCAGGCGGCAGGCTTTTCCTCCTCCGAACGTTGGTTCCAGTGTTTCAACTTTGTCTCTCTGGTCGCGTTTAAATGAACTTCTACGCGTCACTCTATCCCCAACTTGTTGCCATGGGGCAGGCACGCTGGGCCGAGCAACTGCAAGGGGTGCTGACCGAAGAACTGCTCCTCGCACGGCACGGCAATCTGGCCGGTTTACTGGCCGCCGTGCGGTCGCTGCCGGAACTGCGCCCCTTCCAGGTCGAGCTGCTGGACAGTGTAACCATTGGCACCGGCGTTGAACTTGGCTCCCTGGAGCGTGCAGAGTTGAGCACCCGACTGCGGGCTTTTCACCCCTGGCGTAAGGGACCCTATAATTTCTTTGGCATTGAGATTGATACCGAATGGCGTTCGGATTGGAAGTGGCAACGCCTCCTACCCCACATCCAGCCGCTGGCCGGCCGGCGAGTCCTCGATGTGGGGTGTGGCAACGGGTATCATGGGTGGCGCATGCGGGGAGCCGGTGCTGAGTTCGTTCTTGGCATCGAGCCTTTTCTGCTTTCGGTGATGCAGTTTCAGGTTATGCAGCGGTACCTGCGCGATCCACAGCACCATGTCATCCCCATCGGCATCGAAGCGGTGCCTGCCAATATTGCCTGCTTCGACACGGTATTTTCCATGGGTGTTCTCTACCATCGCCGTTCACCACTGGATCATCTTTACGAATTGAAAGGGTGTCTGCGTCCGGGAGGCGAGTTGGTGCTGGAGACGCTGATTGTCGAAGGGGAGCAGGAGACGGTTTTTATGCCACCCGGATGTTATGCTAAAATGCGCAACGTGTGGTTCTTGCCGTCAATCGGAGCGATGACTCTCTGGCTGCAGCGGTGCGGATTTACGAATGTTGCCTGTGTCGACGTGACCCGCACCAGTTGTGAGGAGCAACGTGCAACAGCGTGGATGCAGTTTGAGTCGCTGGTCGATTTTCTCGATCCGGATAATACGGAGAAAACGATAGAAGGGCACCCGGCGCCGCTCCGGGCGATTTTTACCGCGACCAGGTCGTAGGCGGTGGTGGTGGACATCCGAAAAGGCCGCATTACAATCAAATGGGTATAGCCGCACCGGAAAGCATACTCGATAGGGGCCTGCCACCTGTTCCCGATAGGCTGCAGCAGCTTCTACCGGATCGACGTTCGAGGCAAAGAGACCAGGGACATCAGGCAGCTGAGTCGGTTCTGCAGATAGTGGCAGACCAGGCACCTCATCAAGATTAGAAGCGGGAGCGGTGCTTACCGGCAGTACCCGCGTGCTGCTATCAGCCAGAGCGATGGCGGTTGCCGCCGAGGTGGTTGTTTTGCGACACCACCCTTGCCGGTAAAGAAAATGTTTTTGGTGGATACCGCAAAAAATCTCTCATTGTATTACCCCTCAGATCTGTCCCGGAAACCAGCGGCACTGGAACCAGAAGGCAACATGTACGAGACCGATCATCACCGGTACTTCAACCAGCGGCCCAATCACGGCGGCAAACGCAGCGCCGGAATTAAGGCCGAAAACCGCGATGGCTACCGCAATGGCAAGTTCAAAGTTGTTGCTGGCGGCGGTAAACGCCAGTGTGGTGGTCTTACCGTAATCGGCACCCAGCTTTTTCCCCATCCAGAATGAAACGACAAACATGACAATAAAGTAGATGGAGAGCGGAATGGCGATACGTATGACGTCAAACGGGAGCTGGACAATCAGGTTTCCTTTGAGGCTGAACATGACCACAATGGTGAAGAGCAGTGCGACCAGAGTCATTGGGCCGATCTTCGGCACAAATTCGCGATGATACCGCTCCTTCCCCATCACCTTGACGCCGATGAGGCGGGTCAAGGCGCCTGCGATACAAGGGATACCAAGGTAGATAAAGACACTTTTGGCAATCTCGGCGATGCTGACATGCACTTCCATCCCTTTTAGTCCAACCAGAGGCGGTAGGACGGTAATGAATATCCAGGCATAGACACTGTAAAAGAGCACCTGAAAGATACTGTTAAAGGCAACCAGTCCTGCAGCGTACTCGGTGTTGCCCTTGGCCAGTTCGTTCCAGACAATTACCATGGCGATACAGCGGGCTAGTCCGATCATGATAAGCCCAACCAGATACTCCGGTTTATCCGGCAGTAACAGTGCCGCAAGTACAAACATCAATACCGGACCAATAACCCAGTTCTGCAGCAGCGAAATACCGAGTATCTTTTTGTTCTTGAACACTTCCGGCATATCCTCGTACTTCACCTTGGCAAAGGGGGGATACATCATGATGATCAGGCCGAGGGCAATGGGGATGTTGGTAGTGCCGACCTGAAAGGAGTTGATGAAGGCTTCACTGCCGGGGACAAAATAGCCCAGACCTACCCCCAGGGCCATGGCGGTAAAGATCCAGAGG
>CAIRBT010000170.1 GCA_903876875.1 uncultured Geobacteraceae bacterium
CCAAGTCGGTTGGGGGTTCTGAGGTTCCTCTAGGCAACGCGGAACCATCTGCTCATAGTAACTCTTATCGATATCAATAATCGGACTTTGGGGATCGTCTGGTGAGTCGCATATTTGAACGTAGATAATAAGCTTTCATGCGATTCACGATCATTCCCCGTTTGACGCCATCTGCCGGAGTGTGTATACTCCTCGCCTTGCAACTTTTTGATTTTAATGAGGAAGTTTATTGGAGTAATTGTGGGAGACCAGCTTTATCTTGAACGTTTTGTCTGGTTCGACCATGAGGCTCGCCGCGAACGATTTCCCAATGCTAATACGCTCGGAGAACATTTTGAGATCGCTCCAAAAACTGCTCAGCGGTCGATAGATCATTTCCGTGATCGTCTTCTTGCGCCTCTTGAATATGACAAATCCCACAAGGGCTATTTTTACACAGATCCGACCTTTCAGCTGCCTGTTATCCGAATATCTGAAGAAGAGCTTCTGGCACTCCTTATATCCCGAAAACTGATTACTGAAGCTTCAGCAGGATTTTTGGCTGACGAATTGGGAAGTGTTTCTGCCCGACTTGGTTCTTTGCTGTCTGCCAACCTGCCTGGGAGGGCACGGCCTGAAGATGCTTTTTCTTTCCGCTGGAAGAACATTAGCCCAACTGACCCGCTGACTTTCAAGATAGTAACCTCTGCACTGATTCAAGGTAAGCAACTTACCTTCTGTTATTACTCTCCTGCTGCAAGCAACTGTACCATGCGCACAGTAGAGCCTCACCATATGGTCAACTACATGGGCAACTGGCATTTGAACGCGTTTTGCCACCTACGTGGTGATTGGCGTGATTTTGTTCTGGGCAGGATGACGCTCTGCAATGTCGAGGGAACCGCTTTTCAAATCCGTGAAAAAGACGAGTGGCAGCCGTTTCTCCAGAACACCTTTGGTATTTTCCAAAACAGGAAGAGCTTCAATGTTGTATTGCGATTTACCCCGGAACGGTCACGCTGGATAAAGGGCGAAATGTGGCATGAGGCACAGACAGAGATAGTTCAGGATGACGGTTCTCTGGTGCGTACCATTCCGGCGTCGCACGAAGCAGAAATCATGATGGAAATACTCAAGCATGGTTCTCATGTTGAGGTGCTGGAGCCTGAGTGGTTGCGAGATAAGATCTCCAAGGAAATGAAGGAAGCTGTGAATAAATATTATGTGTAGGTCGCTCGTGCTCTTGTAGGCGAAAGGCCTATCAAGGCGATGCTCGATGCTTATAACCCTTCCGGTACAACCAACTATGTAAGTTTCAATACCTCGAAGAAGGATCGTTGGGAAACCGATGCCCGCCGATGCCATGTCAACTGGGTCATTCTGGATAGCGACTGGGAGGCTGAATTTTGCCGGGTGGCTGAAGCACATCCAAAGGTAATAGCATACGTCAAGAATCATAATCTTGGGCTGGGAGTGCCATACCGCTACGGCTCTGAAACGCGCAAGTACATTCCTGATTTTATTGTGAAGGTTGATGATGGCAACGGTGAAGATGATCTGTTGAACTTGATCGTTGAGATTAAAGGCTATCGTCTTGAGAACGCTAAGGAGAAAAAAAGCACCATGGATGTTTACTGGGTGCCGGGGGTGTAAACAATCTGAAGAGCTATGGCCGGTGGGCTTTTGCCGAGTTTACCGAAGTGTATCAGATCGAATCTGACTTTGAAGCCAGAGTTGAAGCTGAATTCAATAAAATGATTGAGGGGATTGTGAAGTCGGAAGAGTGAAGAGTGAAAGGAATGCTACGTTTTGGCGGCTGATTTCTTTTGAAGTGCTTCCAGTTCTTCGGCTGTCAGCTTGATCCCTTCAACGGCTGATGAAGAAATTACGGAGCGTAGCAGAGCTTGCTTCCGCTCTACTGGGTCGCGTAGATAGATGTTAGTTTGGCTGAGTGGTTGCTTTTTCATACTGCGTTTATACAACAACCTGCATAAAGGTCGCATCGAAAACTGTACGACGGAATAAAAATATGTTGTTCACTATGAGGATTATTCATGAAAACGGATATTATTCATTCACTTACGGACTCTTTTGAAGCACACGCCCAACTGACTGAAGGTGGCGTTGAGTTCTGGCTTGCCCGCGATTTGCAACACCTTCTTGGCTACTCGGAATGGCGCAACTTTGCCTCCGTCATATCAAAGGCCAAAACAGCCTGTGAAATCTCTGACCATGCCATCTCTGACCATTTTGTTGACGTCAACAAAATGGTTGACTTGGGGTCTGGTAGCCAACGTGAAGTTGAAGACATTATGCTTACCCGTTATGCCTGTTACTTGATTGCCCAGAATGGTAACCCCCGAAAACAGGAAATCGCTTTTTGTCAC
>CAIRBT010000171.1 GCA_903876875.1 uncultured Geobacteraceae bacterium
GCTTGCAGTTAGACTACCAGCAGATATTGAAGCTCGCTTGGGGAACCTTGCACTAACAACAGGTCGGACAAAAAGCTATTACGCTCGTGAAGCTATTCTTGAGCACCTGGACGATCTGGAAGACCTTTATCTTGCCGAACGTGAGTTGGAGGGAATTAGGGCCGGTCGTGTTAAAGCCATTCCACTTGAAGAGGTTATGAGACAATATGGCCTGGAAAATTGCGTTATCTCCGCAGGCCCTGAAAAACCTTAGCCAGTTGGACCAGCAGATTGCTCGACGAATCCTGAAGTTCTTGCATGATCGGCTTGCGCCCCTGGATGATCCGTGCAGTAGTGGCGAGGCCCTTCGGGGGTCGCGTTTGGGAGAGTTTTGGAAATATAGGGTGGGGGATTATCGCATTATTGCCAGCATCGAGGACGGCCAGGTGCTTGTCTTTGTTCTTCGGATCGGCAACAGGCGAGAGGTTTACCGTGAACGAGGATAGTTGGCTTCGGCCTTACCAAATCAAAACCCTGCTGCTAAGCCTTTAAAAAGACTTAGCAGCAGGGTTTTTTGAATCGTAGCTTTTTTACTGTAGATACAGAAGCAACAACACATCGGCATCATCCATCTCATACAGAAGTTATGTGGGCGGCTCAGGAATCTGTGCTGCGACGGTCGGAATGGTGCTTTAATCAATCTGCGAGCGGTAGTGTGCAAACTTTCCCCACGGTGAAGCCGTCAGAGCGGATCGTCCGTCATAGAGGGTCATGCCCGGATGCTGTAGCGGAAACGCGAGAGCCGGGAACCCCCAAGGGATTCGCTCTTAGCCCCCCCTCGCTTTAGTTATATGGGGAGATTCAGGATAACATCCTTCTTCCGGTAGACCATCCCCTGGAACAGGGCCACCACATCCCCGGCATCGTCGGTGACCGTCACGCCGTAGGAGGCAAGGCGGCCACCCAAGGACTGCTCCTTTGCCTCGGCATACAGGGTACCCTTCACCGCCGCCTTGACAAAATTGACACTGGTAGAAATGCCCATGGCCAGGGTTCCGTGAGAATTGGAGGCCACCGCAAAGGCAAAATCGGCCAGGGTGAAGATGGCTCCCCCATGAACCGTTTTTGCCCCGTTGTAGTGATGCGCTTCAATCTTCATGGACACTTTTGCCCACCCTTCCCCCACATCATCCAGCTCGATGCCGGTATGACGGGCAAACAGGTCGTTGTTTGAGAAGAACTGCTTAATATCTTTCATGGCTGCTCCAGAAACACACTACATTGATTATCAGGAATCTACCGGCCTGAGGAGAAATAAACGTTAAGAAAATTGGCGGGGGGAGCTGTGGCTGTCGTCAACAGAATGGGAACATATGATACGTAACGCAGAAAGAGCTGGTGCGGGACACCCTGCCTCCCGCACCACTGAAATTCAACACCGTACCGTGCTGGCTACATTGACGACCACGTTGCAGGCCACGTTGCAGTTGCAGTACCAGAGGGGGCAGCCGGGATAGCCACGCTGGACCCACTCGCTTTAAACACTTTGGTATCCCCTGATGAGGATGCATACGTGTACGTCCCATTAACGTGAGCGGCACCAAGAGTATAACTGTTCGCAGTCCCGTTGTAAGTAATAGTCACGCCATTTGACGTTGTAGCGGTCATCGTTGAAGTGCCGCTACCGAGAGCACCGCTACCTCCGGTGACAGTATTACTTGAGGCAAATACAGAGGTTGCAACCAACAGCAGTGAAGCTGAAATTAAAATAATTTTTTTCATATAAAGACCACCTTTCTTAGACAACAAATTTAGTTGGGATAGTAACCATTATCAGTGAAATACCCCTCAACGGCGGTCTTAATGTTCTTAAGATCCGAGAGGGCTGCCGTGTTGTAGCCACGGGCACGATACGCCGAGAACTGCGGGATGGCTACCGCCGCAAGAATACCGATAATCGCCACGACGATCAGCAACTCAATCAGGGTGAAACCTTTTTTGCTACTCACTCTTTTTAACATAGTTTTTCTCCTTTCAAGTATGTGCTCTCACCAGCTTATGGCACGAACGTCAAAATATGACACCTACAAATAAAGCAACTACCGTGCCATATCCAAAAAAATAGTTAACTGCCTGGATAATTAGAACTATATCTCATTCACAAAAACTAATCCACAAAAATAGTAGTACTTTTTGTCACCACCGGTGACAAAAATTGTCACCACCGTGACTTACAAGCCATCTCCCCGGCAATCTATTCCTCATGGTCACTAAAAAACTCTGGTATTTTTTGCATATATATGTTGAAATTAATGTTTAGTAACACGTATAGCAATATTTATTAGTATTGCATAATGTATGCGCGAAGGAGTTGACATGCGTCTGAAATTAGCCACCAAGGTTTTCTGTATTATCAGTATCACGCTCTTTGTCGGTTTCACCATCCTTGGCTGCACCGCACTCTGGCTCAGCATCGATTCAACCATGAGCCTGAAGACCGCTGCATCGGGGGAGATCGGGGTTTCCATACAGAAATCGGTGGAAGAGTTCATGATGATCGGCAACCAGGAGGCCGTTAACCGGTACGTGAAACGACTCAAAGATGATAAAACCGTCATTGACCTGGGCATCTACAATAAAACCGGCACCCTGGCAGCGGGGGGAACCGTGGAACCGCTGGTGCTTGAGAGCTTTAAAACCGGCAAACCAACTCATGTCAAACGCCAGCTTGGCGGCATCCACACCATCACCAGTGTCATACCGATGAAAAATGAGGCCCGCTGCAAGGGGTGTCACCCGGAAGAGGGCTTTATCGGTGCCACCGTCCTTACCACCTCCCTTGAAGATGGCTACGCCAGCTCCAAAAAGCTTGTCCTCACCCTGACCATTCTGGGGGGTACCTGTTTTATATTGATCGTCGGCGGCATGTTTCTCTTCTTCCGGATAACCATTATCAAGAATATCATCGAAATATCAAAGAGCATCCTTGCCCTGTCAGAGGGGGCTGGCGACCTCACCATCCAGATTCCGGTAAAAACAAGTGACGAAATTGGTATTCTTGCGGGAGGCGTCAACAGCCTCATCAAGCGACTCAACAATATCATGACTGAAATTTATGACCAGGCCGGCCATGTGGCAATTACCTCATGCAGCACCATGGTCAGCATCGAAATCCTGGCCGCCTCAGTCTTTGAATCCAAGGAATTGTCGGAATCGGTTGCTGTTGCCTCGGAAGAGATGGCGGCAACCCTGAACGACGTTGCCGCCACAACGGCACGGGCTTCGACCCTGTCCCAGCAGGTTGATGATGCCGCCAAGGAGGGACAGAATGTGGTGGGCGAGACTTCGGAAAGTATCGACCAGATCCGGGGTGGAGTAGAAAGAACCCTGGGGGTCATGGGACGACTTGAACACTCATCGGGACAGATCGGTGAAATCATCGGCATGATAGAGGATGTTGCCGACCAGACCAATCTACTCGCCCTGAACGCCGCCATCGAAGCGGCCCGGGCCGGAGAAGCGGGACGCGGCTTTGCGGTCGTTGCCGATGAGGTGAAAAATCTCTCCGGCAAGACCTCCGCCTCCACCCAGCAGATTTCGTCCATTATTAAAGCTATCCAGAAAGATATCAAAGAGGCGATGCAGTCAATTGAAGAGGAAAAAATGCGGGTTGCCCACGGGGTGGAAAATTCGTCCCGTGCCATTAACCAAATCGTCAGTATTTTGGGTCTTGCTTCGGAATCGGCCGATATGATCAACTCCATCGCCATCGCAACCGAAGAACAGAGTGCAACGACTTCAGATATTTCGAACAAAATCCATCAGATTTCCGAGTCAACCGGCGATATCCAGGTACAGATGGACAAGTCGATCGTCACCTTTGAAGAGCTGTCAAAAACCGCCGAACAGATTTACAACACCGTCGGTAAATTCAAGGTTGGTAATTTCCATGACACGGTAAAAGACCTTGCAAACGAACTGCACGGGCAGGTAGTCGCGGCCGTGGCTACGGCTCTCCAGGGGGGACAGATCACCATGGAGGCTCTCTTCAGCACGACGTACACCCCCATAGCGAACACCATGCCACAAAAATACACCTCCCCCTTCGACCAACTGTTCGACCGGATCATTTCCCCCTTACAGGAAAACACCCTGCAAAAGGACAACAAACTCGTTTTTGTTATCTGCGTTGATCAAAATGGTTATTGCCCGTCCCACAACAAACGTAGTGACCGCTCCAAGCGTATCTTCAACGATAAAACCGGCATTCGGGCGGCAAAAAACGAAGCTGATTTTCTGCTTCAGACATATATGCGGGATACGGGCGAGGTGATGAACGATATGTCACGCCCTCTCCTTATCAATGGCAAACAGTGGGGAGCAATCCGCTTCGGCTATACTACGGGAAAATAGGGGACATTTTCATGCAGCAGACCATGGATAAAAAAGAGATTTTACTGGAAAGCGGCACCAACGAACTGGAAATAGTTGAGTTCTGCGTTGACGACGGGGCAACAGCCAAGTATTTTGGCGTTAACGTCGCAAAAGTACGGGAAATAATCCGAAAACCGCTGCTCCGTTCCGTGGTACATGCGCCGGATTCCATTGCCGGCATGATGACGCTGCGGACCACTGTCATCCCGGTTATTAATCTGGCGGTCATTCTGGGCTTGAATCAGGATAAGGAAGCGGATAAAGTAGTCGTTCTTGAATTCAACCGAGTTGTGGTCGGCGTGCTGGTTAATTCGGTTTCCCGAATTTATCGCCTCTCCTGGGGGCAGATAGAATCGCCACCGGCAATCTCCAGCGGTTCCTATATTACCGGCGTCGTTAAGATGGAAGACCGTATCATTCTGATCCTGGACTTCGAAGGGATCATTGCCACACTGTATGGCACCGGCGTTATCGAAGCACCGGCCACCTGCTCTACCGACGGTGGGGTTACGTTCTCCGGCAGCGGCAAAAAGCTCCTGGTGGCCGATGATTCAAGCTTCATACGAAACCAGATCTGTGCAACACTGCGCAGTGCCGGTTATACGGTGATTGAGGCCATTAACGGTGCTGAAGCATGGAATATCATCAGTAACACACTGACTCAGGAACGTTTTGATATCGACGCCATTATCTCCGATGTGGAAATGCCGATTATGGATGGCCTCCATCTGGTGAAACTTATCAGGGAGAAACCGCTTCTGGCCACTCTGCCGGTGTTTGTCTTCAGCTCCCTGGCGTCCGAGGAAAACATTAAAAAATGGGAGAATCTTGCCATCAACCGGGTTCTCACCAAACCGGATCTTCCGCTCCTGGTGGATATTGTTGGTGAGTGCTTAAGAACATAAATTACCAAGCGCAAAGGCGATTAGATACGTGGGAAATTTATCACATAAAGGCACAGCAGGCAGCAGCCGTACAAGCCACGTACCGCTCTTTGGTCGGAAGTCTCTCCTGCTCCACGGTGTACTGCTCCTGCTTTGGCTGGTCTGTTGCTACTACCTGGTCGGCACCTTCGTTAATAAGCGCCTCGATGCGGCTCTTCAGTCACACGCCAAAGAACTTGAAGAGGCAACGGCCGCTGTCACCTATCATTTTGACCATACGATTGCATTTCTGCACATCATGCCGACGACAGTTGCGGCGGATATTGATGTTATAACCCCCTTCCGTGCCATTAACCATCCCCTGCTGTCCCGGCTGGAGACCGCCGAAGAGCGGCGCACCCACCTAGCATCACAACCCTCTGTGCGGGAATTGAACCAGCACCTTGAAGTACGAAAAAAAGAGCTGGATGTGGATGTCATCTGGGTCATCAATACCAGTGGCAACTGCGTCGGCTGTAGCAACTCCGCACAAGCCGAATCTTTTCTCGGCACCAATTATGCGGATCGGGAATATTTTGGCGCGGCCATGTCCGGCCTCAACGGCAAGCAGTACGCCGTCGGCCGAAAAACCGGCATTCCGGGTCTCTACTTTTCGGCACCGCTCTATGACCACAAAAAAATCGTCGGCGTAGCTGTCGTCAAAATTGCCGTGGACAAACTCACCCAGTGGTTCAAGCGGTTCGATTGTTTTGTAACCGATTTATCGGGGGTCATCATACTCTCCAATAATAACAAACTGGAATACCATGCTCTCCCCGGGGCTCCGGTGTATCAAAAACCCCCCGCAACACTGGACAGCCAATACTTACGCCATGAGTTTCCCCTGCTCACCGTGGGGACTTTCGGAGAGCAGTACCCCTCCTACCGCTCCATCACTCTGCCCGGCAGCGACATGCCCCATATGATGTCGAAAGGTCCCCGCTCGGACAACGGCTATACCGTACATACCTACGCAAAAGTACCGGAGATTGCCCAGCTTCAAAACGTCAGAACCCAGCTTACCCTGCTCACCTTCATCGCAGGTGCCGCACTGATCTTCCTCGTCAGCGGCATCCGGCGGTATCTCCGCGATATGCGTGCCTCCATAGCCGCTGCCGAAGCCGCCAACCAGGGTAAAAGTATGTTTCTGGCCAACATGAGCCATGAGATCCGCACCCCCATGAACGGCATCATCGGCATGACCGATTTGTGCCTTGCCACCTCCATTGACAACGAGCAGAAAATGTATCTGGATCTGGTAAAACTTTCTGCCGATAATCTGCTGACCATTATCAATGACATCCTTGATTTTTCAAAAATTGAGGCGGGCAAATACGACCTGGAAATGGCTCCCTTTCGCCTTCGCACTACCATTGGCAGGATCCTGCAGGGGATTGCGGTACGGGGAGTGGAAAAAGACATCGAAGTCCTCCTGGATCCGCAACCGGGGGTGCCAAACGCACTGATTGGAGACGCCGGCCGGCTCAGACAGGTACTTATCAATCTGGTCGGCAACGCCATCAAATTCACCTCCAAGGGGAATGTGATTGTCGGTATCCATCTGGTAGAAGAGAGTGACAACGACTGTCTCCTTGCGTTTACCATTACTGACCAGGGCGTCGGCATACATCCGGACAATATTGCCAAGATTTTTGATCCCTTTGAGCAGGGGGATCTGTCAACGGCCAAGACCTTTGGCGGCACCGGCCTGGGGCTTGCCATTTCAAAGAATCTTGTGGAGATGATGGGAGGCACCATCGCTGTCACAAGCACCATAAATATTGGCAGCGTCTTCACCTTCACCGCCCGCTTCGGAGTTAACCGTACACCTGTCCACGCCCCCCATCCTGTCCAGACACTGGAAGGCTGCCGCGCCCTGGTGGTCGATGACATGGAAATAAATCGCCATCTCCTCACCACCTATCTTACGCGGTGGGGCATTACTGTCGTCACCGCAGAAAGTGCCGACCAGGCACGCACCATACTGGAGACTGCCCGCACAACGGCAACACGCTTTAACTTTGCATTAATAGACGCGGTAATGCCGGAGCATGACGGGTGGCAATTAATCGAACAAATTCGTCAGCAACCGGCGTACGACCACCTGCACTGTATCCTCCTGCCACCTGCCGGAATGAAGGTGGATTCCGCACGGGGTCAGAAGCTGGCCATTGACGGCTACCTGAACAAACCACCTATTTATACCGAACTGCGTGAACTGCTCTGCCGTATTTCCTCCGGCGTGGATCTGCCTCAAAAAGCAGCCTCCCCCCATTCACCACCGGTACGTCATGAAAATAAAACGGCTCTCTCCATACTGGTAGTTGAGGATATCAAGGTTAATCAGGTACTTATCAAAACAATTCTCACCCGTTTTGGCCATGGGGTCACCCTTGCGGGCAATGGCGAAGAGGCGATTACGGCCTGGAATGACATCGGTGGCTTCGATCTGATATTTATGGATGTGCAGATGCCGGTCATGGATGGTTTCCAGACCACCCGCGCCATCAGAAGCCGGGAAATCGACACCGAAAATCACATCCCCATCGTTGCCATGACCGCCTATGCCATGAAGGAAGACCGTGACAAATGCCGACAGGCCGGTATGGACGATTATATCAGCAAACCATTTCGCCCCGATGATATCGTAGCCGTCATCGAACGACTGGTGGAGAAGGGGAGCATCCCGGAGATCATCCTCCTCCCGGCAGTTGCCGGACAGTCTGAAGCAACTGCCACTCCCCCCCCCGATGAAACCTTACACATTTTTAACCGGAAGACTCTGGTGGAACGTCTCGGCAATCAGGAAGATCTTATCCCGGCCATGCTCGAACTCTGTATTGAAGCGGTGGATTACCATCTGCCTGATCTGGAACAGGCCATCGCTGCCGCCGATTATACGGCGGTGGCGGATCATGCCCACGCCATAAAAGGGGTATCGGGAAACGTCTCCCTTGACCGGGTGTCTGCAGCGGCCCGTTCCCTTGAGGATGATGCACTGGCGGGGCGTACTGAAAAACTTCTCGATGACGTGGCGTTATTACGCGAAGAGTACCGACTGTTCAAGACAACCCGGGAGGAGACCGGGACACCAGCCGAGCAACCACTGACCGATAACAGCGGCGAAGCTGCTCCGCTCGTTTTCAATCTTGACAGCTTGCAGGCGCGTTTTGGGAGCGTGAGGGAGCAGTTGGCCGAATATATCAGCCTGTTTATTGAGGAGGTGGATCAGACCTTTCCCGAACTCGAACGTGCGATCGAAGAACAGGACACCGCAACCATTGCCCGGCTTATCCACTCGTTAAGCGGCATCACCTGTAACATCGGAGCGGAACGGATGCATCAAATCAGCAAAGCCCTTGGCCTGGCGGCCAAGGAGGACAACTTCGAGCCGCTCCCCAGAAAAATGAAACTACTTCTCTGTGAGTATGATCTCTTCAAGGAAGACTCCAAGCATCTTTTGTAAACCAGACCTTACGCCGATATTCCCAGAGTCTTGTTGAGGATATCCATCAAGGTAACCAGGCTAATGGGTTTAATGAGCACCGCATTAAACCCCCGCTCAATGAAGCCATCAACCTCATCCTCAAGGGCATGGGCCGTATAGGCAATCACCGGAAGCGTCGCCGTATGGGTATCGGCACGGAGGATCGCACAGACCTCCTCCCCGCTCATACCCGGCATCCTGATATCCAGCAGTACCACATCGTAGCCATGGTCACCAGACAGACTGACAAGTGCCTCTTCACCACTCGCCACATCCTCGGCATACCACCCTTCCCGCTTGAGAATTGCCACCGCCAGCTTCCGATTTAATTCGGTATCATCAACCACAAGTACCCGTCTGCTCATGGGCACTTCACCACAACGGACATCCAAGCCATGCTTCCTCCTTTATGATTACAGACACGGCACACCCAGCTGGCATGTACCATAAGAGTACACTTCACATTTAAACATTTACTTTGTACCCACAACAAGCCAGAAGCGTGCCAAAAATATAGAAATACTCTATTTACCTGAATTACAGGGGTAATTTAGCACATTACCCGGCTCATTGGCGCCACCGTGACGCCGTCAACCGGCTGACTGTACCAATAAAGGACAACACACTTCTTTCACTGTTGTCCACTACGATTTCTAATAAGCCGCATAAAAAGGACTCCCAGCACCGAAAGACAGAGCCCCACACACAGAAACAGATAGCCGAGGGGACGGGCAGTGCCCCACCCCCAGAGATCCCGGTTATTCATGAAGAAAATCAGTGCCACACCACCAAAGGTACTAATGCCGCCGATTACATACACACATAGTGCCACAACTTCAAAACAGAGAGCCAACCGACCTGTCATCACATTCCCCCGTGGTTTCCACCACATCCGGCTCATCTCCGCCGAATTATCTATTAGCTATACTATGCAACATTAGCTGTCAACAATAAATTAATTATAATATACTTTGTCATCCCGCTCCATGGGCCTTAGGGTGGGCTTTGTCGTACACTTCCATCAACCGGTCTATACTGACATGGGTATATTTCTGGGTGGTAGACAGGGAAGCATGGCCCAACAGCTCCTGAATGGCCCGCAGATCCGCTCCCCCCTCCAGCATATGGGTGGCAAAGGTATGCCTGAGTGTGTGGGGTGAAATCCGCTTGAAAGCAGCAAGCCGGAGCACATGGGCGTCAACAATGCGTGCCACGCTGCGGCGGTTGATCCGTTCGCCACGGGTATTAAGAAACAGTGCCCCGCTCACCTGCCCCCCCCGTTCGTCAAGGTACTCCTGCAAGGCGGCCAGGGCACGGCTCCCCACCGGCACGATGCGCTCCTTCCCCCCTTTACCGGTAACCCGCACCATCCCGCCATGCAGGTCAAGCTCGTTGCCATTGAGGGAGGTCAACTCGGACACACGAAGTCCGCTTGAGTAGAGGAGTTCCAGAATGGCCCGATCCCGCAGCACATATTTTTCCCCGTCATCCGGTGCCTCCATCAGGGTGGTGGCCTGATCAATATCCAAATGGAATGGCAACCGCTGTTCCTTTTTCGGAGTAGCAATCAATTCGGCAGGATTGGCCGACACCAGACCACGGCGCAGCAGGTAGCGAAAAAAAGAACGGATTGCCGCAAGCTTGCGACCAAGAGAACTTTTTTTCGTGGTTTTTGACAGTCCAGCCAGATACCGTCTTAAAAACAGATGATCCAGCTGTTCCGTCCGCACCCCATCCCCTTTTTCACGCAGGGAGAAAGCCAGCACCTGGGCAAGATCGCTCCCGTAGGCTGCCAGGGTATGGGGTGATACGTTGCGCTCGGTCCGGAGATAGCCGAGAAACTGTTCAATCTGCTCCGCAAGGGGTGACATCGCGCCCCCTACTCAAAAGGGGGAAGCATGGTATCCAGCTGCCAGCTCCCCCCCTTTTCCTGATAGCTCCACTCCTGGTGATAGGAGATGGTTTTCAACGTGTTCGACGGCATGAGGATATAGTCAAACTCAGCCACCACATCCCCCTTCCGCTTTTCCGGCAGACAACGGGAAAAAATAATACGAAAATCGGTGATCGACAACCCCTGTTTTTTGAGAATGGCCGCCTGGGCCAAAAAAGTTTCCCGGCGCTCCGCCGTGAGATAGGTCATACCGGCACTCTCAATTTCCTGCCAGCGGAGCATCCGGTTATAGGCCTTGGTACTCCGGCCAAACTCTTCAACCATACCGCTTTTACCGGCACAGGCGGTAAGTAACAGACAGCTGCCTGCGACGACGATTCCAAGCAATACTCTCATGAATAGACTCTCTCTTTCCCCATAATCTGCTCCAAAATCAGGTCGGGAAGCCACCCGACAACCGGTTTTGATCGTTCACAACAGTTGCCCCGACGGTTTAGTTTGTGTATAAGTGGAACACGTTCATTTCTCAGAAGGAGTTATACGTGGTTCACACTCTTGTTCAGTGGCTGTTAAGCACCATCGGTGCCATGGGATATCCGGGCATTCTGCTGCTCATGGCAATGGAAAGCTCCATCATTCCGGTACCAAGCGAACTGGTCATGCCACCGGCCGGTTTTCTGGCTTTCCAGGGAAAAATGAACCTGGTGGCCGTAATCCTCTGCGGAACCATCGGCAGCCTGATCGGCGCCTACGTCAACTATTTCGTCTCCCGTTATCTGGGACGGCCACTCATCATGAAATATGGCACGTATGTCCTGATACCACCGGATAAATTTGAACGGGTCGAGCATTTTTTCTTAAAACATGGTGAAATATCGACCTTTATCGGACGACTACTTCCGGTAATCCGCCACCTGATCTCAATCCCGGCCGGGGTGGCCGGCATGAATCATGTTAAATTCTCCCTCTACACCCTGCTCGGTGCCGGTATCTGGTGTACCATTCTCACCCTGATCGGCCACGCCATCGGCGAAAACCAGCAGCTCATTATGAAATACTCCCACCACGCCCTGATCGGGGTCGTGCTGTTCAGCGCAGTGCTGGTGGCACTTTATATCTTGAAACAGCGAAAAGCGAAATACTGACCACCATCAGCAACCATTTTCGGTCAATACGAGTAAGAACACAACATCAAAGTTACCGGGGCATTTTCGGAGGAAGCACCATGCAGTTACAACGTGTCGGCCGTATTCAGTATATTGACGTAGAATTTCCCGGAGCAGTCTGTTCCGTTCAGGGTTTCACCACCCGCCATGAAGGGGTGTCACGCCCCCCCTACAACTCCCTCAACCTGGGGATGAACACCCAGGATCAGCAGGCCACGGTGGAGGGGAACCGAAGTCTCCTGGCACGGGCTTTTGGCATCGAGCAGGAGGCTCTGGTGACACCGCGCCAGATCCATGGCAGCGACATTTTGGTCATTAACGAGCTGAATGAAGATTACAGCCATTTCCTCTCCGTTGAGGGGGATGCGGTCATCACCAATCAACCCCGGGTGATGATCGGTATCTGTGTGGCCGACTGCGCCCCCATTGTCCTCTGCGACCCGGAGCGTGCTGTCATCGCTGTGGTCCATGCCGGCTGGAAAGGCACCGCCGCCGGCCTGGCGGCCAAAACAGTCGCCGGTATGCAGTCAGAATTCGGCTGCAATCCAGCCCGCATCTTTGCCGCCATCGGCCCCTGCATTCAGAAATGCTGCTACGAGGTCGATGAACCGGTGAGAAAAGCCTTTGTCCAGGGGGGCATTACCTGGGATGCCTGCACGGAAAACAAAGGTTCGGGCAAATGGCAACTGGATCTGGCTGCCGCCAACCATGAATTATTACAACTCGCCGGTCTCCCCGGCTCCTCCATAGAGCTGTCGGACCACTGTGTCTGCTGTCACAGCGAGCAGTTTTTTTCCTACCGGCGTGACCGGGATGAATCTGGCCGCCAGATGGGCTTTATCATGCTCAAGGGGTAAATTTTCGTTGCACATACGGGGGGCTTATGCTTGCAAAGGTGTTCAGCAGTGCCTTGATCGGAATTGATGCCATTGTCGTCGATGTTGAAGTTGATCTTGCCCCCGGACTGCCCGCTTTTGCCACCGTGGGGCTCCCCGATGGTGCGGTCAAAGAGAGCAAGGAGCGGGTCAAGGCGGCGCTGAAAAACTCCGGTTATGACTTTCCGGTGCGCCGCATTACCGCCAATCTGGCCCCCGCCGACATCAAAAAAGAGGGAACCGCCTACGACCTGCCGATCTCCATCGGTATTCTTGCTGCAACCGGCGTCCTTACCGGTTCACGACTTCACACTTACATCCTGCTGGGTGAGCTCTCCCTGGATGGGGGATTAAAACCGATCCGGGGGGCACTTTCCATGGCGGTGGCTGCCAAACGAGCCGGGCTTACCGGCCTGATCCTGCCGGCAGAAAATGCCCGGGAAGCGGCCGTGGTTTCAGACATCGACGTCATCGGTGCCACCTCCCTCTCCCAAGTTGTCGAATTTCTCAGCGGCAGGGAGCAGATCGAACCATGCCGGGTTGACCTGCAGGCTCTCTTCACCAGCAGCAGCGACTATGGAGAGGATTTCAGCGAGGTCAAGGGGCAGGAGCATGCCAAGCGGGCCCTGGAAGTAGCCGCCAGCGGCGGCCACAACCTCCTGATGATCGGCCCTCCGGGGTCAGGAAAGACCATGATCGCCCGCCGGATTCCGACCATTCTCCCCCAGATGTCCTTTGATGAAGCCATCGAAACAACGAAAGTATTCAGCGTCAGTGGCATGTTGGAAAAGGAGCGGGCTCTCTTGGCCATACGCCCCTTCCGTGCCCCCCACCATACTATTTCCGATGTTGGCCTGATCGGCGGTGGCACGACACCGAAACCGGGGGAAGTTTCTCTGGCTCACAACGGCGTGCTGTTTCTCGACGAACTGCCGGAATTCAAAAAAAACGTCCTGGAGGTGCTGCGACAACCGCTTGAGGATGGCCGGGTCACCATTTCCCGCTCCCTGGTCTCCCTCACCTACCCCTCCCGCGTTATGCTGGTGGCGGCCATGAATCCCTGCCCCTGCGGCTACCTCGGGCACGACGTACGCGAGTGCTCGTGCACGCCGCTGCAGGTACACAAGTACCGCGCCAAGGTCTCCGGGCCCATTATGGACCGCATCGACCTCCATCTCCAGCTCAGCCCCATAAAATTCGCCGACTGGGAGGCGCTGCCGAAGGGCGAGAC
>CAIRBT010000172.1 GCA_903876875.1 uncultured Geobacteraceae bacterium
AGGAGTGTTATAATTGTCGGCAATTAATGCCGTGCAGGTTTATTAAGGTCGGCCACCTGCCCCGACCCGGTGCTCCCCAGATTTTCAATTCCCCGTCGAAACCTTTACACCCCCTAGTGTATTTCTACTGTAATTTTCTATCATACTCCCAAACTACCTACTGTGCAATACCATAAAACGTATACGATATACATTTGAAGGCATTATTTTACAAAAAGTAATTGTTCTTATGGCTCAAAGTAGTATATAAGATTAGTCCTCTGTAACGAAAGGTGGTCAACTGAATGAATGTCTACTTCTATGATTTTGATAAAGTATCCGGATTGAAAATGTCACAGGCTGCGGTGAATTATGTCGCTGAAACTGATAGTCACTGTATAACTATTTCGGTTGGTAGCAGCACCGTTTCGGTGGATATCTATCCAGAAGAACTTGAGGGAGTTCATGAGGGGCACCTTGGTGAATACCTTATTCACCGTATTCGGCGAGCAGTTATTACCGAACAGGCTGAACATAATCAGCTCTTTTTAGCCACCGAACTTAGCCCGATGATTCGTGTGTATGTTTCACAGATTGCCGAGCAGTTGGCTATCGAGATTATAGGTGTTGTTATTGTCGGGGGACCGAGCGTTGCGTGTGTCGATTACCGGTTGGAGATATCTTCAAAAAACTCCCGTGTTCACATAATGATTAACAAGTCAGAGCTTGAAATTATCGAAAAAGGGCTCAACAGCGGGTTTCTTGAGCTAAAAATCAGGACAGCACTCGAAAAACTTAAGTTGCAAACGAAGCGTTAAGAGGGGAGTGTGTGGTGCTTTGGTAAGTTACGGGAGAGTTATTGATAAAAACTACTCCCTGTTGCGTGCTTTTAATGCCTGTGACATTTCCCGTTTACTGTCCTTCTCTTTCATATCTTCCCGCTTGTCGTAGAGTTTTTTTCCTTTAGCCAACCCGATTTCGACCTTTACCAAGCCATTTTTAAAATAAAGTCTGAGCGGAATGACCGAAAGTCCTTTTTCACGAATCCTGCCGTAGAGACGGTCAATCTCACGACGGTGTAGCAACAGCTTGCGGTTACGATCCGGTTGGTGATTCTGGCGGTTACCAAATTCATAGTGTGATATGTTCAGGTTATGAAGATAGGCCTCACCGTCACGCACCAGCATAAACGAGTCGTTAAGGTTTGCCTTTCCCGCCCGGAGTGACTTGACCTCTGTCCCCTGTAGTACCAGACCGGCTTCAAATTTCTCTTCGATGAAGTAATCGTGGTAGGCTTTTTTGTTATTACAGATAAGTTTTTCAGACATTTTTATAATATAGCAGAGTTTATTCGAAATTGAAATGCTCATCCTTGCATTAACCTTGGGATAATTATATAGTTCCACTGCCAAGCCGTTTCCATTCGGAAACCCTCTGTTCCAAAGGATGTGATACCATGAAATCAACAGAACCGCTCGCAGCCGTAAATGAAAAGCCGACTCCTGTTGAATTGCAACGCTCATTTCTCCGCCATCTTCAGTATACCCTTGTCAAAGATAAATTTACCGCCACCAAGGGTGATTTATATCAGGCACTGGCCTATGCCGTGCGTGATGTGCTGGTGGATCGCTGGCTTGATACCCAGCAGTCCTATTACGTGAATGACGCCAAACGGGTCTATTATATATCCATGGAATTTCTCATGGGGCGTACTCTTGGTAATAGTCTCATGAACCTGGGCATTATGGAGGAGTGGCAGACCGCATTAAAAGAAATGGGTATCGATGTCGTTGAATTGCTGGAGCAGGAGTGGGATGCGGGTTTGGGTAATGGGGGGTTGGGACGTTTAGCCGCCTGTTTTCTCGATTCCATGGCAACCATGGGGCTACCGGCCTATGGGTATGGTATCCGCTACGAGTTTGGCATGTTTTACCAGAAAATCATCGATGGTAATCAGTATGAGGCACCGGACAACTGGCTTCGCTATGGCAATCCCTGGGAGTTTGGACGCCAGGAACATCTTCATAAAATTAAGTTTAATGGCCGTGTTTCGGACTATCGTGATGAGGAGGGACACACGCGTTTTGCCTGGGTAGATACTACCGATGTCATGGCACTGGCCAATGATGTGCCGATTCCCGGCTATGGTAATAGTACGGTCAATACACTACGCCTCTGGAGTGCCAAGTCCACCCGCAGTTTTGAACTTGGTTCCTTTAATCAGGGCAACTATGTGGGGGCGGTAGAATCAAAAATGCGTACGGAGAATATCTCCAAGGTTCTTTATCCGGCTGATCATGTGGCAGAGGGGAAAGAACTCCGTTTACGTCAGGAATATTTCCTCTCCTCTGCTACGGTTCAGGATATTTTCTACCGTTTTAACAAGTCACATAAGAATCTGATGCTGCTGCCGGAGAAAGTTGCAATTCAGCTTAATGATACCCATCCAACCCTGGCGATTCCGGAGCTACTGAGGATTCTTCTGGATGATAAGTTTATGGGATGGGATGATGCCTGGCACATTGCGACCAATACCTTTGCCTATACAAATCATACCGTACTTCCGGAGGCTTTGGAAAAATGGTCGGTGAGAATGTTAGAGACACTGTTACCCCGTCACCTTCAGATTATTTACCGGATTAATGATGTGCTCATCGAAGCGGTCACGGCTCGATTCCCCGGTGATGCCGCTCGGTTACGGCGCATGTCTCTTATTTGTGAGGATGGAGAAAGAAGTGTCCGTATGGCGTATTTGGCCATTGTTGGCAGTCATTCAGTCAATGGGGTTTCCGCATTACATTCTGAAATTCTAAAAAATGAACTGTTTCATGATTTTTATGATTTGTGGCCCGAGCGTTTTAATAATAAAACTAACGGTATTACCCAGCGACGCTGGTTAAAACATGCAAACCCCTGGTTGGCCGATCTCATTTCTTCAAAAATTGGTGATGAATGGGTAACAGACCTTAACCAATTAAAAAAGTTACTACCACTGGCCGATGACAAGGACTTTCAGCAGCAGTGGCTTGAAGTAAAACGTGCCAATAAACGGGTTCTTGCCGATTACGTGTTCAAGAAAATGGGGATACAGATATCTCCCGATTCGATGTTTGATTGTCATACCAAACGCATCCACGAGTATAAACGACAGCTTCTGAATGTGCTCCATGTGATAACCCGCTATATGCGCCTGAAGGATGACCCCGATGGTGATTTTGTACCCCGTACGGTTATTTTTAGCGGCAAGGCGGCACCTTCCTATTTCATGGCCAAGTTGATTATAAAGTTGATCAATTCTGTTGCGGACGTTATCAACAATGATCCGGAAGTGAATGATCGTTTGAAAGTACTTTTTCTTGCCAATTACAATGTGTGGTTGGCCGAGATGATTTTCCCCGCTGCAGATCTTTCCGAACAGATTTCTACGGCAGGCACCGAAGCATCGGGCACCGGCAATATGAAATATTCTTTAAATGGTGCCTTAACCATAGGTACCCTTGACGGGGCAAATATTGAAATCATGGAAGAGGTGGGCTATGAAAATATTTTTATTTTTGGCCTCACTGCGGATCAGGTTACCGGCTTAAAGTCTGCCGGCTATCATCCCTACGACTATTACTGTCACAATGGTGAATTGAAACGGGTGATTGATATGATCGGGAACGGCAGTTTTTCACCCGATGAACCAGAACTTTTTAAACCGATTATTGATGAACTACTCGGTATCGACCAGTATCTCCTGCTTGCTGACTATGCATCATATATGGTATCTCAAGAGAATGTTGATGTTTTGTACCGTCATCAACTGGCGTGGGCTCGCAAATCCATTATCAATGCCGCCTCTATGGGGAAATTTTCCAGTGATAGAACCATTGCAGAGTATGCTCGGGAAATTTGGGATATTAAACCGGAGAGTGTCAGTCGTCATAGCAGACGTGACTTGCGTTGATTTTTTTCTAAGGAGTTTCTTCTGTTATGAATACGCCTGATCTTTGGGATAGCTGTCCGGGTGAAACCCCTCCATCCGGTTGTTCTCCCCATGCACCACTTGCCGAACGGATGCGCCCCCGCTCCATAAGCGAATTTACCGGGCAAGAACATTTGATAGGTGCCGGTCGGATTCTCCGTCACATGATTGAGTCAGATACCTTAGCCTCCCTGATTCTCTGGGGACCTCCCGGGTGCGGAAAAACCACCCTTGCCCATATCATTGCTGCGGAAACAAAGGCTCACTTCATTTTCTTTTCCGCAATTCTTGCCGGCGTAAAGGAGATCCGGGAGACCTTTCGTGAAGCGGAACGGCAGGGGGCACGTGGTGTGCGAACGATCCTGTTTATCGATGAAATTCACCGTTTTAACAAGTCCCAGCAAGATGCCTTTCTTCCGTATATTGAAAAAGGTATTGTCACGATTATAGGTGCCACCACAGAAAATCCTTCCTTTGAAGTCATTGCCCCCCTACTGTCCCGCTGCCGCGTGTTAACTCTTGAACGATTATCACCGACCGATGTGACCGGTTTGCTCTCCTTCGCCCTTGCCGATTGTGAACGGGGTTTGGGGCAGTTGTCGGTGACAGCCACGGCAGAGGCTCTTACTTTTCTGGCCACCCAGGCCGATGGTGATGCCCGTACCGCACTGAATACCCTGGAAATATGTGCCGGTCTAGCCAAGGATCAGGAGATTACTGTTGCTACGGCCCAGGAGGCACTACAGAGAAAAGCTCTTCTGTACGACAAGGGGGGGGAGGAACATTACAATGTTATCTCTGCTTTTATTAAGTCGATGCGGGCCAGTGCCCCCGATGCCGCCCTGTACTGGTTGGCACGGATGCTGGAGGCGGGAGAGGATCCGCTGTTTATTCTCCGCCGAATGATTATTCTGGCCTCGGAGGATATCGGCAATGCCGATCCACGGGCACTCCAGATTGCCGTTTCGGCATTACAGGCATTTCAAGTGATCGGCATGCCCGAGGGACGTATTGTGATGGGGCAGGCGGTGACCTATCTTGCTACTGCACCAAAGTCAAACGCTTCCTACAGTGCCATTGATGCCGCCCTTGGTGAGGTCAGAAAGAGCGGTGCACTGCCGGTGCCGCTCTCGCTTCGTAATGCACCAACCAAACTCATGAAAGAGCTTGGCTACCATAAGGGGTATCAATACGCCCATGATTATAGCGACGGCTATTCGGGGCAGGAATGTTTGCCGGACAGGCTGGCCGGTCGAAAGTTTTATCAACCAGCGGGTCATGGCTATGAAAAACATATTGTCGAACGGATGGAGTGGTTGCAAAATCGAAAGGATCTACCCCAATGATACCCTTTTCCTTTGAACGTAGTCAGGTTCTCCCCATTACTCTCGAACAGGCGTGGGATTTTTTTTCCAACCCACTCAATCTGGCAAAGATTACGCCGCCGGAGATGAAATTCCGGGTGACCTCCTTACCAGTGGAGACAACCTATGCCGGTCAGATTATCACCTATACGGTGCGGCCGCTCATGGGGGTCACCGTAAACTGGACCACGGAGATTACCCATGTGGATGCCCCCCGGTTCTTTGTTGATGAGCAACGCTTTGGTCCCTATCGGTTTTGGCACCATCAGCACCGCTTTCGCGAAGTGGCGGGAGGGGTCGAGGTTGGTGATCAGGTACATTATCTGTTTCACCAGGATTATTTTGCCCGGCTTATCAATAGGGTTCTGGTTGCCCCCCGGTTGAAAAAGATTTTTGATTATCGCAGTAACGTGTTAAAAGAGCTGTTTGAAAAATAATTATTGGAGATGACCATATGAAACGACTTGCGATCCTGACCAGTGGTGGTGACTGCTCGGGTATGAATGCCACCATTCGGGCAGCAGCGCGTACTGCAATAGCCCATGATATTGAGATGATTGGTTATCGAAAAGGGTATGCCGGGCTCCTGAAAAATGATTTTATCGTTTTGACCACCCAGGCTGTTTCAGGAACCATGCAGCGGGGGGGGACGTTCCTGCAATCAGCACGTTCGGCAGAGTTTCGTACTGAAGAGGGACGTAAAAAAGCTCTTGATAATCTTCTTAAAGAAAAGGTTGAAGGACTTATTGTAATCGGTGGAGATGGCTCTTTAAATGGTGCGCGCGCTCTCGACAAAATGGGCTTTCCGGTGATCGGAATTCCGGCCAGTATTGATAATGATATCGCCTATACCGATATGGCACTGGGGGTTGATACCGCTCTCAACAACATTATGTACGCCGTTGACTGTATTAAAGATACCGCCAGCTCCCATGACCGTGCCTTTATTGTTGAGGTAATGGGACGTAATTCTGGCTATCTGGCTTCCACCTCGGCCATTGCCTCCGGTGCTGAGTTTGCTATTGTCCCGGAAGTAGAGCTTGACCTTGGTGAAATGTGCCACCAACTGCGACAACGCTACGATGAAGGGCGAACCAATGCCCTGATAATCATGGCTGAGGGTGCCGGTCGTGCCCAGGAAGTTGCCGACGGTATCAGGAACGCTATTGGCTTTGAAACTCGCGTCACCGTACTGGGGCACTATCAGCGGGGAGGCGCACCCTCGGTGTTTGACCGTCTGCTCGGTAGCCGTTTTGGCATGAGATCCGTTGAACTGCTTTTGTCCGGCACCAAAGGGGTAATGATCGGCCTGGCTGCCAATTCATTAACAACAACGCTCCTGGAAATGGTGGTTAACGGCGGTCAGAAAAAACTTAATCAAGAGCTGCTCCATATGGCCGAAACACTTGGAATATAAAAGGTATTTTCATGGCACAGAAACCTCTGACAAACCATCTCCAGCGACGTATTGTTCAAAAGCGTTCCGTCAAAAACGGTTTGCCCCCGGGCACCCTGATTCATACCGGTGAAATCAGTGACCGCAAGGTGAGTATTTCCGTTATGGGATATTCTCCCGGCGGGGTGGTGGAGCGGCAATTTGCTACGGTTGAAGAATATCTGGATAACCCCTGTGAAAGTTCAGTTGTCTGGGTAAATGTTGAAGGTGTACATGACATTGAATTAATTCGCACGCTGGGTGATCGGTATGCTTTTCATCCGCTGGTTCTGGAAGATATCGTCAATACGGTGCAACGTCCCAAAATTGAGGATTATGGTGATTACCTCTTTATCGTCTTACGCATGCTCAAATCGACAGAAACCGATGATTTCAGTTCGGAACAGCTGAGTATGCTACTTGGCAACGGCTATGTGTTTACCTTTCAAGAAGGTATTGCCGGAGATGCTCTGGATCCGGTGCGCAACCGCATTCGGAGTGGTAAGGGTAAAATTCGGGGGATGGCGGCGGATTATCTCGCCTATGCCCTGATTGATGCTGTGGTGGATGGCTATTTTTCCGTGCTTGAGGAGGTTGGGGAGCGGATCATTGATGTGGAGGAAGAGCTGACCCTGCTGCCCGATCAAAAGGCACTCCACCGGATTATTTCGTTAAAGAAAGAGGTGATCTATCTGAGAAAGAGTGTGTGGCCCCTCCGAGAATCGGTGTCCTTTCTGGAACGGGGTGACAGTAATCTGCTCACCGAGTCAACTCGCCTCTATTTCCGTGACGTGTACGATCATACCGTCCAGGTGATTGATACCGTTGAGACCTATCGTGACCTGCTCTCCGGGATGCTTGATCTCTATCTCTCCAGTATCAGTAACCGCACCAACGAGGTTATGAAATTTCTCACGGTTATCGGTACGATCTTTATGCCACTGACTTTTCTCGTTGGGGTTTATGGGATGAACTTTAAGTATTTTCCTGAACTTGAGTGGCACAACGGCTATTTCATCCTCTGGGTGGTCATGGCTGCCATTACGGTGACCATGGTTATTTATTTCAGAAAGAAGAGGTGGTTATGACAGGTTTACTGCTCAAATGGGCTCTGAACTGCTGTGCCCTGTTTTTAGTGATGAAATTAGTTCCCGGTATACAGATCAACCATCTTCAGAATCTTCTTATGGCCACTGCTGTTTTGGCATTGCTCAATCTATTTGTGCGTCCGGTCATTGTGCTGTTAACGCTGCCGGTAACCCTGCTGACCCTGGGACTTTTTGCGCTGGTCATTAATGGTCTGATCTTTTATTTTGCGGCATTTTTGGTTCCCGGGTTCCATGTTGCCGGCTTCGGTGCGGCATTTCTGGCCGCACTGCTCTATAGTCTGTTCAGTAGCGTGCTGAATCTGCTATTTGGCTCAAAATAAGTGGTTTCCTCTGCCACACCATACGCTCCGGTTTGGAACACCACATCCCTGTGCGGATGATTTCCTCGCACGCATCATTACTATCCCGTATTCAGGACACGATCCAGCGTCACGCACTTTTTGTACCCGGTGATACGGTAGTTCTTGCTCTTTCCGGTGGTGCAGATTCATCAGCTCTGCTAGATATCCTCTTGAAACTACCAGATTATTGCCTTACAATCACGGTCGTCCATCTCAATCATTGCCTGCGTGGTACCGAATCCGATGGTGATGAGGAATTTTGCCGCACTCAAGCAGCACGCTATGGTCTCCCTTTTGTCTGTCGCAGTTGTGATGTAACGTCTCTGGCAGCCGAGCGTAAGCTGACTCTTGAGGATGCCGGTCGTCAGGCTCGCATAGCTTTTTTTGATGAAGTGAGTGCTAAACAGGCCGGGGCAACGGTGGTACTGGCACACCATGCCGATGATCAGGCCGAAACGTTTCTTATGAGAATGCTCCGGGGGGCCGGAATGACCGGTTTATCCGGCATGGAATACCGTAATGGACGTGGCTATGTAAGGCCACTACTAGATATTACCCGCTGTGAAATAGAACAGTATCTGCGGCATAATGGTCTTGCGTGGCGGGAAGATGCAAGTAACAGTGATACCGCATTTCTGCGGAATCGAATTCGTCATGAATTGCTCCCCTGCCTGAGAACGTATAACCCGGCTATCAGTTCCACGCTTGCCGACACTGCTGCCATCTTACGAGGTGATGAACAGTTACTGGAAGATATGACGGCACAGCTTTGTGCTGAAATCAGTCACAAAGGGGAGGGGGGGGAGATTATCTGTTCCGTAGAGCAGCTTCGTTCCTTTGACTCTGCCAGAAGATCGAGAGTTTTCCGTTATCAGTTTAAACAGCTGACCGGTTCCTTGCAAGGGTTGTCCCGCGCCCATTTGTTTTGTTTAGAGCACATTATTGATACTGTTATTCCCAATACCCGGTTGAAGCTTCCCGCAGGTGTTCTGTGCGTTCGGGAGTATGACCGGCTTATTTTAACCCATGGCAGCGATGAAGTGCCGCCTGAAAATCATGAGGTGGTGATAAGGGAAAAGGGGTGCCACCTACTGCCCGACGGCACCGTACTGGAGGTAGGTGGAGAGGCCACGGCAACCTCGGTATCTACCGGATATTCGGTGGTGGTCAGTGCCACACAGGTTCCGTTTCCCTGGGTACTGCGGTTGTTCCGTCCGGGTGATCGTATGCAGCCACTTGGTATGAGTGGGACAAAAAAAATAAAGAATATTTTCATTGATAAAAAAGTTCCTGCTGCGGTCAGGGCAAAAACCCCACTACTCCTGTGTGGCAATGAAATTTTCTGGGCGGTCGGTATCTGTCTCTCCGAACGTTGCAGATCAACTGAACACGAGGGAGAAGTCATTTCTGTACGATGGGTTGTGTAACGAAGGAACCGGTCACATATTGTAGGAGGAAAAGAGTACCCATGAAAATATTCTTACTAACTCTGATTGCGTGCTGTCTGCTGGCATCTGCCGCCCCGGCGGCACAGTTTGACACTTCATTTTCCTTTTCTACCATCGAAACAAAACATTTTTCAATTCATTATCACCAGGGTCTTGAGGAGGTAGCTCGAAAAACCTCACGCATTGCCGAAGAGGCCCATGTAAAACTATTGAAAAGTTTTTCATGGGATCCACAAGAAAAGACCGACATCGTGCTGAAGGATGACAGTGACTTTTTGAACGGCTATGCTTCTGCTCTCCCTTCTAATCTTATCATTATCAACGTTGTCCCACCGACTTTTTCCTCGACCCTCGGTGAGTTTGATGATTGGTTGAAATCAGTGATAACCCACGAATACAGCCATATTGTCATCCTGGATCAATCCCGTGGCTTTTGGAGCGTTACGAGGTCACTGTTTGGTAAACCACTGCCCGGTGCGGATATTTTTTCCGAGCTGCTTTTTTTGATGACCGCCCCCCCTAATGCATTCCTGCCCCGCTGGTGGCATGAGGGAATTGCCACCTGGTCGGAAACCGAACATACCGGCATGGGGCGGGGTAAAAGCAGTTACTATGACATGGTCTATCGTATGGCGGTTGCAGAAAACAACATACCAACCATCGCCCACATTAACGGCGATAACCCTGACTGGCCCGGGGGAAATACGCGCTACCTCTTTGGCTATAAACTGTTTCAGTATCTTGCCGACACTTATGGTTCTGATTCTCTGGATAAACTGAGCAGTACACATGCTGGTCGCGTCCCCTATGCACTCCATGCTCCACCAGCCGCACTGTTTAACGGCAAGGGATACCCGGAGCTCTATGGCGACATGGTCACAGAATTATATCGTCAGCAGTCCCAACGTATTGCGACACTATCAGCGGTTCCTTTTACGCCCCTGCGAACCGTAGCAAAAGAGGGGGAACTGCTCATAAATCCGAGATATTCACCCACCGGTTCCCTGATTGCGTATGTGAGAAATGATCCACACGACCATGCTACCTGCGTTATTACTGACCGTGACGGTAATAAGAAGTATGAATTCAGGCGGGGTTTCTCCGATGGTAGTATGGCATGGTCCCCCTCCGGTGACAGGCTATATTTCAGTCAACCACGGGTAACAAATCGTTTTGACAGGTATCAGGATTTATTTAGTTACGAACTTACAGCACAAAAAACAACCCGTCTCACCCATGGAAAGCGCATCGGTGATCTGGATCTTTCCCCAGATGGAAAACGTTTTGCCGCTGTAGTGAGTGGTAAGGGGAGTCAAAACCTGGCGTTACTGGATATTAACGATGCCACGGTAGGGGCACCGGACATGATAACCAGCTTTTCAATGCAACGACTATTTTCACCTCGCTGGTCTCCCGATGGCGCCACTATTTCCTATGGGGTTACCGATAACAGCGGCATAACATCAATCCACCTCTACGATGTTTCCGGTAACAACGATCGGATCCTCTTCAGTACTCCTCACATGGCAGCCTTTCCTGTCTGGTCACGGGATGGTTCCGTTCTCTATTATATCTCCGATGAAAATGGTGTTCTTAACCTGTTTTCCTACCACTGTGCAACCGGTACGCGTAGCCAGTTAAGTCATCTGCTCGGTGGAGCCATACAGCCGGAACCGTCGCCCGACGGCACGTCCCTGCTTTTTGCCAGTTATGGTTCCCACGGTTTTTCTATTGCCGAGATGTCCCTCGATCCGGGTAAGCTGCTGACTGTTGCTGCTCCCTCCGTGCTGCAGGGGGGACGCATAATGCCTCCACCCCAACCGGTAACCAAGCATGGTGAAGCGTCTCTCAAGGGGGGGATTTCCACCCCCTATAGTCCGTATAAATCACTGCTTCCCCATTTTTGGCTCCCCACATTATCCAGTGATGGTTCCAACGGTGCTGTGGTTGGCTTATACACCGCCGGTGCCGATGTTCTTGGCTACAATAGATATCTGCTTGAAACTGATTACAGCACCGGCAGGAACCGTGGCTATTTCAACCTGGATTATCGTAATGACAGCTTTTATCCAACGCTGTTACTCAAGGCCCATTCAGTGCCCCTTATGTATAGCAATCTCCTGCAAAATGGTACTTATTATGAATTGAATCAGGGGGTAACCGTTGGTGCTGTCTGGCCGGTTCACTTTTTTGAATCGGGGTACCGTGTCTCAACCGGTTATCAGCTGCGTAACGCGACAGCTCTCGATGACGCCGAGAGAAGTACTGGTCGGTTTTCCGGGTATTCGGTTTTTCAAGGGCGAGAGGACAATCTGTATGCCGGCATCGCATACAAGAGTGTTCTCCGCTACCCCTCTTCCATAAGTCCCGAGGAGGGGCGCCAGGTATCGCTGCTGTATCGGCGATATTCCCGCGCCTTAGGTGGTGATTTGGATTTTTCCACCTATGCTGCCGATTACGATGAATACTTCCGTATTCCTACCGAATCGCCCCGTCATAACGTGGTCTACCTACATCTTGCCGGTGCTTTTACCGATAAAAATTCAACCTATGCCCAGCAGTGGTTTCAATTGGGTGGCATCCCATCGGAACTTAATCCCTATTCTCTGCGAGGTGTTCCTTCCCGTTCATATACCGGTACCTCTATAACGACCGGAACCTTGGAATTCAGGGCACCACTTTCCTATCCAATGCTTGGATCAGGTACGTCACCCGCATTTCTGGAAAAAATCCATCTTGCACTTTTTCTGGACGCCGGAGAAGTGTGGAATGACCAGTCTCCCTTTTCCCTGAATAGTATCATGGTGGGGGGTGGAGGGGAGCTGCGTATGGATGTCACAATGGGTTACTGGCTGAAGCTCACTCCGGCACTTGGTGTGGCACATGGCTTCAGTAAGGGGGGTGAAAATCAACTCTATTTTACCGTCTATATGTCGATGTAGTTGAATATCCGGTTACCGATCCAGTGATCTGACGCACTCCTTCAGTGCTTCGTTGAGTTGATCTACCGTAACTGGCTTAACCTCATACTTTAAAATGCCTAGTTCATGAAACTGTTTGCAATCATGAGGTTTTTCAAAAGCTGAAAGGACGATTGCCGGAATATATTTATCGGTGGTACGCACATTCCTCAGCATTGTATAACCATCCATCACCGGCATAGAGATGTCAGTGATGACAATATCAGGATGGTGTTCATAATAGGTGGCCAAGCCTTCCGCTCCATCCTTGGCGGTGATTAACCTGCCCACCATATGTGTCAAGTACCGACTGTATTGCTCCCTTGTTTCATCATCATCTTCAATATAGAGAACAACCAGCTTTTTTAGTCGGTTAACCTCCTCTTCACCAATATCAATACTCTTTTTACGAAGTACGTGGGCATTCTGGAGCCATTTTTCCAGAGTTGCTGCAAGAACCTCTTTTTTGACCGGCTTCGCCAGGTAATCATCCATGCCAGCCTTTAGACAGCTATCCCGATCTTCGGCTAATGCATTGGCTGTCATGGCGATTATTGGTACATTGTGATTCAAAACAGCAGTATTGGGATCACGAATGAGAGCCGTTGCCTCATAGCCATCTACGTCCGGCATCATGCAATCCATCAGCACCAGATCATAATTAAACTTTGTAAGTGCTTCCACCGCATCTCTACCGTTTAATGCTACGTCAACCGTGTAGCCAAGAGAATGTAACATCCGGAGAGCAACTTTCTGGTTAATCGGATTGTCCTCTGCCAAAAGAATATGTACGCTCAAATCTGCTATACACTCAACGGGACGGTTACTTTTTTCGGTCAGTTCTTTCGTCGGTTCATGAACTTGTGTTTCGAAACACCCGGTAAACCAAAATGTTGAACCACTCCCTTCAATACTGACGACACCAATCTCCCCCCCCATCAATTCTGCCAGTTGTTTACAGATAGCCAGGCCGAGTCCCGTACCACCATACTTTCGTGAGGTGGAGCCATCAACCTGGGTGAACGGCTCAAAAATAGCCCCTAACCGTGATTGCGGAATACCAATGCCGCTGTCGTGGACGGAAAATTTTACTGTTGCCACGTCATCAATTTCCGAAACCAGGGAAACCGTAACATCAACGGCACCCTGGTGGGTAAACTTCAGGGCGTTATTGATTAAATTAATGAGAATTTGACGAATTCTTCCGGGATCACCTTTCAAGTGTATTGGCACATTGGTTTCAATTCGACTGGAAAGGTCAAGGCCGGTCTCAACAGCACGATATTCAAGCATCCTGATGGTGTCATGCAACGTGATTGCCAGATTAAAATCGAGTTCTTCCATTGTGAGTTGGGCGGATTCATTCTTTGAAAAATCCAGAATATCATTAATCAAGCCCAGGAGAGATTCTCCGCTTCGACAGATTATTTCAGCATAATCACGTTGCTCAGCCGATAGAGTGGTTTCCAGCAATATGCCGGACATACCGATTACACCGTTCATGGGAGTTCTGATTTCATGGCTCATGGTTGCCAGAAAATTACTCTTGGCTCTGGCGGATGTTTCTGCATGATCCTTGGCTGAGCGAAGTTCATCTATGAGTTGCTTGTTTTCAGTTATGTCTTCAAAGGTAGCAATAAAACCAACCGAAGGATCGTGGATATCAATTTGTTTAACTGAGAGCTTAGCATTGAAGAGGGAACCATCTTTTCTCCGGCAGATGGTTTCACAGGACGTGATTACCTCACTTCCATGTTCTGAACGATAGACAGCGTGATAAATATTTTCATACTCTTCCCATGATTCGTAGAAAAGGCTGGTATTCTGTCCGGTAACCTCTTCAGGAGTATAGCCGGTCATCTCGCAAAAACCCGCATTGGCCATTATCACGGTTCGATTAACCAGCTTCAGAATGCCAATCGGTGCCGTATGGACTATAGTTGCCAATTCCTGTAAAAGTTGTTTGGCTCGTTTATTACTGACAATCAGGCCGGATGAGGTATCCTCCAGAACGGCTTCTCTCTCACGGAGTGTTTCTACCAGGTTATTCTGAAAGGTAAGACAATCACCCAGACTCCGTCGATAGGATATCATGGCAAGAATGCCCAATAACCAGACACAGCCATGGCCGGTTAATTCCATGATGATGTTCTCTTTTATTCGTACTTTGTGGGGTGCCCAGGGAACCGAAATACTTAACCCCCCTCGAATGTCACCTACCCTGTATCCCTGGTGTGCGTGACATTCAAGACAGGTCTTTTCGGTTTTAAGTGGACGCATAAAGCGGAGGTATGACACACCATCCATCGTTTCAAGTGATGAATATTCCGAGAGCCCTTTTTCAAAATAGAGGAGCGCCCGCTGTTCCCAAAGATCGGGTGTATTCTGGGTACGCAGCGGCTTAAGACTTGTTAAATGACCTTTTACCCCATGTGAGGCAGTACCCATTTCCTGAATCTGACGGGTCATGTATGAGGCCGTGAGCCGGGTAAGATGCTGTTGTGGTGAGGCAACTCTGCTTCGAGCGGCAGGGCGACCTGTTTTCTTATCTTCATTAAGATCGGGTGTTACCATATAGAGATCGCCAATGGTTGTCACCCAGTGTCGATACAGGATATCCTTTTCGTAATTATTGAGTGCGATGGAAACCGCACTGCCATATTCGCTATTATAGTCCTTATTAATATTCCAGCCACAAAAGACGAAAATGAGTATCGTCCAACTGGCAAGCAGCAGGGGGAGCGGCAGATGAACCAGATCAAAACGATGTCCGAATGTCATACAATCACCCCTTGTTAATGTGCTATCACTTTTTATTATCGCACAAAGAGTATTTTTAATGAATACAAAAAAAGTATGACAGATAACTCTGTCAGCGTGTCACTATTTTATTTACAATTAAAAATCCTGCTTGCCAGTTGAGACAGAGAATGGTAGAGTATGTTCACTTTAATCCTTTTAATCTAGTCCGAGAGACTAGCAAGGGTGCATCATGACGTTCAACAGACAAACATACTGAGAAGAGTCTTGCGCTTATGCGTTAAGGCTCTTTTTTTTGTCCCAAGAGGGGGGTTTTATGACGGCTGAACAGACTGTTCTGATGGATGGAGACGGTATTAAAAGGGCCCTGACCCGTATCGCCCATGAAATACTGGAGCGGAATAAGGGAGTTGCCGATATCGTACTGATCGGCATCAGATCTGGTGGTGCTTATCTGGCCGACGGCATTGCCGAGCATATTTCCCTTATCGAGGGGGGGGCGGTTCCGGTGGGTGCCGTTGATATTACCCTCTACCGTGACGACTGCTCCGGTCTGTTGCCCCATCATCCGGTGGGTAAGACCGAGATACCCTTCTCCCTTGAAGCAAAGAAAGTGATTCTGGTTGACGATGTGCTGTACACCGGTCGGACTATCAGGGCCGCCATGGATGCTTTGATGGATTTTGGTCGCCCCCAGTCAATTCAACTGGCGGTGCTTATTGATCGGGGACATCGGGAACTGCCCATTCGTGCCGATTTTGTCGGGCGCAATGTGCCAACCAGCCAAAAAGAGAATGTTCAGGTGATTTTTAACGGCTCACAGCAGCCGATTGAAGTAGTACTCCAAAAATAGGGGGGATAAACGGTCATGGCCGAGTTCAAGCACAAACACATTATTGCGTTGCGGGACTTGTCGAAAGAGGATATCGAACTGCTGCTCTCCACCGCTGAAAGTATGCGGGAGATCAACAGCAGAGAGATTAAAAAGGTGCCGACCTTACGGGGCAAAACGATCATTAATTTGTTTTATGAATCGTCAACCCGTACCCGCACCTCCTTTGAAATTGCCGGTAAGCGGCTTTCCGCCGATACCGTTAATATTGCTTCGTCCAGCAGTTCTGCCACCAAGGGGGAGACCCTATCCGACACCGCTCTGAATCTGCTGGCGATGAAACCGGACATTATCGTCATGCGCCACGCGGTGTCCGGTGCCCATTATTTTCTGGCCGGTAAAGTCAACTGTTCGATCATTAATGCCGGAGACGGTGCCCACGAACACCCCTCCCAGGGGCTGCTGGATATGTTGACCATGAAGGATCGCTATGGTCGTCTCGATGGTCTCAAGGTCGCCATTGTAGGAGATATTACCCATAGCCGGGTTGCTCGCTCCAATATTCAGGGGCTGACCAAGCTTGGTTCATCGGTGTTTCTGGCCGGTCCACCAACCATGATTCCCCCTGAAGCGGAGAAACTTGGTAACGTCACGGTCTGCTCATCCATGAACGAGGCGTTAGAGGATGCCGACGTGGTGATGATGCTCCGCATTCAGCAGGAGCGGCAGGGGAAAACCCTCATGCCCAACGCCCGTGAATATTCACGTTATTTCGGTCTTAATCCAAACAATATCAAGCTGGCAAAACCGAATGCCATGGTCATGCATCCCGGCCCAATCAACCGTGGTGTGGAGATGTCTTCCAGTATGGTTGACGGCAATCAATCCTGGGTCTTGAAACAGGTGGAAAACGGTGTTGCGGTGAGAATGGCCATGATCTATCACGTCTGCGGCGACGAGTTGGCGCCGGGAACCATCTAAAATTACACTACACACATGGGGTGAATGTATGAGTCTTTTGATTAAAAACGGGCGGGTTATTGACCCATCCCAGAAACTTGACGGTCTGTATGATGTTCTGGTTGAAAACGGTCTGGTGAAGGAGATTGCCGCCAATCTGATTGCTGCTGCCGACTGCACCGTCATTGACGCTACCGGTAACTATGTGGTGCCGGGGCTGATTGATATGCACGTCCATCTCCGTGACCCGGGACTGGAGTATAAGGAAGATATCGTCAGCGGCACCAAAGCAGCGGTTGCCGGTGGTTTTACCTCCCTCTGCTGCATGCCCAACACCAAGCCGGTCATTGACAATAAGACCGTTGCCAGTTACATCATCAACAAGGCAAAAACCGAGGGTTTCTGCAACGTGTTTCCGGTTGGTTGCATCACCTACGGGCTGTCCGGTGAGCGGATGTCTGAAATGGGTGAATTGAAGGAAGCGGGGTGTGTGGCCGTCTCCGACGATGGTAAACCGGTTCATAACAGTGAAATGATGATGCGTGCCATGCAGTATGCGGCCGGAATCGGCATCATGGTTATTTCCCACGCTGAAGAGCTTGAGCTGGTCGGCGAAGGGGTTATGAATGAGGGGTATACCTCCACCGAACTCGGCTTGAAAGGTATCCCCCGCATTGCCGAAGATATTGCCACGGCCCGTGAAACCATGCTGGCTGAGTACACCGGCTCCTCAATCCATATCGCCCACGTTTCGACTAAAGGGGCGGTACGCATTATTCGTGAAGCCAAGGCAAGGGGCGTTAAGGTAACCTGTGAAACCGCACCTCACTACTTTACCATCACCGATGACGCGGTGCGCGGCTACAATACCAATGCCAAAATGAATCCGCCACTTCGTGAGGCTGCCGACGTGGCCGCCATTAAAGAAGGCTTACGTGACGGAACCATTGATGCCATTGCCACCGATCATGCGCCCCATCATATTGATGAGAAAGATATTGAATTTAATTGTGCCATGAACGGCATTATCGGTCTGGAAACATCACTTCCCCTATCGCTGCAACTGGTGCGGGACGGCATTATTAATCTTAATGAACTAGTTGAAAAGATGTCATGTAACCCTTCGAAATTACTTGATCTTGGTCGAGGTACCTTGCAGGTTGGTGCCATCGCTGATATCACCGTTATTGATCCCGATCTGGCGTGGCGGGTTGAGGCAGAAAAACTGGCTAGTAAATCAAAGAATTCCCCCTGGCTCGGTCAGCAGATGATCGGCGGGGCGACCGCCACCGTTGTAAACGGTATTCCGGTATTTACCCGATAATTCAGAACTTGAGGAGTCCCATGTTATGAAAGCAATTCTTGCGCTCGCAGACGGGCGCATCTTTGAAGGAAAATCATTTGGAGCGCCGGGAGAGGCGACCGGTGAAGTAGTTTTTAATACGGCGATGTCCGGTTATCAGGAGGTACTCACCGACCCGTCCTACCGGGGACAGATGGTAACCATGACCTATCCCCAGATCGGCAACACCGGTATTAATCCGGAGGATATAGAGAGTCGCGGCCTGTTCCTCTCCGGCTTTATTGTGAAAGAATATCTTGATTGCCACTCAAACTGGCGAGCCACCATGAGTCTCGCCTCCTATCTGCAGGAAAATGGGGTAGTTGGCATTCAGGGCATTGATACCCGTGCCCTGACCCGCCATTTGCGGGATAAGGGTGCCCAGAACGGCATTATTTCCACCACCGATCTGGATCCGGTCAGTCTGGTGGCAAAGGCGGCGGCTGTTCCTTCTATGGCCGGTCTTGATCTCGCCTCCGGTGTCAGTTGCGAGAAACCGTACCACTGGTCTGAAGGCACTTGGGATCTGGCTGACGGCTATCCCCAGATTGATCCAACCACCCTGAAATATAAGGTGGTGGCCTACGATTTCGGTATCAAATATAATATTCTCCGCTGCCTGGTGCAGTCCGGGTGTGATGTAACCGTTGTACCGTCCAATTTCCCTGCAGACCAGGTACTTGCCATGAATCCTGACGGTATTTTCCTCAGTAACGGCCCCGGCGATCCGGAACCGTTGGTGGCGGTACAGGCTGAAATTCGTAAATTTATCGGTAAAAAACCGATCTTCGGTATCTGCCTGGGGCATCAGTTGCTTGGCCTTGCCCTCGGGGGCTCCACCGTCAAACTCCCATTTGGCAACCATGGCTCAAATCTGCCGGTTATGGATATGCAGACGCGTAAAGTTGAGATTACCTCGCAAAACCATGGCTTTGCCGTAGACCTTGACTCCCTTGGCTCATCCGCCTGTTTAGGGCATAAAAATCTCAACGATCTGACGGTAGAGGGGATTCGTCACAGTACACTGCCGATTTTCTCGGTACAGCACCACCCGGAAGCATCTCCCGGACCCCACGATTCCAACTATCTGTTCGAGCGGTTCGTGGCCCTGATGGAGCAGCAGAAGGGGCTGTAAGAGGTTGACGGTACGCGTATGAATTACACAGATCTTTATCAATCAGGTGAACTGCGAAAGCGGGTACAGGAAGCGTATCGGCGGCTCACTTCCTGCGATCTCTGTCCCCACGACTGCCATGTCAATCGGCTGAAGGGGGAACGGGGTTTCTGTGGTGCCGGTTATCGGCCAAAAATCGCTTCGGCTAACCTTCACAAGGGGGAGGAACCTCCCATTTCAGGAGTTCATGGCTCGGGAACCATCTTTCTGACCGGCTGTTCTTTGCAATGTTCTTTCTGTCAAAATTTCCCCATTAGTCAATTGGGAAATGGTGAAGAGATAACCACCAGGGAACTGGCTGCCCGCATGCTTAAGCTTCAGAAACGACGCGCTCACAATATTAATTTTGTGACGCCGACCCATTTTCTGCCGCAACTTCTGGCGGCTCTTTGGGTGGCCATTCCACTCGGCTTTTCACTGCCCATAGTCTGGAACAGCAGTGGCTATGAAAAAACCGACGCACTCATGCTTTTAGAGGGTATTGTAGCTCTCTATCTGCCGGATATGAAGTATGCCGATGATGCTCAGGCGTTGGCGGTTTCTGGTGTGACCGGTTATAGAGCCATTAACAGAGCGGCAGTCTGTGAGATGTATCGACAGGTGGGGCATCTGCAGACAGATGAAGAGGGCATCGCTGTCAAAGGGGTGATCGTCCGTCATCTGGTACTGCCGGAAGGTAAGGGGGGGGCGGCTGCCACACTTGCCTGGATAGCCGATAACCTGGGTGAAGAGACGCACATCGCCCTGATGAGCCAGTATTTTCCTGCCCATCGGGCGGTCGGGATTCCCGATCTGAATCGTTCCCTTACCCATGAAGAGTACGATGAAGCGGTGGCGGCACTGGAGCATGCAGGGTTGGAAAATGGCTGGGTTCAGGAACTTGATGAAGAGCGTGGTGCCGTATGAAAACCGTTTTTCTGCTGGTGCTTTCCAATATTTTTATGACTTTTGCCTGGTACGCCCATCTGAAAAACCTCCGGACCCGCCACTGGTTGATTGCGGTGGCACTTTCCTGGGGGATTGCTTTTTTTGAATATCTCATTCAGGTACCGGCAAACCGTATCGGCTACGGCAGGTTTAATCTTGCCCAGCTAAAAATCATGCAGGAAGTTATTACCCTGTCGGTGTTTGTGCCCTTTGCCGTGTTTTACATGGGGTCAACACTCAGTTGGAATTATCTTTGGGCCGGATTCTGTCTGGCCGGAGCGGTGTTTTTTATATTTCGCTAACATATACAAGGAGTATTACGTACATGCCGAAAAGAACTGATATCAAAAAGATCCTTATCATCGGTGCCGGTCCCATCGTTATTGGCCAGGCGTGCGAATTTGACTATTCGGGAACTCAAGCCTGTAAGTCGTTGAAAGAAGAAGGGTACGAGGTTGTGCTGCTCAACAGTAATCCGGCAACCATCATGACCGATCCGGATTTTGCCGACCGCACCTACATCGAGCCGGTTACTCCGGAAATTCTCGCAAAGATAATCGAAAAAGAGCGCCCCGACGCCCTGTTGCCGACCCTGGGGGGGCAGACGGCTCTCAATACAGCTGTTGCGGTAGCCGAAATGGGCATTCTGGAAAAGTTTGGTGTTGAATTAATTGGTGCCAAGCTTCCGGCCATCAAAAAAGCTGAAGACCGTACCCTGTTCAAGGCGGCCATGGAAAAAATCGGTCTGGCGGTTCCCCGCTCCGGTCTTGCCCATAACCATCAGGAAGCGATGGAGGTTGTGAAAAGTATCGGCTTCCCCGCCATCATCCGTCCCTCATTCACCCTGGGGGGGAGCGGTGGCGGTATCGCCTATAACCTCGAAGAGTATGAGCGGATGGCCATGGGGGGGATTGATGCCTCACCGACCGATGAGATACTTGTGGAAGAGTCGGTTATCGGCTGGAAAGAGTACGAGCTTGAGGTCATGCGGGATACGGCGGATAATGTTGTCATTATCTGCTCCATCGAAAACTTTGATCCCATGGGGGTTCATACCGGTGATTCCATCACCATCGCACCGGCACAGACGCTGACTGACAAGGAATATCAGATTTTGCGGGATGCCTCTCTGAAGATTATTCGAGAAATAGGCGTCGATACGGGGGGCTCCAACATTCAGTTCGGTATTAATCCCCGTGATGGCCGTCTAGTGGTCATTGAGATGAACCCCCGCGTTTCCCGATCGTCGGCACTGGCTTCCAAGGCAACCGGCTTCCCGATTGCTAAAATCGCCGCCAAGCTGGCAGTCGGCTATACCCTGGACGAGGTTACCAACGATATTACCCGCGAAACCCCGGCCTGCTTTGAGCCGAGTATCGACTATGTGGTGACGAAGATCCCCCGCTTTACCTTTGAAAAGTTCCCCGCTGCGGACGCAACCTTAACCACCCAGATGAAGTCGGTCGGTGAGGTTATGTCGATTGGTCGTACCTTCAAGGAGTCGTTCCAGAAGGCTCTCCGCTCGCTGGAAATCGGCGTCAGCGGCTTTGATTCCAAACTCTTTGAGCTGGGGAGCGAGACACGCCGAGCTCTGACCGGTAAGGAACAGCAGCTTTTATTGGAAAAGTTACGGGTGCCCAATGCCGACCGGCTCTGGTATGTGGGTGACGCTATGCGCAGTGGTATGACCGTTGATGAAATTCACCGGCATACGGCAATCGATCCATGGTTCCTCCATAACATCCGTCAGATTATCGAAAAAGAGGATGACCTGAAGTCACTCCCTTTTGCCGATGTTACCGCTGACATTCTGCGCGATGCCAAACAGTACGGCTTTTCTGACAAGTTTCTCTCCAAACTGTGGAGCATCTCAGAAGATGCTCTGCGGGAACTTCGCTGGTCCCTGAAGGTACGACCGGTCTACAAACGGGTTGACACCTGTGCTGCCGAATTTGTCGCCTATACCCCCTACATGTACTCGACCTATGAGGAAGAGTGCGAAGCAGCTCCGACGGATTGTCAGAAAATCATGATTCTCGGCGGGGGACCGAATCGCATCGGGCAGGGGATTGAATTCGACTACTGCTGCGTCCATGGTGCCTTTGCACTTGCAGAAGATGGCTTTGAGACTATCATGGTCAACTGTAACCCGGAAACCGTTTCCACCGACTATGACACCTCTGATCGCCTCTATTTTGAACCGCTCACCCTGGAAGATGTACTGGAAATTGTCGCGGTGGAAAAACCGGTGGGCGTTATCGTACAATTTGGCGGTCAGACCCCCCTCAAGCTTGCAGTGGCACTGGAAAAGGCCGGAGTGCCCATTATCGGCACCTCGCCTGATGCCATTGACCGTGCCGAAGACCGGGAGCGTTTCCAGGAGATGCTCCATAAGCTCAAACTGCTGCAACCGGAAAACGGCACTGCCCGCACCTTTGAAGAAGCAGAAAAAGTTGTGGAGCGGATCGGTTATCCGGTGGTGGTACGACCTTCCTATGTACTGGGAGGACGTGCCATGGAAATCGTCTATGATCGGGAAAACCTCCAGCGGTATATGACAACCGCCGTGCTGGTATCACCGGAGCACCCCATACTTCTGGACAGTTTCCTCGATGAAGCCATTGAAATTGATGTTGATGCCCTCTGTGATGGCACTGAGGTCATCATTGGTGGTATCATGGAGCACATCGAAGAGGCCGGCATCCATTCGGGAGACTCGGCATGCAGCCTTCCTCCCTATTCGATAGGACCTGAAATCATTGCTGAAATACGCCGTCAAACGGTGGCAATGGCTCTTGAGCTGGGAGTTAAGGGTCTCATGAATGTTCAGTATGCGGTGAAGGGGAGTGTGGTCTATATTCTTGAGGTTAACCCCCGTGCCTCCCGCACGTCTCCCTTTGTCTCCAAGGCCACCGGCCGCCCCCTTGCCAAGATTGCCGCCCGTGTCATGGCGGGCAAGACCCTCAAGGAGCTGGGGGTAACGTTCGACATCATACCGGTACACATTTCTGTCAAGGAAGCGGTCTTTCCCTTTGTGAAGTTCCCCGGTGTGGATACCCTGCTGGGACCTGAGATGAAATCTACCGGAGAGGTCATGGGGATTGGGAAAACTTTTGCAGAAGCGTTTGCCAAGTCCCAACTTGGTGCCAACGTCAAGCTGCCACTTGCCGGCAATGTTTTTATCAGTGTTCGTGACGCCGACAAGAAACATGTTGTCAGCGCAGCGGAAAAACTGTATAAAGCTGGGTTTGGTATCGTTGCTACCGGTGGTACCGCACAATTCCTCGAAGACAAGGGAATTCCGGTACGTCGGGTAAACAAGGTGCTTGAGGGGCGTCCTCACATCGTGGATGCGATCAAAAACGGCGAGATTCAGCTGGTAATGAACACAACCCACGGCCCCCAGGCTGTGGCCGATTCCTTCTCAATCCGTCGTGAAGCCTTGATGCATGGCCTTGCCTATTACACAACCGTAGCCGGTGCAAAGGCGGTCGCCGACAGCATCGTGCTACTGATAAATCAGGAACTGGGTGTCACACCTATTCAGGACTATTTATAATAACCAATACAGGAGTTGATACCTCGATGTCCCATTCAATACCGTTGACAAAAGAGAGTTATGAGTCGTTACAGGAAGAATTGAAGCGCCTGATTCGTGAGGAGCGTCCCAAGGTTATCCAGGATATCGCCGAAGCCCGTGACCATGGTGATCTTTCCGAAAATGCCGAGTATGATGCAGCCAAGAATCGTCAGGGATTCATTGAAGGTCGCATCCAGGAGATCAATGGCAAACTGGCTCGCGCCCATGTCGTTGATCTTTCCGGACTGAAGCCGGATAAAGTCGTATTCGGCTGCACCGTGACGGTGTATGACATCGCGTCCGAAGAAGAGGTTACCTATAAGATTGTTGGTGAGGATGAGGCTGATATCAAGCTGAGCAAGATTTCCTGCACCTCGCCGGTCGGTAAGGCTCTCATTGGTCACAAGCTTGATGATTCGGTGCGGGTAATCGTCCCTTCCGGTACCAAGGAATATGAGATTATTGATATTAAATACGAGTAGAATTGTCAGACATTTTACGATAAGGGGTTTGCTATGGCTGAAATAACAAAAGATATGACGTTCTTTGAATTGATGCGCACCTTTCCCGAATCGGTCAAGGTGCTTCAGAAGCATAACCTGGGTTGCATCGGTTGCATGGGTGCTCAAAACGAAAGTCTGGAGCAGGGGGCACGTGCCCATGGTCTCAGCATTGATAGCCTCTTGCAGGATCTGAAGGCAGCGTTGCTCTAGAACAACGGTAAATTGCTGGTGTTGTATTGAAATTTGTTGACTTAATCCGGAAATCGGGTTATAAGAACGGTTCAATATGGTGGCTATGGTGAAGCGGTTAACACATACGACTGTGACTCGTACATACGAGGGTTCAAATCCCTCTAGCCACCCCAAATAAAAACAAAAGGCCATCTTCTCTGAGGATGGCCTTTTTCTACATCATTATCCGGCTGACTTTGCAGGCAGCATTCTCTTTGATGAATGCCTTCCGTCTTATCTCTGACAACGAATGCCTCCTTCGATTGCATACTATATTTACAAAAAAGCCGACAAGGATAAAATCCCTGTCGGCTTTTTGCTTTCATCCACCTCCGCAAGAGGTGGATGAAATGCTTTGTTATCTACGGACGCTCAGAAGAATACCAAGCGTTGGAGGTGCGATTATACGCTTTCAGATACTGCAAACTTGTTGTGGCAGTTGCAGCAGTGGCAGCTGAGGTGTTGTACAGAGTTGAATTGTACGCACCGGCACTGGCAGTAACAGACATATTAATTTTCCCATCATCAAGGAAGTCAATGGAGTCATACAGAAGTCTGCGCACGTAGGTACGGGCATGTACGAATGCAGCCGGCTCACGACTTACCAGGTTGATGTTAAAGCAGGCACCGGCAAGTTTCTTAGCCTGAGCAGTAGTCAGCGTGCCACCCTTTGTCCAGTCTTTAAACTGACTGGAGGAAAGAGTGTGGTCTGAGTTGGCCACATAGAAGTAGGGGTAGAGAGATGCATCATATTCAATACCATAGTTTGTTTTCAGCAAAGAGAGTGCAAAAGCTACGGCATTTTTAAACGGTTCAGACTGTTCTTCAACAAAACCTGTTTTAATAGTTGTTGCTGTTGCCTCTGCAGAGTGGCAGTTGATGCAGGCTTTATTGTAGGAATCGGCATTGATTTCCCAGGTGTGGTTGGCGTTGCCCATGTGGCAGCTGAGGCATGGTCCACGGGTGGTCATGGTCAGTGAAGCTGTTTTAGCACCTGCAGCATCGGTGTGGGTGTCAAATTTGATGGCATCCGTTCCAAGGATACGGTGGGTACTGGAAACGGCACCACCATCGGAAGTAGAAGTCAGCGAGTTGCCATAGGTGTACTGGTAACCTTTAGGAATAGATGTGTACTTACGGAATACGCCACCGGCAGCGAAAAGTGGATTGGTGCTGGCACCGGCTGAAGTAGTAACGGCTACATCGTTAATCTTGACCGGTGCTGAAGCACTGGTAAAGGCGGTGAAGCCGTTTTTCGCATACATGAGGCCGGCAACGGCCATGTAATGGGAGTTGAAGGTGCCGAAGGTTGTTGTAGTCATGTTACCGGCATAGTTTTCGACAATTTTGCCACCGTTCAGACCGGAGTGGCAAGGGATGCATACCTGTGAATTGCCAATGAAGCCGCCATTGGGAATTTCGCTTGCAGTTGCAGTTGAAGCATTTGTGGTATAGGGAACCACGTAACCGGTTGAAAGCGGACGGACGCTGTTTTTGAAATCGTTGCTGCTGTGGCAGGCGTCACAGGTAAGAACCTGTTTGCCCTGAGTTACTGTGGTTGAGATGGCAGTCTTGTTCGTGAAATTGTTATTGACTGCCTTTGCAAAACCAGCTGCGGTATGGCAGGAGTTGCAGGTATCACGGATGGTAAAATCGTAATGTGACCACGCCATACCATTCAGTTTGGCATGACCAGATTCTTCCCACTGCTCACGCTGGAGCTTACCGGTACCATTAATCGGGTTGTGTGGTTCATGGCAGGCGGAGCAGTTAGTGCCGTTCAAGTTAAGATACCGGGCTGCATTTGCTTCACCGGCAATCAGAGCGGAGTTACTGGCACCGACAACGTTACCTTTGTGCTTGAGGCTCAGGTTTTCGCTGTGACACTCAAAACATCTGCCACTGGCAGATGGTGCAGTGTCGTTATGCTGTGTACCGTGGCACCCGGCACAACCAGGCAGGATGCTGCCATTTTTAGGATTGAAAGTCCAGGAAAGATCTCTGTAGTGACCGGACTGCTTATAACTGGCAAGCAGATTCTGTCCGGTGATGTCACGGGTACTTTCGTGACAGGCCTGGCATTTGACATTTTCCTGTTTTACAACAGGGGCGACAGTGGAGATGTTAATAAAAGGATTGGCACCAGCTATAACAGTTATGTTGCTTTTGTACCCTTCATAGGCAATTGTACCGTCAGATTTCAGTGCCTGGGCGGTAACGATCAGATTGTTACCTGGATAGACTTCAGTTGTTCCTCCGGTACCGCCAATAAAATCCTGTCTGGCCGTAGGAATCTGAGGTCCGGTAATAATAAGGCGTGTTGTTGTTACGTCAGCTGATGATTGAACAACTTTAACTGTTACTTTACCCGGATTTCCGTCACCTACTGTTGCAACATTACTCGCACCGCAACCATTGAGTGCAAGTAGTGCCAGACCATACAACACTTAGCGAGCTTTACCAACGTTGTTTCGCATACTGTCTTCTCCTTTTTCAAGTTTTATCCACAATTTTACCATTCTCTAATCTTATCAAAACCACACAACTTGTCAAGTATTAACTTACCTTTTCTCATCTCTGCACCGCGACGCATACCCAGGCAATAACTCGTTCAGAGCCGTGGTGGTTGCTGATAATTCCGATACAAGCTCTTTTGAATATTTTCGGGCATAGGAGCTGATTATGTCACTCTTGGAAGCTTCTTTGAAAATGGGCAGCATTTCTTTGATGAAGCTCTGGGTGCTTTTCATGGTGTGATACTTATCACAGCTTTTTTTATCATGTAAATAGCTGTGGTTGATAATTTTAGCGATCCGCTCCACCTGTTCCTTGTCAAGTTTGGTGACAAAATAAAGCGTATCCTCTTCGGTAACTCTTCGTTTATCAGGTGGTTCGAGGGCTAACAGGGTGGTAGCCGGGATTAAAATAAAAGCCACTACCGCCAGGGCTCGTCTACTGCGTGTGGTAACTATCACGTACTATACTCCTTTTTGACCTCTGAAATCGGTTATATATCTGTCAACCAGAGCGGTTTCGGTTGCAGGGGATGGTGGCCTGTGATGGCAACGGCAGCAGCATAGTGCTCCGGTGCGGCAATATCTATAACGTGGAACCGGAAACCGTTCTGATTAATGGTGACACCGTGGGGTGAGTCATAGCTGCCACAGATATCGAAATCCGTACTCCGGGGGAGAGAAAAGCCCCCTCCTGCCGCTTTTAAACAGGCCTCCCGCCGCACCCAGTACCGATAGAACAGTGCCGCTTGGGCCGCTGTCTCAGTAGCTTGCAGGTCGGCTAATTCCCGTGGCGAAAACACTAACTGTGCCATTCGGGTCACTGGACATTGCGTATCCATGTATTCCATATCAATACCTACCCCATGGGAGCGGGTGAAAGCACAGAGCAGCTTGCTACCGGAATGGGCAAGATTAAAGCAGAGCGGAGAGGGTGAATTGGCAAAAGATGGCTTGCCATTCACACCAATGCAAAGGGCAACCGCCTCCGGCGTGCAGTCAAGATAGCGAGCAAGCAGGGTACGCAGCTTCCAGCGGCTCATTAGAAACTGTTGTCTCGGTTCAGTACCTTTGAAACAGTCTGCCCGTCGCAACTCTTCAGTGGAAAGGTAGTTTTCATACCAGGATACGTCAGTGGTGAAGTCGGCCAGGTCAAAAGAATACAGATGTATTTCATCATGCCGTGGCATGGGAAAGCCCATCATTTGCCGCCGGAGTGCAACCAGGTTTGCAAGCGGAGCAGTCCCTCTGCGATGGAAATGGTCGGCTCATAGCCAAAATCGGTGCGGGCAGCAGTGGTGTCAAACCAGTGGGCCGTTGACAGCTCATGGGCCACAAAGCGAGTCATGGGGGGCTCCCCCCCCCGCATGAACAGCTTCCATATTCCCTCGCAGACAATGCCAATTCCGTAGGCAAGTGACGGAGAGATGGTGCCGGTAACCGGGGGGATGTCAGCCGTGGCGAGAATACGGTTAACCATCTCCCAGAGGGGAAGCGGTTCGTTGTTACTGATGAAATAACAGTTACCGGCGACGGCACTGCCGGGAAACAGCCTGTCTGCGGCCTGAATATGGGCCTGGGCAGCATTATCAACGTAGACCGTATCCACCAGGTTGGGACGGTTGCCGATCCTGCGCAGCTTCCCCTTGCTCCCTTTGGCAAGGATGCGTGGTACGAGATGATTATCGCCCGGCCCCCAGATGAGATGGGGACGCAGTGAGGTGACCGCCAGTGTGGGGGAATTTGCTCCACATACCATCTGCTCGGCAATCGCCTTGGTGTGGGGATAATGGGCTTCATAGCGAGACGGATAGGGAAGTGCTTCAGTACCCCCTTCAATGTCAGCGCCGTCAAACACTACGCTGGGGGAACTGGTGTAGACAAGCCGTGAAATACTATGGTGGTGACAGGCCGCAATGACATTGGCCGTGCCGGTCACATTGGCACGGTAAAACTCCTGGTAACTCCCCCAAATCCCCGCCTTAGCAGCAACATGGAAGATAAGGTCACAGCCGGTGGCGGCACGGACAACCGCATCTCGATCCTCAAGATGACCCCGAAACTGCTCAACCCCTAAGGCAGACAGCTCACCATAGTCACCACGGGAAAAGCTGCACACCTGATCGCCCCGCTGTCGGAGCATACGCACGATGGCACCGCCGAGAAAGCCGCCACCTCCGGTGACCAAAACCTTCATCGGAGGTGTTCTCCGGCCCAAATGGCAAGTTTTTCACGGAATATTTTAGCGTTATGACGGATATCCACCGGAAAGGAGGGGTGAAACAAAATGGTACGGATATTCTTTGTGTGGGGGTAGCGGCTTGCCAATTCAATAAGTTCGTTACGCACAATATTATGTGACGCAGTAACCTTGTCGGCTTCAAGTTCCACGCAGAGCACGGGATGTTGGCTCCCTTTGACACCCACACCTACCAGTGCCGTGCGGAATACGCTGGGGTGACCGTTGAATATTCCCTCAACCGGAATGGTGAAAAGCGTCTCTTCTGCCGCCTCAACCCGATGGCTTTTACGACCACAAAACCAGACCCTTCCCTGGTTGTCAACGTAGCCAAGATCCCCCATACGATGCCAGATTTCTCCGGTGGCGTCGGTGATCTTGGCAAGTTTGGTCGCCTCGGGACGATTCAGATATTCACGGCTGACCTGGGGTCCCCGCACCACAATTTCACCAACTTCATAGGGGGAAAGTTGTAGCTGGTCGTACCAGAGGGGCACCGGTTCATCGGTGATATGGATGATGGCAAGGGTGATGGTTGATACCGGCGAACCGACACAGACGCCATGACCTTCAGCGGTTAACGCGGCAGTTTCACCGAGAATTTCCCGACTGCCGATTGAGCAGACCGGTAACGCTTCAGTGGCACCATAGGGGGTGAAAATTTCTGCGTGAGGCGGTAACAGAGTGGTAAAACGTTGCAGAACGGTTGCGGGAACCGGTGCACCGGCTGATATAACCCGTGTTATGGTGGAAAACTTCTCCCCATTAGTTACACCGTAACGGCTCACCCGATTCAAGAGTGCCGGTGAGCCAAACATGGTGGTTGCCGAGTATTTCGCCGCCGGACCAAATATCTGTTGCGGGTCAACGGTACCGGGGCGGGTAAAATCCATTTCTGGAATCAGTGCGGTCATGCCGAGTGCCGGGGCAAACAGGGCAAAGAGCGGAAAGGTTGGCAGATCTATTTCACCAGGACGGATATCATAGAGCTCCCGCAGGGTTTCGATCTGGGCGGCAAAGGTACCGTGACTGTATACCGCTCCCTTGGGAGATCCCGTACTGCCGCTGGTAAAGAGGATGGCTGCGGTGTCGTGGCGTCCGGTCACCGCCATAGCGGCAGTCGTGCCGACAGCTGAACTTCGTATGGAGGTCAGTGGTATTCCTCCCCAGAGGGAGCCACCGCTGACAACGACGGAGATACGGATACTTTTCTTTCCCCAACCGAGGAGCCTGCGAGCCACATGAGCCTTTGGAGTGCCGATAAATGCTTCCGGTTCCGCCTCGTTCAGGCACCCCTTCAACTGTGGAGCCCCGATGCCCGGGTCGATGAACACCGGCACCGCTCCCGCTTTGAAGAGGCCAAAGGTAACCATAAACAGCTCCGGTGAGGGGGGAACCAGCAGGGCAACCCGCATACCGGGATGGATGCCGGTTTTTCTGAAACCGGTGGCCAACAGGGAACTTTCATGATCCAGTTCACGGAAGGTGATAGTCCGGCCATCCCGAGGGAAAATAATGGCTGGGGTATCAGGTTGCAGATTGGCCATCCGGGCGAGGGGGAGGGCGATATTGACGTTTTCAGCGTCGCTCATGGGGTCAGATGGCTCCGCTCAAGAAAGGAGGTTATCAGTGGAATGACCTCTTCCGGGGCATCCTCCAGAATATAATGACCACAGTCGGCAAATTGATGTAGTTCTGCTTCGGGAAACTGCTTTTGCCATTCGGCACGGAAATGGTGGTCAAAAACGAAATCCAATTCACCCCAGAGAATCAGGATGGGAAGATGGCGAAATTGTGGCAGAGACGCCGCCACCGAACTGACCAGCTCATACCCTTTATCCCCCGGTGACAACGGAATGTCCTGTACAAAGCGGAGGGTGGCAATGCGGTTTTTCCAGGAATCATAGGGGAGTTGATAGAGTGCCCGCAGGGGAGCGGTCATGGGGTGCCGTTTGCATCCCACATAGGAGGCCCCCACACTGAAGGCGTTAGCTCCCCGCACCAACAGGGTGCCGAGCATGGTATCACGGCAGATGCGTAACCCCAAGGGGAGCGGCTTGCTGGCGGGAAGGTGAAAGGCACCGGTATTCAGGATAACCAGCCGAACGATCCGCTCCGGATGCCGTGCGGCATAGGCCATGCCGATCATCCCCCCCCAGTCATGCACCACCAGACTAAGGGAGTCGGTGAGACCAAGCTGTTCCAGTAGATATTCAAGGTCATCGACCCGCCGGGACAGGGTATACTCGTACTGTTCATCACCCGGTTTGTCGGAAAATCCGCACCCCATATGATCCGGTACGATACAGCGATAGCTGTCACGGAGTGCCAGTACCAGTTTTCGGTAATAGAAAGACCAGGAGGGGTTGCCATGAACCATTACCACCGGTGGCCCGCTCCCCTCGTCAAGATAGTGGTAAGACAGGTTACCGATGGCACACCGTTTTCCGGTGAACGGGTATTCCGATTTCAGTGTGACACTCACCATTCCATCCCCAGCATGAGACAGTTAAGGCCGCTGCCGATTCCTAAAAAGGCCACCTTGTCCTTGGCTTCGATAATATCCCGTTCATCGGCTATGGCCGCCGTCAACGGCAGGGAGACGGTACCCATGTTCCCCAGATATTCAAAGGTGGTAAAGTCTTTTTCCGGTGGAATGTCGAGTGTCTTGAGAATGGCACTCTGGTGGGCCGAGCCAACCTGATGACAGACCACCCGATCAATATCTTCCGTTTTCCAGCCGACCTGGGGAAGGAAGGCATCCCAGGTACGGCGACCCAGTTCGATGCCGTAATTCATGACGTTGACACCGTCGGTGGACATGGACTGATCGTAGCCCCCCTTGCCATCGGGGGTAATACCCCAGAGGCAGAGGCGATGATGTTCGGGGGCGGCCTGAGTTATCCCCCCCAGCAGACGGCGACGGGCAGAGCCGGAGAAGGAGCCGTCGGTCAACAAGATAGCCACCGCACCGGAGCCGCCGGTCAGGGTAGCGAGGGAGGCGGCAAAATGCTGCATGGTTCGTTCTTCAAGCATCTTGGCAATCATGATTTCATTAATTTCACGGGCACTTTCACAGGAGACCACCAAACCGGCTCTGATCTGTCCCAACTCAATGCGATTCGCCACATCAAGAATGCCATTCAGCACGCCAAGACAGGCATTAGAAATATCAAAAACGGCGGTTTTGCCACCAATGCCAAGTTTTGAGGCCACCCGGCAGGCGGTGGCCGGCTCGAACTGTTCACGGCAGACACCGGCATAAATCAACGCCCCTATTTCAGCCGGAGCAATGCCGGTAGCAGAAAGCACTTTTCTGGCCGCAGCAATGGCACCCGATGACAGCGGATAGCCCGGCTCCCACCACCGCCGCTCACGGATGCCGGTTAACGCCTGTAACTGACCGGGGGCAATCCGAAGGTACCGGTACAACGGTTCAAGGCGTGTCTCCAGTTCGGCGGTGGTGACGACAACCGGTGCCAGTTCATAACCGAGAGCCTCAATGACTACCTTTTGATACTTCATGTATTCTCCATAGATACAGTGAAATCATTCATCTGATAGATTAACTTTCCATCAACCTCCAGAAAACCATCGGCGGTGATGACGCGCTGCAAATCATCTACTGCGGTAATCCAGCAATGCACCGTTACCTGACTGTTGGACGGCACAACCTGTCCCCGATATAACCAGCGATGGCTGCGATTCAGGGCAACGGCTGTCAATGACGTGCCATCCTGCCATCCCCAGCGGCGATATGCCACATATTTCATCAATTGAATAAAAGATTCCAGCCCCAGTGAACCGGGGGTAACCGGATCTTCATAAAAATGTGCCTGGAAAAACCACTCATCGGGATTAACATGTTTGATGCCGCGAATATACCCCAGACCGACGGGGCCTCCATCTGCCACAAACAGCTCCACCTCATCAATCATGCGCAGCTGTGTCTCAGGGAAGGGTGCTTCAGTCGGGTAGGGGAGGCTTTCACCCCGGCCGATCTCGTCACTGGCAGGTTGATACGGCTTGCCGTCACGAATACCGACCTGCTGTGACAATGCTTCCTTGGCAAAGAAACCGAACATGGTCTCACCTTCGTACAACACTCCACGACTGTCGGCAACGGTAAAATCATATTCCTGAATAATCATACCACCGCTGGTGGCAACTTTCTTTAAAGTGGCACAACAGGTGAGCAGTCCGGTCAACGGGGTGACAGTGCGGTGCTGGATGGCCGTGCCCCCCAGATTACGGAAGGAAATGTCCGTTGCACTGGTGAGTGCAGAGCCGACATAGGCTGCCAGCCAGCCGCACGGCTGCAGGGCCGCTTCCAGAAGAACCGAAAACGGCATCCGCTGCTGACGTTCTACGGCAAAGAACCAGTCATCGACCGGTAGGTCGTACTGGGCTTCTACCCGGGCTCCGGCAACCATCTGCCAGGGGGCGCCGGTAACAGCAGTGACCCGATCCATAAACTGGAAGGGTGGTCCCGGAAGCCGGGCTATTTTTCGGTCGGCATCAAAGGGGAGATAGCGATCACCAAAACCCTCGGACGGCTTGCCGTTACTGTAGGCAAGGATCTGTTCCTTGGTGTAGAGCGGTGGCTTAACGTTCGTTGCCGCGTCACGATGTGATGGTGACCGCCAGAGCTGTTCCAGGGTTTCACGGCTGGTGCCGGTCAAACGGGCAGACATACTGGTAATTTCGACAATGGCCTTGCCATCGGCATACATCAGTGCGTCAACGATGGCATAGGGCTCGGGGCCATAGCCCAGTTCCCGAATAGTAACCTCGTAGGTGACGGTTTTGGTGCTTTCAAGAACCTGGCCACGGCAGCAGAGTTTACTGGCGACCCCCGGTACCGGCTCCCACACTGCCTGGCTGCCATCGGCAATCCAGCCAAGACGAAGCAGATAGATGCGCAGGGTATGCATACAGCATTCATACATCAGGGTACCCGGCATGACCCGGTCATCGACAAAGTGACAGGTAATGAACCAGTCATCGGGATAAATGTCGGCTTCGGCGCGGATAAAGCCGATCCCGCACCGGCCGCCAGTCGGATCAAGGTCGGTAACCCGGTGTACCAGACGCATCTTGCCGCCCGGTATGGTCAACGGAGTGGCAATGGCAAGCGACTCAAAGAGTACACCAAAGCAACCGGCCAGATCACCGGCACGCAGTCGATCCAACTGCTGTGCATCATACTGCTCCCGCTGCTGAGGCACCAGCTCCTGCCAATCGACCGGGCGGATACCGGTGGTCGGTCTCAGGTCGAGGGCGGGGCGTACTATCCCCTTTCCGGCATCAAGCTCCTGTTGGCTGAAAAAACCGGCACAGCCGTCTCGCATGGAGAGGAGCGGCTGTCCATGTACCGTTGCTTCAAAAAAGAAACGGAACAGCCAAGTATCCCCCTGTCGAAAAAAACGTTCAATGCGAATGTCATACTGGATCGTTTCACCCGGTACGGGGAGTCCCCGATGAAAGGTCACCACCGCATCAAGCAGTCTATAGACCGCCAAACCTCGGGTTATAAAGTCGATGCCGAGGTAGCCGGAAAGGAATAAATCGGCCTGCCCCGCTTCAACGGCGATACAGGTTGGAATCCTGTCACCGTCAAGGTACCAGGCTCCCCGGGTAATATCGTGCTCCGTGATAACCCGTCCGGAGGTCATGGAGCGGGGTTCCCCCTCTACGGCCAGAATTCGGTCAACCAGCATGAGCGGTTCATCGGGAAGCCGGACGCGAGTTGGAAAGCTATCAACCGGTGCAAAATCAAGTCCAAGCATACGGCCAACGGAACCACGGGCAAATTCAAAGCAGGCGCTACGGTCAAAAGCGACCGGTACTGGAACAGGCTGCTCAATACAGAGCGGTGCCTCATCACCGATCAGCTGTCGGAGTGACATTTCCAGGGTAATTGCTTCGGCCATCGATCGGGTAATGGTCTCACTAACCGCCAAAAATGTCGTGTGGGCGGCAATCCGTGATTCCTGAACACGCATCATCTCCTGAATCAGGGAATCGGTCCCACTGTGGGGTGCGACAGGAGCAGCTATCGTTGGAACAATTTGTTGTGTGGTCGCTGCCACCACCTGATGTACCACCGGTTGGCGACGGGGTGGCGGGGTGGGGTGATATGGCGCACCGCCAAGTGGTACCGACAGCAGACGGCTGCCCTTAACCGGAGCAGACTGCTCCCCGGTGGTAAACAGCGAAGAAAGATCTACCGGAACCTGTTCGGCAATCAGGTTGGCAAGGAGTCGTAACAAACCGGAGACCGCTTCGACGCCGTTCTGACAGGCAGATCGTGCCAGATGGGGGCGCTCCCCCAGAATGCGACCAATCATGCGGCTGCAAGAGGCTCCCGGACCCATTTCAAGGAATAACCGCACACCATTGTCATAGGCAGCGTTAATGACATCAGTGTAGTTTAAACCGTGGAGTGCCTGCCCGAGAATTGAAGCAGCAGCCGTTTCACGGCTCACGGAGTACTCTTTGCCCGTAACACCGCTGTAGTACGTGACCCCTTCAGGTGGGGTCGTAGGAAAGAGATGGAGATCATGGTAGGGTGTTGCCACTTCAGCGGCAACCTCACAATGAACCGTGGTAACCCCCTGCAACGGGAAAAAGTTTTTACCGAGGGTGGCAACCAGTGCCGAAAGCTCCGTTGCATCGCCCCCGATGACACATTCATCGGGAGTATTGACAATCAGCAGGTAGGTATGGGGATAGGCGTCAAGGGCAGTACGCACCTCCTGCTCCGGTGCAGCGATGACGCCAAGACTCCACCGCACCTTCGTAGCAGCGGGTAGCTGCCAGGCGGCATGGGCGGCCCGGCAGTCACCGGCGAGATCTTCGGTGAAGAGAGTTGATTCCTTCATGCGGGTGTACATGGCATCCCGGTCACACCAGGCACGAAGAGCAAAGAGGGCGGCTGATTCTCCGAGGCTGTAGCCGATGGCTGACGTTGGCTCCACGCCAAAGCTACGCACCAGATCGCTGACGGCGCAGCCGGTGGCCACCTGACCGAAGATGACGGCACGGTGATCCTCATTAATGCGGGTAGCGGGGGTACCATTCCAGAACAGCTCAGGCTGGAACTGACTACGGAGCAGCAGGCTTTCACTCTGCTGCCGTCGAAGTATGTGGGGCCACCGGCTGAACAGCTCCATCCCCATGGCGGGGTAATGATTTCCCGAACCGGGAAAGACAAAGGCGATGTGACCGGTTGCACCCAGGGGATTCGGCGTGTAGAACAGTCGATCTCGCAGTGATGGAGGGAGTTCGGGAGTCATACCGGTAGTAACGGCAGCTATTCCGGCCTGCAAAAGGCTTACCAGCTCATCCCGTCCCCGGGCCACCAGAGCAATGCGGCACTGCTTGTGGGGCAAGTCATGGAAGCGCTGGAAACAACGGTGGGCAACTGCGGAAAAATCACTCTCTTCAGAAGACGCCACTTCTGTTACCAGCTGATCCAGTGCGGATTTCAGCGTGGCGACACTCTGAGCTGCCACAGGGAAAATACATTCACTGCCGATGCCACGGCAGGGGGAGGTGATACCTTTTTCAGCGTTTGCCGCACCATATTCCTCAAGCACCACATGGCAGCAGGAACCGTCGATACCCCGTACGCTAACCCCTCCCTGACGCGGGCCATCGGCACGATTATGCAGCCAATAGCGGGGAGAACGGGGAAAATGAAGTGCGGAGTTCTCGGGGAGTGACGGAGCAGTAACAAGTCCCCGACAACCGGGTATGACTTCATGGTACAGTGCCAGTGAACCACGCACCAGTGAGACAAGACCCGAAGCAGCACCGCTGTGACCGATATCCCCCTTGATACTGGACACGGCGCAGGAACGTTCCGGAGTACCATGGCCGGTAAAAAAACTGGAGAGGGCGTCGATTTCCTGTGAGTCACCGCACAGGCTGCCATCGGCAGTGGCCTCAACATAACCGGTAGAGGATGGCGAAACCGCAGCATCCCGATAAGCCTTTTCCAATGCACGGCCATAGGTTGCCGAAGTAGTCTCACCGGCGAAACCACTGACACTTCCCATGCCCCGAATGACGGCATAGATTCGATCTCCATCACGTTCCGCATCGACAAGCCGTTTCAGCACCACAGCGGAAGCCCCTTCACCGATGATAACGCCGTCGCTCTCCGTGGCAAACGGGGTACCAGTACCGGTGGCGGAACAGGGGAGTAAGCCATGTTGCCCCAAAACCGCCCGCACATCACCGGCCAGATCGACCGCCCCAACCAGTGCCCGGTCAAGCTCATGGCTTTGCAATTGACGAATGGCAACCTCAAGGGCACGGATACCGGAACTGTCTTCGGATGAGAGCGTAAAGCTAGGCCCGCCGATCCGGAATTCACGGGCAATACGACTGGCAACCACGCTCCCTAAGGCACCCATGGTACGGTTGGCGGTCAGTGGAGCATGAACCGCATCCCGCAGTTCGGCATTCCAGCTATCACGTTCGGCAGAGGTGAGTTCGGTGCCCAGGTGCCGAGCCCACTGGGCTGTCTGCCCGGCCATTGCCCAACGGAGATTGAAGTTAGTACTGTTCAGATCAAGTGCAATACCGATAAACACACCGGTTGCCCCAGTAGTGTCGGCACGGCAACCGGCATCAGCAAGAGCCTCAGCAGCCGTCTGCAGCATAAGAAGCTGCTGGGGGAGCATCTCCTCCATTTCACGGGGGGGGATACGAAAGCGGGTGGCGGGGAGGGTAACCCGCTCACGGTAATAACCGGCGAAGGGGGTACCGTCCCCCTGCTCGTTACGGAACCAGTTGCTCTCCGGCACACCATGCCAGTTGGGTGGTGCCACCGGAGAGCACTCCGCATCACCGCCGAACACCCGCTCCTGAAAATCGGCCATGGTCTGCCAGGGACCAAAGGAGGCATTCATGCCGATGATGGCGATGGCCTCGGGTTGAGTATGTGGCTGTGCAAAAGTCTCGGTAGTCAGATTTGTTGGAAACCATTCTTCAAGTAACAGATGAGCATTAATACCGCCGAAACCAAAGGCACTGACGGCGGCCCGTCGTGGCGTCACTTCCGTACGACGTTGCCACGGCAGGGGCTCTTGCAGCACCCGGAACGGACTGTCATCTAGTTTCATGCCGGTCTGGGCAGTAGTGAAATTGGCAGTGGGGGGGAGGGTGCCATGGCGGAAGGCGAGGAGTACCTTGGTAACGGCAGCACTGCCGGCCGCCGTCAGCAGATGCCCTATATTAGATTTGACCGAACCGATAACACAGCGGTCACCGGTGGGGACATGGTCTCCCCATAATTGCCGGAGACTGGCAACTTCAACCCCATCACCCACCGGTGTACCGGTGGCATGGCATTCAATAAGATCCACATCGGACGGCTGCCAACCGGCACTGTCATAGGCGCGTCCCATTGCCCGTAACTGCCCTTCAGACAGGGGAGCCAGCAAACTTCCCCCCACATCGTTGGCAACACCGACCCCCCTGATAATTCCGTAGATCCGATCACCCTGGGCAACGGCATCGGCAGTTCGTTTCAAGAGAAATATTCCGGCACCTTCCCCAACCACCAAACCATCACCGGCGGCATCAAAGGGGGAGCAGATGCCCCGTTTTGAGAGGGCACGCAGCTGGGAAAAACCCATCTGGGTAAACAGCGGATCGGGACGGGATACTCCGCCGGTCAGCATAGCGTCGGCACGGCCAGCCAGCAATTCATCCATGGCAAGTTTTATGGCATAGAGAGAGGAGGCACAGGCGGCATCCAGGGTACAGGCACCACCACCAAGTCCCAGTGCCTGAGCCAGAACTCCGGCTGGAAGGCCAGCTACATATCGGTTATAGGGAGAACAGGCAGCGGCTGGTGAGGCGGTGCCGACCAGGCGTTCTTCAAAGGTCCTGCCGAGTACATTTCTGGTTACGAGTGCCGCCGATTCCGTTGGCAGTGCCAGATTGCCAATTATTATACCAACCCGGTCACGATCTAGGGGGACGGTGACACCATCATCAAAGGCACGCTTTCCCGCATGTATCAGCAGATGATATAAGGGATCAAGTCCTTCAAGCAGAGCTGAATCAACCTGCAGACCCGGCAGTGAAGCGGCAGACGGCAGATCGTTAATAAAACAACCGGTGCGGGAATAGACGGAATCACTGCTACCCGGTTCGGGATCATATACACTGTCCGGGGGAACTATCCAGCGATGCTCCGGTATCGTCCGAAAGGAGTTCTGCCCACTCTCGATATGCTTCCAGAATGATTCAAGGTCAGGTCCATCGGGAAAAATAGCACCGATGCCGACGATGGCAACCGTGGAGCGGTAATCCTTCATTAAGCTTCATCCCTGGTGAGTGCCACCTGATTACGCTGAAAAGCCTGTTGCAATGAGGGGTCAATAACGCACTCATAGGTTTCCATGCGGGCAATCAGCTTGCCGGAGGATCGGTCAAGAAATTCGATATCAGCTGTGGCACCATGGCTCCGTTCCGCAGTAACCTTAATGATAATTTTTGCTCCATCGCGGGGAAACTGTTCTTGATATTGACGGTAACTTCCGGCAAAAGTCGGCAGTGAGCCGCAGCCAAACCGTTCAAAACTCCAGAGTATCATCAACTGAAAGGCACAATCTACAATCAGCGGGTCGGTGAGCCAGACGGTACGTAAGGGGAATTTAATCCATTCCGAAGGTTTACCCGCACTGTTGACCTGTGCGGCAATACCTGCTGCAGAACAGCCACTCACACAGGTAATGCCCTGAAGAGTTGCTCCATGAAAGAGCCGTCGATTGTCATATACCGGACTGTTTTCAGCTTTGTACGGGTCTAATGACAGCTCTGTAAGAGAGGGGGTGCCTGACGGTAGCTTCGTGGCAAGCACGATCTCGGCGGTTGCATGGAGGACGCGGCTGCCGTTATCGGCGACACCAATCAGCTCCACCGGAACCACAAAGAGTGAAGCCAGCTTTACCGCCTTACCTGACATAATCTGGAGGCTGCACGAAGCGTGCTGTTCAAAAATGACCCCCTTACAGATACGCACATTGTTGAAACCATGAAACCTGAAGCCTGGATTACCATGGAGGGCACCATGGGCAAGCCATTCAACAATAACTGCCATCGGCAGCACTGCTTTACCATCAATAATATGTGAGCAGATAAAGGGAAAATCATCACAATTCAGATTCAGACTGTAGGCCTCTTCCGTTGCTTTACCAACTGTAACTGTGCGGCCATCCTGTTCCCCGGCGCCGGCAAGCACAACTATTTCAACCGGCTCACCCTGGGTGGTTATTTCATGGGCAAGCAGTTCACCACCGGCACCCAGATCGATAAGGCCGATCCCCTCGCCAGAGAAGAGTTTTTTCAGTGCAGGAGTTACCATGCCACCATCCCACGGCCCCCAGTTGATACTGACAACCCGGCAGTTGGGGCGGAGACGGGATTCTGCCTCTGCATACTTGTTAAGAATTTCGTTGGCCACGCCGTAATCAAGCTGACCGCTCCGGCCGAAACGACCGGTTGTTGAGGAAAAGAGTGCCATGAAGCGAAGGTCATCATCGGCCGTTGCCGTTAACAATGAACGGAGTCCGGCAACTTTGGTGCTGTATACCATAGCAAACTGTTCAAGAGTTTTATCACCAATAAGCCGGTCGGCAAGTACACCGGCACCATGTACCACCCCTCTTATGGGGCCGTATGTCCGGCGGATGTCTGCACAGAGCTCAGCAACCATCTCCCCGTCACGGATATCGACGGAACGATAGACCCCATGGCCACCTGCCCGCTCAATGGCAACCAGGGTTGATTTTAATTCACGGCCGGCCATAATGGCATGGTATCGTTCTTCAACCTCACGGGGATGGAGCTTGTCAGTGGCATGTTCCATAATGCCGCGTTTGATCTGACTTTCTTCGGAGAGTCCGGCCAACCAGGGGAGCTCGGGAAGTGGTTCGGGACTGCGTCCCACAAGTACCAGCAGTGGCTTATGAATTCGCGACAGGGCGATGGCAGCAGCTGCGGTGACTCCCCTGCCTCCGCCGGTAATGATGACCACTTCACCTGGAGTGAATGGCGATGCTGCAAGTGATGCCGTATTGGGGAGTTCACTGATGGTCAGCGTGCTACGTCCGGCGGGTGTCAAACCAATTTCAACCGAAGCAACTTTAAATAATTCTGCAGCAACTGCTGCTGCTTCTGCCAGCGGATCGCTAAAGAGACCGATATCAATGGCCTTACAGGTAACGTCGCTCCATTCATGGGCCGCCGTCTTAACCAGTCCGGCCAACCCTCCTGACAATGGATCACACAGAGTACTGTTGACTCCGCAGCCAAATGAGCCGTCAAGCCGTGAAACGGTGGCAAACAATGCCCCACCGTTTTCGGCGGCACGCTGCAGAGCCGGAGCAAGGCTCTTCATGAGTAAAAAAGAATTTTCAAAAAATGTATCGGTGGCACCATCGGCAGGAGTACAAATGACCAGTCCGGAAAAATCAGCCGGAGCGATATTCATGAATGCTTCCTGAATTTCGAGCAGCAGGACGGAGTGTCCCCGTGCTTTCAGCAGGCTGCACAGCTCCAGGGAAAAAGACGAACCATCATTGGTAACCCACAAGGTACCGTTGCCGGCTATCCGTATCGACTCAGGTGAATCGGTGAGCGGTTCTGCACTAATGGTGCTTCTTCGTAAGGGTGCCACGGTATGTTCAGTATGGGGTTCCCGTACTGTTGAGAGCGGTTCCGGCAACGGGATGGTGCTGCTCACCGTGACACGTGTGCCGGGGGTTAAAAAACGGGCTATTTCTCCCAACGTATGGAGCGTGCCCAGATGCTCGGGGCCGATAACTGGAGAACCAGGAAGTCGCTCCTGCAGCGCGGAAAGGATCTCCACTCGTTTGATGGAATCAATGCCCAGATCAGATTCCAGCCCCATATCCAGTTCCAGCATCTCCACCGGGTAGCCGGTCTTCTCACTGACCACTTCGAGTAGTGCCTTGGTACTGCTGTCGGCGTCGCCAGTCTCAGCAGAGGGTGTTGCAGCGGCAGAGCCTGCACCAAGAAAGGTGGCTATTTCCCCCAGGGTATGGAGGGTTCCAAGTTGTTCCGGGCCGATAACCGGGGCGGACGGGAGCCGTTCCTGCAGTGCGGAGAGAATTTCCACCCGTTTAATTGAATCTATGCCCAGATCCGAATCCAGTCCCATCTCCAGTTCCAGCATTTCCACCGGATAGCCGGTCTTCTCACTGACCACCAGCAACAATGTTTCGATTACAGGGGAAGCGGTGCCAATTCCGGCAGCAGCAGTGGTAGAGGCAGTGGCGGCAACGAGTGCTTCGCTGCCAACAGAGAGGAATGCTGCAATTTCACCAAGGGTGTGGAGAGAACCGAGCTGTTCCGGTCCAATGATCGGGGCGGTCGGCAACCGTTCCTGGAGTGCGGAGAGGATTTCCACCCGCTTGATGGAATCAATGCCGAGATCCGAATCCAGCCCCATCTCCATTTCCAGCATCTCTACCGGATAACCGGTTTTTTCAGCGATTACAGAGAGTAACGCTTCCGCTACCGTGCTACGCAGTAATGTAGTCAGAGGTGGGGAAACAGCAACGGTGGTGACAGGGGCAGGGGGGATGGCCTGTGCGACAACGGCAGAAACCGCTGGAACTGTTTGGGAGGGTGCGGCGGCTACCGGAGGTGCTACGTAACTCCCCCCCTGAAGGATCCGTTGCTGCTGTTCAAGCAGCAGTTGGATCGTTTTACCCGCTGCATCCTGACCTTCCAAAAATTTACGATGCAATTGCGCTGTTTCATCCTGCATCCGCATGAGGGCAGTCATCCCCTCACGGGTTACCCGGAGGGATTCCGTCGCAACATCGGGAGAAAGTGACGGTGAGGCTGAGTGAAGAGGGACAATTGACGGTGCCGATGCCGTTACCGGAGCTATCACGGTGGCACGGGGCGCAACCGGAGGCCGTTTCGCCTTTGGCTTTACGTAGTTAGCACCGTTCAAATTGATGGTAAGCAACGGTTTTTTACCGGTGATAGCCGATGGAACGGTGTAGGTATCATCCCACTTGGTGAGGTCAATTCCATAGCCGGTGACGGCCAATTGAGACAAACAGCGTGCCAGATCGACAATGCCGGAACGTTTACCCGATGAGGAGTCAAGGGATACCACCGCATGAGGACGACCGGCAAGAATCGCTCCGACCAGACCGGCCAAACGTGATCCCGGGCCGATTTCCACAAAAGTTCTGATACCGGCATCGTACATGGCTTCAATTTCATCGACGAATTCAACCGGCAGTGCCAACTGCCCGGCAAGGAGTGCCTTCGCCTCCTGTTCATCCACCGGATAGCTGGAAGCGGTACTGTTTGCATAGACCGGCAACGCCCCGGCAGACAGGGGAATTGATGCCAGTGCCGCCTTGAACGGAATGGCCGCGTCAGCAACTAAGGGACTATGGAAAGCGGCTGCCACCGTCAAGGGGGTGCAGGCAAGGGAACGGTTTTTAGCTGCTGCCGCCGCCCGGGCGATTTCACTGCTGCTGCCCGACAGAACCGCCTGATTCGGAGAGTTGCGGTTGGCAATTACCAGATCCAGTTGCTCTTCGTCAACCAACTTCTGGACGAGTGGTAACGGTGCAGAAACCGCCAGCATGGTTCCCTTGTCGCCCGTTCCTGCGGCCATCAGTTGTCCACGCAGACGGGACAATGCGTGAAAAGATGCTTCATCCAGTCGTTCTGCTGCACAGAGGGCGGTCAATTCACCATAGCTGTGACCAGCAGCGGCATCGGGTGAAAACCCGAAGGAAGCGAGCAGTCGCATGGCTCCCAGACTCACCGCACCAATGGCCGGTTGGGCTATCTGAGTGTCGCGTAAGGCGTTTTCATCGGCTTCTTTGGCATCGGTACCGAACGAAGAGGGGGGATAGATCAAATCGACAAGACTCTGGCCGGAGGCAGCAGAAAAGGCGTGATCAGCCGTTTCAACCGTTGTAAACATTGCGGGAAAGCTGCATACCAGGTCCCGGAGCATACCGGTATACTGGGCACCCTGACCAGGAAATAGTGCGGCAACCGGCTCTGGAGTTGTTCCAACTACATAACAGATGCCATCGGGAGTATGCCACGATAGTTCCGGTTTGCTGCGTAGCATGGTGCGTGCAGTTGTACAGAGAGCGGTCAAATTTGATTTGTTACATTCGAGGGTTATGGCAAGCCTACAGTGTGCGGTCGCCTCAAAGATGCGACGGTTTGTCGCTGCCAGAATCCGAATATCGCTCCAGCTCTGTATGCCTTCAGCATCGGCAAGCATTTTGTCCAGGGAGGCCACATCGGGTGCGGAAAAAGGGAGTATCTGCACCGTGCCATCCCAGTCGATTTCCGTGGCCTTCGGTTGATACTCTTCAAGCACCACATGAAAATTTGAACCGCCAAAACCGAGGGCACTGACACCGGCCCGTCGAGGTTGACCATTCTTTGCGATCCAGGGGCGTTTGGTTCCGGACAGATAGAACGGCGATCCTTCACCGGAAACCTCCCGTAGCGGTTCCTGCACCTTGATCGTGGGGGGGAGTACCTTGTGATGAAGGGCAAGAGCAGCTTTAATGAGACCAGCCGCGCCGGCCGCAGCCTTGGTATGGCCGATCTGGGACTTGACTGAACCGAGGGCACACCACGGCTTATCAGCAGTACCAAAGACTTCCCGCAGTGCCGAAACCTCCACGGCATCTCCGACTTTTGTTCCGGTTCCGTGGGCTTCAATCAGCCCGATACTGTCCGGTGCAACGCCAGAGCGCTGGTAGGCATCTCGAAGTGCCTTTTTCTGACCGGTGGCACTGGGGGTGTAAATCGCTTCACCTTTACCGTCACTTGAAGAGCCGACGCCACGGATGACCGCATAGATTCTGTCGCCGTCCCGCTCCGCATCGGCAAGACGCTTGATAACCATGATGCCAAGACCTTCGCCGAGTATGGTGCCGTCCCCCGCTGCATCAAAGGGTTTGGCATCACCACTGGGGGAGAGGGCCGGCGTCTTGCTGAAACACATGAACATGAAGATATCATTAAAGGTATCTATGCCACCGGTAACCACCATGTCCGATTTGCCGGTTGCCAACTCCAGGGAAGCGAGATGGAGGGCACTCAGTGAACTGGCACAGGCCGCATCCACCACACAGTTAGTCCCGCCAAGATCAAACTGCTTACTGATTCTGCCGGCCACCACATTGCCGAGTAGACCGGGGAAGGAGTTTTCTTGCCAGGAAACATAGGAGTCAGAGATCCGTTGCACCACATCGTCTGCCGTAGCGTCATCCACACCGGCATCCTTGAGGGCAGAACGCCAATGGGGATGACCAAGGCGAGCGGCCAGCGGCACAACCAGTTCGAGGGTACCGGTAACGCCGAGAATCACACTAACGCGATCACGATCATAGACTCTGTCGGCCCCGTAACCGGCATCCTTTAACGCCTGACCGGTGGCCACAAGCCCCAGCAACTGGGAACTGTCGATGGCTTCAAGGGTGGAGGGTGGGATATTGTAATCCATCGGATTAAACGGTACATCGGAGATAAATCCACCACGACGTCCATAGGTCATGTCAGGAGTTTTCGGGTTCTTATCGTGGTAATCCTCTACCCGCCAGTGACTGGCCGGAATATCCGTAATGGCGTCAATCCCTTCACGTATGGTTGCCCAGTAGGTGGTGCTATCCTCTGCTTTGGGGAAAAGACAGCCTATTCCTATAATTGCAAGCGGTGAAAAGCCGGGAACGGTTGGGCCGTTGGCATTATCATGTGTCACGGGAGATACTCCTTGATCAGTCGGTCTTCGAGCGGCTCTATGGTGAAAGCGGCAGGAAGCCGGATGTTTTGAAAACGGATGAAATTACCCCGGGTAACGAGGGCGGCACCGTAGAGCAGAGCGCGCGCCACCGTGGCAACCCGGCGTTGTTCCGGTGCTTCGAGAAAACTTCCGGCTGTCCACTCGTTAAAAGTACCCATGGCAGGTCCACACCAGATTTGATAGTCCATGGTACGATTGGCGGCACCATCTTTGGCCCAGTGGGCAGCCTGTCCCAGATACCACCGAAACAGGAGAGCCATCAGATGCTTTGGTTCCCGCTCTGCCCGCTCTACCTGACGGGGATCACGGGTGAGAAAAAACTGCCGTGTGTCACGCCAGATATCGGTAAAAGTAGCCTGAAAGACACTCTTCTCAAGCTTCTCACGCTCTGCCGGTGGAATCGACTCAATGCCGTCATAGGTTCGGTACAGTTCATAGAGACGGGCAGCTCGCATGGGAAACATGGTGCCCCGCTTCAAAACCTGAACGTTAACACCCATTTCAAACATATCTGCCGCAGGAGCCATGGTCACATCGGCCTGCCGGGTTGCGGCAAGCATTTTTCTCACGGCATCGGAGGTGCCGGATTCCACACATGCCTGGTTGACCGAACCGGTCATGATATAGGCGGCGCCCATGGCGAAGGCAGCAGCGGCGGCAGTCGGGGTGGCAATGCCACCGGCAAGACCGACCCGCAGCTGCACCGGATACGCATATTTCTTCTGGAGACGATGTGCCAGCGAAGCGATGGTTGGAAAGAGAGCCATGGCCGGACGGTTATCGGTATGTCCACCAGAATCGGCTTCGGCGGTAATTTCCTGAGCCATGGGGATAGTAGCTGCCAAGGATACCTGTTCCGCTGTTAGTGCCCCTTCTTTAAATAGTTGCTGTAAAAACTTGTCCGGTGGGGGGGAAAAAAATCGTTCTGCCAGCTCTTCGCGGGAAACTTTGGCAATGATCCGATTGGGAGTAACTACGGCACCGTCCTCACTACGATGAATTCCATGGGTACGATAGCGAACCAACGGCAGCGTGAGGGCGAGAAATGCTGACGCCTCAACCAGACGGACTTTTTTTTCAATATACAGGTTGGCAAGTGCCGCTTCAAGATCAGGTTCCTGGGGGGAATGAATCAGATTAAAACCGTAGGGAACACCGGCAGCGGCTAACTGTGCAACGGCAGCTTCTACCGTCTGATAGGGCAACCCCGCCGCCCCGAAAAAACCGAGCATACCGGCCTTCCCCAACTCTTCAGCCATGGCAACGGAGCTGATTCCTTTTGCCATTGAACCACCGATATAGGGATATCTGATGCCAATTTCTCGACAAAACTGTTGATCGCCCAACTGTTCCGGGGGAAGAGGGGGGATTTCCAGCGTTCTCGTAACGGCATCAGAGCCGGTGACGGTTACCTGAAGAGGAACGGTAACATTGAGAAACTGTTCCAAAACTACGTTGTCTAACGTGGATGGTTTCAAATGAATGTACTCATTTCAAAGTTTTCTGTTTGATCCATCACGCGGTATGCTCGATGGAAAAAATATGCATAATGAAAGCTCTTCAGCATATATGAAATCGAGCTATCTTTCAAGTGATTGAAAGAAAATTTGAAAAGAGGGGGAGGGGGTCAGGACGAAATGAGAACCTTACGCCCCATAACAGAGATTTTACGATCAACATAGAGCTGTATCGCCCGAACAAATATCTGATGCTCTGCAGTGCGGATCCGGTCAGAAAGCGATTCTTCTGTATCATTCTGTTCAACAGGAACAACGGATTGCAGGATGATTGGCCCGGTATCCGTACCATAGTCAACAAAATGCACCGTGCAACCGGTAAAACGAACACCGTAATCAAGGGCCTGCTGCTGGGAATGAAGTCCAGGGAAAGCGGGCAGCAGGGCAGGGTGAATATTCATAATAGCACGGGGAAAGGCATTAACCATGACCTCGGTGAGGATTCTCATGAACCCGGCAAGAATAACCAGTTCAACATTATGGCTTTTGAGAATCTCAACCGTGGCGGCATCGTAGGAACGGCGATCGGGAAAAGCACTGTTCTCATGAACCAGAGCCGGAATACCATGACGTGTGGCCCGTTCCAGACCAAAGGCATCCGGTTGATTACTAAGCACACAGACGATTTCAGCGTTAAGTTCACCCGCCTCAATGCGATCAATTATAACCTGGAGATTAGTGCCGCTTCCCGAGATAAGTACGGCAAGGCGGCAAGGGGGATGGTGAGCCATTGTCATCACCCCTCCACCAGCTCAACATGTTCGGTGCCACTCTCACAGGCCGCAATTTCACCAATGACCCACGCCTGTTCCTCAAGGCCCCGCAGGCGACAGATAATTTCTTCTGCCTGATGATCAGGAACCACCAGTACCATGCCAATGCCCATATTGAAGGTACGGTACATCTCGTCACGTTCAACATTGCCCGCCTTCTGGAGTACGCAAAACAGATTCGGCATCTCCCAGGCGGAGGTATGGATGGTTGCCTGACACCGTTTCGGCAGCACACGGGGTACGTTTTCCAGCAAACCACCTCCGGTGATATGGGCAATACCATTAATGGTGAAATCTTTCAGCAGATTAAGTATGGAGCGGACATAAATACGGGTGGGGGTCAGGAGCACATCGGCAACCGAAGCACTGTCGCCGGGAAAGGTATCATCAATAGTCAGTCCCAAATGGTCAAAAATCAGGGTACGAGCCAGGGAATAGCCATTGCTGTGCAGGCCGCTTGAGGCGATGCCGATGATACGGTTGCCAACGGAGATGCAGGAACCGTCAATGATGTTATCGCGCTCAACGACACCGACGGTAAAACCGGCAACATCATATTCACCTTCCGCGTAAAAACCGGGCATTTCGGCTGTTTCTCCACCAATAAGTGCGCATCCAGCCTGCTTGCACCCCTCGGCAATGCCCTTGACTATTTCAGCCCCTTTTTCAGGAAGCAGTTTGCCGGTGGCAAGATAATCGAGGAAAAAGAGTGGCTCGGCACCTTGAACAATAATGTCATTGACGCACATGGCGACAAGGTCAATGCCGATGGTATCATGGCGATCAGTCAAAAAAGCCACTTTCAGCTTTGTACCAACCCCATCGGTGCCGGAGACCAGTACCGGATTCTTGAATTTTGCCGTATTGAGTGAAAACAAACCACCAAAACCGCCAATATCGGCAAGTACTTCCGGCCGTGAGGTTGCTTTGACTAACGGTTTAATCAGATTAACAAAATTGTTTCCAGCGGCAATATCAACGCCTGAATCTTTATAGGTTACAGATTTTTCATTCATAGTGTGCCTCCTTGTTTGGAGCCCTTTTGTAGAACATGGCCCTTAAAAAGTCAATTTCAAACTGGCTTCATACCCGTAATAACCAGAATAGCACTTGACAAATTCACAGCTTTTGCGATTATGGGGGATGGTACAAAAACATCTCTCATACGGTAATAGTATCAAGCACCTAGTCGGGAGTCTACTCTTCTGTATGACCTGTACGGTCTCTACGGCAGATGCTGATATTTATCGCTATGTTGATGAAGATGATATTGTGCATTTTACCGACGCACCAACCTCAGCCGGAGGCCCAAACACAGCCAGCCAACCTACAACTGGCGAAGCAAACCTCAGCCGGAGGCCCAAACACAGCCAGCCAACCTACAACTGGCGAAGCAAACCTCAGCCGGAGGCCCAAACACAGC
>CAIRBT010000173.1 GCA_903876875.1 uncultured Geobacteraceae bacterium
CAAACTCTTTAACGAGCTTGGTGATACGGGGGCGGTGTTCCTCGATCTTCAGCTTGAGTGTGTCTTTCAGTGCCATGTTTTAATCTCCTTTTCGTGGTGTGGGTGTGAACCCGGTTAAAAGCAACTGCATGCCAAACTTCATTGTTTTAAGTTGTTACAGAATTATACCGGAAGGTTCGTAACTTTTTTTTAGCATACTGTATACGATTTAGTAGAGCAGTTATACTCGACCGTATAAGAAAAATGCAACAAAAATTTTACACTCCTATTTTATGGGAGAATAACCGGTTCATCGCTGGTGATACTGAGTCGTTTAAGCCCCTTATTACTCAGGTAAAAGCAGTTTTCTATCCCTATGGCACCTCTACCGGGAAATACCACTTTTGGCTCAAAAGCAAACGCCATTCCAGCCTGAAATGTGAAATTTTTAAAACCACGGGCTATAAATGGATACTCATCTATCTCAATTCCTATACCATGCCCCACGAACGAGACCTGGGCACCTTTTGCTCCCATGAAATGGTCGGCATACCCCAATTGGGCAGCCTGTTCACGGCACAGCTCATATAAATCACCCCATGCGAGACCTTCGATTACGGTTGATTCCATGAGTTCCTGAATTGAAAGCATGTCTTGGTACGCTTTCATCAAGTCATCAGGAAGCTCACCTACTGAAAACAACCGGGTCTGATCCGATAGATAGCCATCCACACAGCCGGAGAAATCAATAATGATCGGCTCATTGGCTTCAATTCGCTTCAGACCAGCCCCCTGGCCAAAAGAGGGGTTAAGCCCCATCCCCCCCAGTGGTGTATCACAATAGGCCGGTACAGCACTATCCACACCGGAAAAAACATGGCCATAGCTGATTTCAGAATTAAAACTCCGCATGCGAACCAGCCCCTGATGTCCGAGAGTACGGGCGGTAAATTCAAGTTCGGCTGCCACATCAAGATCGGTCATGCCGACCCGAATAATCTCCCTGGCACGCCGAAACACCTTATCCACCTGCTCGGCTGCATCCTTCATAAGATGAATTTCATAATGGGACTTTATCATTCTGACCAACCTGATCAGTGGTGTGCCATCGGAAAACAGTGCTCCGGGAAAGATGGCACGATAACACTCCAGCACAGTACAGGGGAGAACATCGAATTCCATGGCTATCGATCGGGGTGCTGGATACCCGTAGTCGGCAACAAGGGAGGCCATGTCACGGAGCGAGCCACAGGGTATCACCTCCTTGAGACCCGACTCCATGCGTGCCCGACCGGCATCTTTACGCACCAGAAACAGCGGCTGGCCTGAGACCGGCACGTAGAGACAGCCACTCTGAACCGTGCCGGTAAAATAAAAAAGATCCGCATTCTGCACGATTATCATGGCGTCATGACCAGCGTCTCTCATCTGTTCCTGCAGTTTGTTGCAGCGGTACTCCAGCTCTGTTGTGGGTGTTATACGCATGGTAATGCTCTCCTGCCTGGATAGTTATCAAATCATTTTTATAATAAACCAGATAAAAACTTTCTGCTAAGAACTTTTATTTTAATTTTTATCAAGCAAACGATTGACCGCTCAGACCAAATTGACTACTATCAGCACCCGATTTCATCGGCGTACTTCATAATTTCTCGTCACGGCGGTACTTTCTGTAATGCACACATACCCGTATACTATCACCATATCGTCGGAAAAGGGGGGCGTTGGTAAGACTACCCTGGCGACCAATCTGGCTATTTATCTCAAGGCAATGCGTGAAGATCTGCCGGTCACTCTGTTCTCTTTTGACAACCATTTCACCATTGATAAAATGTTTGAACTGCAAAAAAGGAGTGAGAACGCACCAGATGTTCATGCACTGCTCATGGGAGTACGTGCCAAAGATGTGGTGCAAACCGGCCAGTACGGTGTCGGCTTCATTCGGTCATCCACGGAACTGGCTGATATTCATGAGCGGTTTAAAGGCCCCATGACCCTGACCAAAATGCTCTCAGAATCGGGAATTTCCGGTATTGTCATCATTGATACCCGCCCCGATCTTAATATTTTGACTCAAAATGCCCTCTATGCGGCAGACCGGGTTCTTATACCGGTGAAGGATCTGCCCAGCCTTGAAAATTGCAAGAACATTTTTGCTCTTTTTGATCAAAGTGGTATTGACAAGAAATCGTTGGCACTACTTCCCTGCCTGATTGATTCTCGTATCAAATTCGAAGGCATTTTCCGGGATCAGAAAACTCTGCTGCGTGCCATAGCAGTCAATCGCGGCTATCGCTGCCTTGATACCTTTATCTCAAAAAGCCCCAAAGTGGAAAGCCTTAACACCAACCCTGATGGCAAAATTTATCCTATTTTGACCCACGCCCGAGGAACCGAAGTTCATAGTCAGTTCATGGAAATTTCCCGAGACATTTTGAGGGGATTTGACGCTACGACTGAGACACGCGCCTGCCTGTATCACACCTGGTTGCTGGAAAAGGAGGCTCACAAGAAGAAACAGTATCTTGCACGCCTGGAAGGGCTTACCGAACGGTGTCTCATCTGTGGAGGAATACTGGCCGAGCACCAGGGGGACAGAAGTTTCTACTTTGAAACCTCGGACCGGGTTTCCCGTGGTTTTCTCCATGGGGAGTGTGTCAGCAACATGCTCTGTTCAGCCATGTACGGACTACGGGACAATGATTCAACCTTCCCAGCAGCGAAGGCACTTGTTGCCAACAAAATTGCTCAATCTGTGTCTCTCCTGTTGCCCAACATAACAACCGGCGCAAGCACCCTTGACTACCGACAGTACACACTTGCTGGTGAACAGCAGTTGCGCAAAGAGCTGGAAATGCCAAGTTTTGACGGGGGGAGCTTTGACGGTATTCATGACCGGCTCTACCTGTTTTTGAATGAGGCACTGGCTGGATATGAGGGAGCAGTGCGGGAAGGGAGCTGGTTATCGCTCTATCCGGTTAACCCGGAAAATCCGGAAGCGATACTCCATGAAGAATCATACAAAATTGTCAGGAGACTCCAAAAACAGATTGCCGAAACCATCGCTGTTATCAGTTGACCAGTGCTGATGCCGGAACCAACTGAATACCTTGAGCAGCCAATCCGGGCAGCGCAGCAGCCAGTGTGGAGATAGTTACCGGGTGTGGATGGCAGATTGCAATGGCGGAGCCATGCTTTTGTGCATAGTTAACCGCCTGATTTAGCTGGCCAAGAATATAGGTTCGTTCTTGTGTATTATCGAGAAAGATATTACGGCGTGCCGTGGGTATCCCCCCGCTTTTTGCCAGCCTGAAACCGCAACTCCGGGGGGAGGTAACACTGTCGATAAAAAAGAGGTTATTTTTTTTCAACATTTGCAACACCACCACCATCTGCTCTTCCCGCTCTGAAAACTCCGATCCCATATGGTTGTTAGCTCCAACCGCCCCGGGAAACCGTTTCATAAATTCAGCCATGCGCTCCTGAAGCTCCTCCGGTGACTGGGAAACCAGCAGACCGTTCTGCTCAAGGCGCTGTGTTGGCCATCCCTTTGGCTGCATAGGTATATGAATCATCTGTTCGATATGCTGCTCCGCAGCAAACGCCGAAACCTGCCGGTCTGATCGGAGGCCCGGAATGATCGAAATGGTGAGCGGTAGTTTGATTGCCGCCAGTGACTTGGCTTCGGCCAGACTGTTCCCCATATCATCAATAATGATCGCTAAGCGGGCCGACGTACTACCATGAAGGGGGGAGGCTGGTAACCGTTTATCTGAAGCTACCGGGGGTACATCCTGATAGTCGGAAGGCCGAATTGGCAGCGGGAAATGTGGGGTAGAAACGGGGGTGAAAACCGGTGACGGTGTGGTCTCTGCCGTACGATGTGCCGGTACATGGCTCCCATTGTTGAAATACATTGAGTACCAAACATACGAGAGTAGCGCAACGGCCAGCAGAGCCAGTAACAGTACAGCCGTCCGGAGACCGGACGGCTGTTTGCGAGACATTTTCTTTTTTGCGACACCCATAGATTAGTTAATTCCGTTTAAAAACAGCCGTATCATCATGGACGAATCACTTACCGTTACCCATCGCCTTAATGAGATCCCACCCTTTCAGAAGGTCAAGGGCGCGCAGAACCTGGTAATCGTTTTTGAGACTTTCCTCAAGTCTGTCCGGCACTTTATCGGATTTCTCTTCTTTTTTATCAGCTTTCTTCTCTTCCTTCTTAACATCTCCACCGGCTGTTTTATCTTCTCCCTCAAAATGATTCTCAAGGTCTTTCTCACGAATATGCAACGTATCTTTTTTTGCACTATTCTTCGGCAGCTCTACAGCTTCCACCGTAATATCAGGAGTAATCCCCTTTGCCTGAATAGAGCGCCCCTTTGGGGTATAATAACGGGCGGTCGTCAGCCTGAGACCCGAATCATCGGGAAGTGGAATAATGGTCTGTACCGAACCCTTTCCGAAACTCTGGGGACCCATGATAATGGCACGTTTATGATCCTGCAGGGCACCGGCAACAATCTCTGAGGCACTGGCACTGCCACCGTTGATAACAACAACGATCGGATATGCTGCCTCCTTGCTCCCCTTTTTGGCAGTAAACTGCATTTTCGAGTCCTTCTCACGCCCTTCAGTGTAGACAATCATTTCACCGTCTGGAACGAAATGGTCGGCAACCTTAACAGCCTGATCAAGTAAGCCACCAGGATCATTACGAAGGTCAAGTACCAGGCCTTTGAGTTCACCCTTATGCTCATCTTTCATACTCTTCAGAGCTTTTGAAAGATCATCGTCGGTTTTCTCCTGAAACTGGGCAATCCGTATGTAGCCGTAGCCGTTATCCATCAGGTGGAAGCGTACACTCTTAACCTGGATAATATCCCGTACGATTGGATATTCTTTCGGTTTATCGAGACCTTCACGCATGATAGTCAAGGTTACCTTGGTGCCCTTTTGACCCCGCATACGTTTCACGGCGTCGTTTATATTCATATCTTTGGTGAACTTATCATCAATTTTAAGAATCATGTCCCCCGCTTTGATACCAGCTTTAAAAGCAGGAGTGTCTTCAATAGGTGAGATGACCGTCAGCACGCCATCTTTAATCGATATTTCAATACCCAGACCACCAAAGGCACCTTTGGTGTCAATCTTCATCTCTTTATAGGTTTCGGGCGGCATGAAGGAGCTATGGGGATCAAGGGAGGAAAGCATCCCGTTAATGGCACCGTAGACCAGTTTTTTTGTATCGACTTCCTCAACATAACTTTTCTTTATTATCGACATAACATCGGTAAAAAGCTCAATCGACTCAAAATCACTCCCCTTTCCTTCCGCCGAACTATGGCGTTGGGAACTCAGGATAAAAACCGTCAGAAATGCCACAACAACAGCAAACCCTGCAACCATCCGTGTTCTTTTACTACCTGGTGTACGCATCTCTTTCCTCCGAAAAATGTGGAACTACAATCTCAACGAACCCACCCACTGGGGTCAACAGGTTTGCCCTGATGGCGAATTTCAAAATATAGCATACTTCCCTTGCTGGAATCAACATCACCGACAGCACCAATGCTTTCATTCCGTGCTACAGTGGCACCGACTTTTTTTGCCAAGCGTGACGCGTGGGCATAGAGAGAGAAATAACCGCCCCCATGATCGACGATGATCATGTTGCCAAACCCTTTAAAATAGTCGGCAAAAATTACGCTTCCTTCATAAATGGCTTTGATATCGGTACCGGAAGCGGCTGCTATTGACAACCCCTTATTAAACGTAAACGAATTGAATTCGGGATGTTTATGCTTACCATACGTTTCAACAATATCACCCCGAACCGGTAACGACAGACGCCCCTTAAGGGAGGCAAAACCGCGCTCGGGAACCGGAGCTGACTCAACAGGTGCCGGTGCCTTAATTCCCGGTTTTACACCCGGCTTAACGACCGGTTTCTCATGGCGCTGGGCAAGTTTCTTTCTGCTGAGTGCTTCAAGCCGACTCACCATACTTTGGAGACGATTGGCATTTACCTGAAGTTCTTTCAAAGAAGCTTCATAGCTTTTTCGATCCTGGCGTACCTTGCCCAGGTAGGATGCTTTCCTGCTTTTTTCAACTTCAATTTCCTTCTTTTTCTTCGCAATACCGGTGATAATACGTTCTTTTCGTTCCGCGTCCTTCTCAAGGGAACCCTTCAGAGCCGTAAGCTGCGATATTTTCTGGCTATATTCTCCGTACAGCTGCTTGTCATTATCAAGCACTGATTTCATATACCGGAGGTTTTCTGACAGCTGGGGGAATGACTCAGCTGAAAAGAACATGCGAAGGGCACCAAACTCACCGGACTTATACAGGGACGAAAGACGTCTATCGATCTCTAAACGTTTTCCGTCAGCCTCTTTTGACACAACTTGAATTTCAGTGCCGGTTCTCCCAAGACTTGACTCAACACTGTTTAAATCACTTCCCATGCGGACCAGTTCGGTTTCTTTCAGCTTCAGACTCTTCAGAATTTCCTGAAGCTCCGTGGAGACGGCAGCTTCAACACTGCGTGTCTTTGTGATGAGTTGCTGCTGTGCTTTAATGTCACGGCGCACACCACTCAATTCATCGCGCGGATTCTGGGCTGCCCACACCGGAATAACAGGGAGTAGCAGGAGTATTACTAACAAAAGGGACGTATTCATTCCATCACGTCGTTATAAAGCGTTTTAAAGAAGTAAGACTGCCTATGAAGCCAAGTAATGCACCGGCACCCAGTAGTGCAGCACAATACTCATACGGAATGAACATCAGGCCGGATGAAAGGGGATTAAAAGGGATATAATCGCCGGCATTGTACATAAAGCCTTCATAGAGACCAAAAAGCAGCAGCAAGGCACTGCCGGTTCCCACGACACCCTGTATTATCCCTTCAAGAAGAAATGGCGCCTTAATGAAAAAACGGGTAGCACCTACCAGAGCCATAACATCAAGCTCGTCCCTCCGGGAGTAAATGGTCAGTTTAATGGTATTTGAAACAATAAAAATAACCGCAATAATCAAAAAAGCACCTAACAGCGAGCCAAGGAATCTCATAAAATCTAAAAAGAGGTTGAAGCGTTTCACCCACTCTTCACCAAATTGAACTTCCGTAATGCCGGGTATGGCCTTCAAGCGGGTAACAACAGCTTCCACCGACCCGGTTTCCCGATACTGTTGTTTTAAATTAATTTCAAAGGAGGTGGGAAGAACGTCAGCTCTGACCCCTTCCAGTAACGTGCCCTGCCCCTTCAAGCGACTTTTAAAACGTACCAATGCTTCAGCCCTCGAAACGTAGGTAGCCCGCGAGACACCTGCAATGGCAGTAATACGTTGCTGAAGTTGGCTCTGCTCCGGTGGGGCAAGTTCCCGATCAAAATAGACCGTAATCTGCACCCGCTCGCTCCAGTTGTCCATAGCACTTTCCAAATTGACAAAGACCAGCAGGAACAGAGAAGCAATAAACATGGCCAAAGCGATGGTACCCATGGTAACAACATTAACAAAGGCATGTTGACGAATATTTATGAATGCCCGGGTGAGAAAAAACAGCATTCTCCCCCCCCACATACCCCCGGTGGCTGGTTGCCTTTTATGAATCAAGTCCGACTCCGTACTATTCAATGTGAGCTTGCTCAACGAATTCCCCTTTATTCAGTGTTACCAGACGTTTATGACTCTGCTCAATTAGCCGTTTGTCATGTGTCGCAACAACAACCGTAGTACCACGAATATTAGCTTCGTTAAAAACGGATAAGATAAGATCTTTGTTTGCCTCATCAAGATTTCCGGTCGGTTCATCGGCAAGGAGGATTTTAGGATCATTCACCAAAGCGCGCGCCAAAGCAACTCGCTGCTGCTCACCGCCGGATAGAAGTTGAGGAAATTGCCCGTATTTTGCTTCAATCCCCACTTTTTTCAGGATAGCCATGGTTTTTTTACCAATGTCAGCCCTCCCCCACCCCAAAACTTCCAGCGTGATAGCAACGTTTTCAAAGACGGTACGATTTTGCAGAAGTTTAAAATCCTGAAAGACTACTCCGATTGAGCGTCGCAGCAGAGGAACCTGCGATGGCTTGAGATGGGACACATTGTGACCATCCACAAGAACCTGACCGGTCGTTGGCTCTAGTGCCCCGTACAAAAGACGTAAGAGAGATGATTTCCCGGCACCGGATGGGCCGGTGATAAAAACGAACTCCCCTTTATCAATGGTTAGGTTGATATTATAGAGTGCTGCCGCTTCCGCCTGATATGCGAGTGTTACATTTTGTAATTCAATCATTTATCACCATTCATTATATGGAGTTCCATTGGAAGCGATCCGGTTTGACCCGCTATGTACATCATAAACATTTCCCGGACCGGCATCGGAAGCAGGCGGAGTCACCGGACTAACCGGAGTCGAGGAACCGGACGCAGTCGTTCCAGAAGCACCGGTAGAAGCAGGTGGATCAGGCGGCGGCGAGGTCACCCACGAATCTGTTGTACCGGTAATAGGATCCTTTGGAATATCCCGCAGGTAGTTTTTATCCTTCAGTTCAGCAATTGAATCAGGATACTTTCCCTGATCGGCACGAAACTGATCAATCACGGACCGAAAGTTATACAGATCTTCACGGAGCACGGCTTCTTTTGCCTTGATAATACCCACTTGATAATTAGGTACGGCGATGGAGGCCAGAATGCCAACAATGGTGATGACAATCATCAGCTCAATAAGGGTAAATCCCCGCTTATCGAAAGGGAAAATCCTCCGCTTGGCTGTCACCCTGACAGTATCACCCATGAGTTTACCATTCATTGTATTTGGATTTCCCATCAAGCGACGTTCCTTCATTCAACGAATATACATCAAAAACATCTTCTTTTCCCCAGGTTGAGGAGTCAGGTTTGTCTACCGAAGAGCGCAGGTTCCAGCCCCACATGTCGTCGGCACTATCGGTAGGTGGATGCAAGGGGTCGTAAATCTTACGGCGCAGAAATTTCACATTGCCTGCTCTGGCATCGCCAAAATCACGTCCATCAAGCAATTCCTGCAGCGTTTTCGGGTACCCTGAACCGGTTTTAAGAGGACCCTCGGGCATCTTGTCAAATTTTCTCTTATAGTCATCAATAGCAGTACGTATGGTGCGCAGGTTCCGACGCAATTCCGTTTCACTAACCCGCCGTGCAGTCATACTGGTAAGTGGTACAATTGCCGAGGCGAGAATACCGAGAATTGTCATGGTAACGACAAGCTCAATGAGTGATAGACCTCTGCAACTTTTTAACCGTGCAACCATGGCACTCCTTTATTTTAATGATTTAATGACCGGTTGCTTAAGTTCCCACGTAAACTGCCATTCACTGTACATTTTCTTTTCATCAAGCAGTGCCGAATCATAGGTGTCTTTAAAACTCTTTTTAAACGGCTCACCACTACCGGAACTGGCAGCACCACTTAACAGAGTATTTGTACCGACCGGATTGACCAGCTGAAACTGTTTACTGGTAAACGGATCTATCGTTGCCGATGGCCTGAGACGGAATTTTTTAGTTGTGCCGTTGACACAACGCTCTACCCGACCAGCGACCAGCTCGTCAAGAACGGTACCGTTTGCTGAAGCTGTTGCCCACAAAGAGGATGTCACCTGAGCCGGTGTCAAAGTACCCGTCACCGAAGTACTACAGAGTATTTTCTGATAGAGCAGTTCGGCAACCTGATCGCCTCTAAAAATAAGTTCTTCCTCACGTTCTCTCTGCCGTGCCGTATGCCACGACTGCCCCACCGCTCCCAGCATGATACCCGTAATAACAATGATTGCCATTACCATCGGTAGTGTAAAACCGCACCGGTTCAACCATTTCTTCATTTTTTGATGTCCACCGCCGTACTGAAAGGAATAACCGTCAGCAGTAAACCATCCGATGAGGTGAACACCGCCTTTTTAAAGGCAAACTGGGAGCCACCAACATTTTTCGCACGGAAGGTACCAGTGGCCAGGACACCGGCACCGGACAACGGGGTGCCACTTGTGCCACGATTGATAGTAATAGTAACCGTACCACCGAGTGGATCAGGAAGAGCGGAAAAAGTAGCGGCACCCGAATCAATTTTCAAAAACGCTCCCTCTTTCATTGAAACAAATTCCACCAATGAAGGATCAAACTGCAAGACAAAAGAAGCGTTACCAAGGGAGACAATATCACTTATTTTCAGAAGCACATCAAAGGTCTTGGACTGGATAACCGAAGCGGGAGTTGCAATCTGTAACAAGCTCTTCCGGGAAGATTCCTGCTTGAACGGCACCGCGGGTTTTTCGTTTAAAGCGGCTTTGACGGGGCGTGGCATATCTGGGATATCTTTGGTTTTCGACGCAGCATCCTCTTCCCCGACAGTCAATTCCTGGTCAAGTGATGTGTTCGGTTTCACAATGGCCGGACGTTCTTCCTTTCCCGATGCGAAACGGGAAAGTCCCGGCAGCGGCACCGGAACGCCTCTCACCAGACGGGGTGTAATAGCAAGCAACAACTCAGTTTTATCTTTGGAAGTATTAGAGTTAGTAAACAGTGGTCCAAGCAACGGTATGTCGCTCAACAGATATATTTTAGACTTATCGTTACTGGTTGTGCGCTGAATCAGACCACCAATAACGCTGGTTTCATTATCTTTCAGACTGAGTACGGTTTCAAGATTTCGAGTTCCGATGGTGACAACCGTCGTTAAGCCATCGCTGCCAACTTTTTCCTTTGTCAGAATGGAACTGACTTCAAGATTTAGTTTGATCGATATTTCATTATTTAACTGGATGGTCGGCTCTGCATTTACCTTGACACCAACATCCACATACTGAACATTTACCTGGGATACCGTGCCATTGAGTGTGGTAGTGGTAATCGGCACTCTGGTACCCACGTTGAATTTGGCTTTTTCCTTATTCTTCACCCTGATTTTTGGATTAGAAAGCACCTCCCCATTGGCAAGTGTCTTGCCGAAATTGAAGCTGGCATTGGGTACGGTGATAAACCCACCCACCCCCCTGGAAGAAAAAGCCTGAACGAGATTTGAAGGGCCAACGGTAGTGGACTGTGAGACAGTTGACCCGGAGGGAATGACGGTCGTTGCACTGGTAAGAGTGGTCGCCATAAGATTAGAACCGGAAAAAAGCCCCAATTGAGCGTTATAATTACTTAAAAGAAGGCCAATATTTTCGGCATTTTTATCACTAATCTCCATTACTTCCACATCAAGAACCACTTCCGCTTCCGGCAGATCATTGGCATCAAGAATTTTGTCTACCACATCAACCACATCTTCCGTATCACGCACCACGATAGAGTTTGAATCTTCGTTAACGTACACTTTCCGCACTTGAATCATTGTGCGGATCAGGTTAATGGCCTTTTTTGCATCCATATAGTTAAGATGAAAGGTGCGCAGCACCATATCGTCGTACTGTTTGCTCTTGTCCACGGAATTTTGATACAGAAGAACAGATGTTTCATTAAGGTTCTTGGCACTCAGCTTATTCATCGTGCAGAGCAGGTCAAGAGTCTGCTGGAACGAAGCATTTTCGAGATAAATAGAGACAGGGGTATCTTTTATTGCTTCATCAAAGACAAAATTAACGCCGGAAAGCTTGGTCAAAATGGCAAAAACATCCTTGATTTTTGAATCTTTAAATTTCAGAGTAATCGGCTTTGATGATTTCAGACGCAGCTCATACCCCTCAAGCTTGCTTTTCCGAAGCTGTACAATACGGGTAAGAGCAACCTGATATTCGGTATTATCGGGAATAAGTTCCGTAGCCTTTATGTATTGGCGATGGGCATCCTTAAATTTATTCCCCTTTTCAAAGTCACTTCCTTCCCGATAAGCGGCCTGAGCATCCCGGAACCGGGTAGATATCTCAATCTGCTGACGAAAGCGATCCTGGGTGGCATCGAGCCCCTGGGCAGATTTGAATTCGGTAACCGCTTCGCCATGCTTGCCCTGCTCGGCAAGGGAAACACCAAGTTTATAATGCAGATCAGCAGCCTGCTGGCGGGTCTTGAGAAATTTCATCCGGGATTCATTGAAAGTGGGGTCGCTCTTAAAAGCATCAGCATACCCGTACATCGCGTCTTCAAACTTACCTTCGGACTCAAGTTTCTCAGCATTCCTGAACGACCGGGTTGCAGGCGTAGCACAGGCGGTAAGCAGCATAAATGATGTTACTATCGTTCCATATATGATCAGGGACGGATTGCGCATTGAGTGCGTCTCCTCACAAACTAATTTAGTTACAGCCCGTTCATCATGGGCTGGTTTTCGACAAGCGGAATAACGATAACATCGCCGGTATCTATGACCGTCAATGTGAGGGATTGCTCAGTAATAGATGTTGCCTGATAACGGTCGGCAATCGTATTACCCGCCTTTACCAGCAAAATATCCTTGTTTTCATTTGCCAGGAATATTGTTTTTTCACGCCCTTTTTTTAAAAAGCCAAGGAACACAAAACGAGCCAGTGGTTGTGACACATCTTGCGAAGCCACCGCCACGGCAGGCTTGACCACCGGCATCACCACCTGCTTTGGCGGAGCTACGGGCGGTGCTTTGCGAAACACAACCGGCTCCACCTTAATAAAGATCGGCTTGAAAATGTTACGCCTATAGCCGGAAAAATAACCGATTTTCTGATTCAACCGGGAAATATCGAGAACGGTACCATCATCAATCTTGTCCACTGCCGGTGTCGTCGCCGTCGCAGTTTCGACCCGCTTTACCCCCTTTTCACCCGGCTTAAAGGTGAGGGAACCAACGGTTGATGTGGTTGGCATGGCACGATAACTGAAAAACAGCACCACACAGAAAATCAGCAGCAAGATTGCCAGAATCATCTTTTGCCGATTCATGGTGTACCTCTGAGAAAAACAGCAACACGGAGATTCATTGAAACGGTGTCAGAAAAATGATCACTATTCACGAACGCAACGGAATCAACAACTATCAACTCCTGACTACGTAAAATATCGGCCAAATAACTTTTTACCGCGGCATAACTGCCACGACCGGTAAAAGACAATTGGTAACATTTGAGAGTATCTTCCTTGACGGGAACCATTTTATAACTGGCATTACTCACCTCAATGGAATTTTCCTGAGCCGACTCAAGCAAGTCACCAACTACCCGGGCAAACTCGCCCTTTGCGGGAACTCGGTCCATAAGCTGTGCAAGATCAGAGGTATACTGTCGATGCAGCGTCACCAGATCCACAGCTTGTTTCTTTGGTGATTGGCGTCGAAGTTCGCTCCACTGTGCCCGTAATTCGTCGATTTTTGGCTGTTGAACCGCAGAAATCAGATAGCTGATTGTGCTATTCGCCACCACGAAGAGGAAAATTACGACCAAGAATTGCCACTTTTGTCGCACTATTTCGCTGAGAGTCGTATTCATTTGAGAACAACTTTACATGAAACAGAAAAAAGTAAGCCACGGTCAGTGACGTTATAGGTGATATTCTGATGGGAAATAAGTACAACATCGGTCACACCCGGTGTGGCACCGAGTATTTCATAAAAGTGTTGAATCGCTCTGAAGTCTTTGGCGTCACCATCTATTTTCCACTCATCGCCCCCTTTTCCCGGGATAAGGGAGGTAATTGCAACCGATGCTGGTGTCATTTGCTCAAGTTTTCCAAGGAGAACAAGCCAATTTTTACTTTTGCGGTCAATGATATCATTATAAAAAAGCACTCGTTTTTTCATGAGTTGAAGCTCGGCCTCTGGAATTGCCAGTTCATGACTCCCGGTTTTTTTTCGTTCAATGGCAGCAGTGTCAGCTTTGAGACGACTTATTTCTCCCTGCGTCGATGAATAACGAGTGACATTCCAGACCGTAAGTCCAAGCAACAGAATAATGACTATCAGAGCATACCGGTTAATACGGCGCTGATCAAGACAGCTGCGGGTAGCAAGATTAATAGTGAAGCGCATCAGACACACCCCATGGCTGCGCCAATGGCTGCTGAATAGGGAAACAACCGATCCTGGTCACCCGGCACCTGATTACCAGGTATGACAACCCCTTTGGTCTCCAACGGCAGGGGAGAAAGATCCGTTGCTTCGGCGGACAACACAAGAAAGTCGGACATATACTCCGGTGCAACCATGCAGAAGAGCGTATCTAGTTGGCGGTCAGGAAAACGTTCCCGGTAGACAAGCAGAGAGTTACTTATTTCCCGGTACACACGGCTGTCGGTCGGTTCACAGCCAGGCAGTTCCTTGCTTCGATAAAATTCAGGTACACCTTCCCTAAAAACTGCCACTGTCAACGTACAGCCATAACAGGAAATAAAAACACATTCCTGCTGAAGTGACAGTCGCCGTTCAAAGAGTCGAATAGTATTAAATGAATGACAATCAATACGGGAGGGTACAAGTCCTGCCGAAGCAATAAGATCCTCATATTGGGTAATGACCGTCCGGGAAGCAAGTGCAACTAGTAAGGCCAGATCACCATTTTCGCGAACCGTCAATTGCTGGTAGTCAACGATGGTATCAGACGGTTCAAAGGGGATATTTTTTTTAAGCTTCCAGCGGATAAGGTCAAGAGCTTCAGAGCGACTTTTAAAACGACCCTCCAAATCAAAAAGAATGATTCTGCTGGCACTGTCAGGGAGAGAAACCGCAACCATGGGGGAACTGCAGTGCAGCTTTTCATGGGCAGTACGGACGGCGGTCACAAAAACTTCCCCATTACGCACGTTCGGTTCACGAAGAGAAAGTACGAGCGTCTCCGGTTGCCATGGCACATGGGATACCTGGCGCACTCGGGGAGTAGACGCCGAACCGGCGGTAAGGGCACAGGAGACACCGTAAAGACCAATTTCCATGCCGGTATGTTTACTGGCAAACAACATAACGCATCCTGAACCGGTTACTCAACAAAAGTAACCCGGTTAATCTCCTTTAAAGTAGTAATACCATCGGCGAGTTTTTCCTCTGCTGAATCACGGAGAAACAGTACGCCCGCTGCACGGGCAGCCGCTTTCAGCTGGGTAGTCGGTACCTTTGCAATAATAAGATCCCGAATATGATCATTAAGTTCAAGTAATTCAACGATGGCTACCCTGCCCCGATAACCAGTTCCATGGCAGGCATCACAGCCACGAG
>CAIRBT010000174.1 GCA_903876875.1 uncultured Geobacteraceae bacterium
ACACCGGTCGAAGAGACACCGGTCGAAGAGACACCGGTCGAAGAGACACCGGTCGAAGAGACACCGGTCGAAGAGACACCGGTCGAAGAGACACCGGTTGAAGCGACACCGGTCGAAGAGACACCGGTCGAAGCGACACCGGTCGAAGCGACACCAGTCGAAGCGACACCGGTCGAAGCGACACCAGTCGAAGCGACACCGGTCGAAGCGACACCGGTTGAAGCGACACCGGTCGAAGAGACACCGGTCGAAGAGACACCGGTTGAAGAGGCTGTTGCCGATACGATTCAAGCAGTGGAGGAAGAAGAGATGGGTGCACAGAGTATCGAAAACGAAGCACCGTTGTCACCGGTTGCTGTCCAGCGTATGAAGGCAGAGGCGGTGCAAGAGGTTCGTGAGATTTTGCAGGAGCTTGAAAGCAAACATTATAATATCACCGAAGGGATGGCAACTGCAGTTGGAGCGGGAACCGGTGCTGCCGGTTCAATTGCCGCCCTTTCGTCCCTTGGTGCGGTGTCTGGACTGTCCTCGGCTGGAGTCTCCTCCGGGCTTGCCGCTGCCGGTGCTTTGATCGGCGGGGGGACGCTGGTGGGACTTGGCGTTATTGCCGCGCCTGTTGCGGCTTTGGGAATGCTTGGCTATCGGCTTGCACACAAGATTAAAGAATCCCGACGCAGTGTGGATCTGGGGGGGGCTGTCAAGAAAATCTGTGAAATCCAGCTGCGGCTCACCCGCCACAAGGAAGAGTTTAAGGAGGAACTGACGCTCATCGATACCACCCTGGATGTTCTTCTCCGCGTTAAGACAAAGTAATTCTCCTTTTTCACCAACCCCGATAGTTTCCAGACCCCTTGTATCCGTTCTGTACAAGGGGTCTGTCTGGATTAAGGCTCGTTATGTTTAAGTCAACAATCATCAAACGCATCGTAAACTCTAAAATTGAGAGGTATGGCTATATGCTTAAGCTGGATATTAACTCGGGGGACAAAACCATCGACCTGGAAGTGCTATTGCGGGGAGAAAGTGCCCCCCTGAAAGTGCATGTGGGGCACTATGAAGTGATCGGTGGGCCCGAAAGCGGCATTAAAATCGGTCAGATCACGACCTCACGGGAATGGATTACCGAAGTGATAAACGCATTGGCACCAGAGCATACCGTGAAGTTTAATCATGCCGGCCTGCTGAAGATGATTCTGTGAGCTAAAACTGCCAGTCAGGTACCACCGGTGAAGCACTGACCGGGATCATGAATTCTGTGCTGGCGGATTCTTTTCCCTGTATATCCATTGTGGTAATGCGATAGTGGAGTGAGGGGACATTGGGGGGCATTTTGGGGAGGATCGCTTCGTAGGTGAAGCGGGTGCCGTTGACCTTCTCCATTTTGATTTCAGTCAGCTCCCCTGTTTCTACCGAACGTATGCGGCAACTGACACTCTTGAGGTCGGTTTCCTTCATATACACCACGGCGTGAACCACTGTGCTTTTACCGGGGATGATAAAACTGTAGGGATCGTGATCTATCCGCACCGGCTCGGTCATCGGTACGGTCTTGGCTGCAAGGCTTTTCGCCGGTATGCTTGGTGCGACTGGAGGGGTAACGGCCGCCGTGGCGGCAGGCAGATTCGTCGTTTTGGGTTCAGCCGAAACCTGTGGCTTAGCCGTCGCCGGTTGCCGATCTGCCGGGACAAAGGCACTGAGTGGTGGGGTTGTTTTATCTCCCTGTTTTTTTGCTTTATGAGTGTGGGCGGCTACCTGTTTCGGAGCCGCCTTCTTCTTTTTCGGCTTGGCGGCCACCACGGGAGCTGGTGAGGGAGCGGGTGCCTTCCTCTCTTTACTCAGTTCACTTAAGGGGATCTCAAATTCCAGGGCAGCTGCCCGCACGGCGGTCGGGCTGATAGTTATGGTGAACAGCAGAGTAGCGGCGATAGAGGTTGCCCGCAGGAACGGTGTAGAAAAATAATCAGTTACGTTTGCTTTCAAGCCAGTCCCCTTGTCCTTTTTCTTACACCGCAACGCCACGGCAGCGTGGTATCTTGTGCCATGAGCAGAGCATTCACAGAATAGCTGTTCCACTTCCTGCTGGCAAGCACAAATAACAGTGTCGTTACACCCGTACCCCGTAAATATCTGCTGCGATATCCTGCTCAAGGGCTATCTGGGAATTCTCGATCTGGATAACATAGGCGGGGAATTTCTGACGGATTTTAAGTATCTTGCCCGGCGAAACCCCAAAGGAAACCAACTTGCCGATGAGAACCGGATCATCTTTCTTAATGAATGATACCCGTACTGAATCACCTACGTCCAGGGCGTTTAAAGGTTTTACAAAGGATTCAACGGAACTTTCTGACCGTTTGCAGCACTCCCCTTCAGGAATGGGCGAACCGTGGGGACATTCCCGTGGATGACCGAGCAGGGTGCAGATGGCCTCGGTAAGGCCGGGAGCCAGGGTGTGCTCATATTCACAGGCCGACTCTTCGATGGCATCGAAGGGCATGCCGAGCACATCAACCAGCATCCGTTCCGCTAGGCGGTGGCGACGGATGACCGGCAGGGCATGGGCACGTCCGGTGGCGGTGAGTGCAATGCTGTTGCCGGTGAAGCAGATGAGCCCCTTGTGTGCCAGTTCCGAGAGCACTGCGTCATCAACACGATAGGCCGCATCAATATGCTCTTTTTTTATACCTTCTGCCGTGCAGGTTCCCATCTCTTCAAATCTCCAGACGGTTTCAAGAACCTCATCGGTCACATGTTCAGCTTTCTTCATGGTGATACCCTCTCCTAAAAAGTAATGGCAACCCAGCTGAGGACATTGTTGAGTATGCCCCCGGTCAGTACGGCACAGGTGGTGACCGCAACGATAATGGCAAGGGCTTTTTGTGCCCCCTGCTCTTTGATAATAAGCATGAAATTGGTGACACAGGGGATGAAAAGAATCGTCACCACCATTGCCACCACCAGTTGTGTATGGTTCATGACTCCGCTATCCACCATCTTCTTCAGGATGGCAACGCCCGCCTCACCCCGGATAAAGCCCATGATGAGTGACTCGGCAAACTGGGGGGGGAGTCCAAGAAACCCCTTGATGATGGGAGCAGAAAGGGTCTCAATGACGGAGAGCAGGCCGATTTTGTCGGCCACAAAGAGGCCAAGGGCACTGAGGATGAAGAGTGGTACCGCCTCCTGAAGAAAGAGCAGGGAGCGGTTGGAAGTCTTTGTCATGACGTTTTTCAAGCTGGGAATCCGTATGGGGGGAACTTCCATGATGAAATTTGATGACTCAACCGGCATAATTTTGTTGAGGACGATGCCGGTCACGATGGTCAGGGAAAACACCACGCCGAAGACGACCAGGAAACCGTTGAAGGAGATTTGTGTCAGAATGGCCAGGATGACGCTCAGTTTGGCGGAACAGGGGATGCCGAGGGAAAGGAGGAAAATGGCGATAAAACGCTCCCGCTTGCTGTCCAGTACCCTGGTGGAGATGGTGGCCATGGTGACACAGGAAAAGCCGAGTACCATGGGGAGTACGGCTTTGCCGTTAAGCCCGACCTTTCTGAAAATCCGATCCAGCAGGATGGAGAGGCGGGGAATGTAGCCCGAATCCTCGATGAAGCCGAAGGTGAAAAAGAACATGGTCAGAATTGGCAGCAGCAGGCCGAACACCGGTACCACCGCCATGGTGTAGAGCCCGTATTCACCAATAATCAGCTGCCGTGCGAAGTCGTACGGGATGAGCGCAACCAGGTTTTTCAGGTGTGGTCCGATCATGTCCCCGAAGAAGTCATTGAGGAGAAAATCAACAACAATTCCGGCGGCAAACTTCCCGACGACAAAATAGAGCAGGGCGATGAGGGCAGCCAGTATAAGGGAACCGGTGATCGGGGTGAGTGCCAGATCGCCGAGTCGGTTCAGGAACGGGGTGGAGGATATGGCTCCGACCGTGACCGATTGACCGTAGACCGCTTCGGCCCATAGATCATGGGCCCGGGCCACCACCAGGCCGAGGGGGCGGTGGAAAGTGCGAGTGGTGCCGGCAATGAGTTCGGTTACGGAGTCATCCTGCTGGAGACCGAGTTTTGTTCGTGCCCACCCGGAGGTGGGATGGTCGCCGGTCAGGGCAAGAATGGCCAGAGTCCGTGTCATCTGCTCGGGAGCGGATTCTGCGGTGATGGTCTTTTCAAGTTTACTGACGGCAGTACTCAGGGTCGCCGGTAGTTTGGTCGGGAAACGTGGAATTGCCCCTTTGCCGAGAGCAGCGATCAGTGCCGGTACACCGACGCCTTCCGAGGCAATGATCTCGATGGCCGGAATTCCCAGCAGCTCCTCAAGTTTGTGCCGATTGACCGAAATGCCCTTTTGTGCCGCCTCATCCACCATGTTGACCGCACAGACCACCGGTATCTGCAAGTCTGCCAGGAGGGCTGTCAGAAGAAGGGAGCGATTAAGATTCTTTGCATCGCAGACTTGAACCACCAGTTCCGGTAGCTCATCCGCCAGTATACATTTGGCAACTCTTTCGTTATCCTCGTTGAACAGCAGGTTGCAGACGCCGGGAGCGTCAATGATCTCCACCTCCTCGCCGTCGATTTTCAGCATCCCCCTTCGCACCTCTACGGAGGAGCCGGGGTAAGAACCGCTGCTGACCCGGTTGGTAATCAAACGGTTAAATAGGGTGCTTTTGCCCACATTTGGCAGCCCGATCAGTAATATTTTCTTCACAATAATCAATCCTTCTGAACAATTATGTTGATTCTGTTGCACCCATGCTGAGCCGAAACGGAGCGAGACGGCCGTGGCAGTTGCCACTACTCCCCGGGTACTGCGGGGCAACATTCTCATATTGCATTAATTCAGTCAATCCCCGACGTGGTCAGAGATGATAATAGTAGGCATATACCTCATTAATCTTCTAAAATGTGTTGACATCTAGCCGGTTACGGATATAGTGTCTCACTGATTATAATACCGTGACAGTATCGGTAGAGTATGGAAACCGATTTTCATGGCCCCGAGCGGGGTTTGCTGGTAAATGTAACACAAAACAGAGTACATACATGCCGCACAGGAGGAGGTCATTTGATAATATCCATCATCAATCATAAGGGCGGGGTCGGAAAATCCTGCATTTCCACCAATCTTTCCCATGCGCTGGCAAATCGGGGCAAAAAGGTGCTGGTTATTGATTGTGATCCCCAATGCAACACGTCATCAATCTTCAGCCCGGCCGAGGAGGTAGGGGATCCGAAAACCCTTTACGATATTTACGCCAACAATACTCCGGCGGCCGAGTGCGTCTACAAGACCACCTACAAGAATGTTGACGTCATCATGAATTCGCCGGAGATTTCACATCTGGAGATGGAGCTGTATCAGGACGCCAAAAACTCATACCAGTTGCTACGCAATGGTGTGCGGCAGTTTGCGACGGATAACTACGACATTACGATCATAGATAATAATCCATCCCTGGGGCTTTATACCATCAACAGCCTGATCGCCAGTGACTGTGCCATTATCCCCATCGAGTCCGGTTGTCGCTATTCTCTGGACGGCTTTGTGGCCGCCCTTGAAGCCATCAGCTCCATTGCGTCACGGGTAAATGCCGAGTTACGTTTCCTCAAGGCGGTCATCAACAAGGCCGACTCCCGTACCAGCATCAGCCGTGCCTCCGTTGACCACATCCAACGGAAATTCGCCGACAAGGTGTTTTCCACGATTATTAATACCGACACAAAAATAAAAGAGGCGGTCGCGTTTAAATCAACAGTATTGCGACATGCACCTTCATGTATAGCGAGTAACAAATTCCGGGCTCTTGCCAACGAAGTGATAGGACTTATATGACGACAAAAGTTAGAGGTAGTAAAGGATTTGATGCGTTGTTTTCCCGGGTGTTTGATGAGCCTGCTCTTAAGGGTGCCGTCGGCAATCTGCATGATGACTTTGCTGCCGCAGAACCGACTCCCGCACCTGTCCCCACACCGGCTCCGGCTCCTGTGGTATCTCCCGCACCAGTTCCGGTACCCGCTCCCGTAGCGGTTCCTGCTCCAGCTCCCGTGGTAGCACCGGTGCCCGTTGTGGAACCAGCAGCGGCACCCGCTCCCGTGGCGGTTGTACCCGCAGCGGAACCGGTTGTGGAGGTGGCTCCTGTGTCTGAACCGACTCCCGTAGCCGTCGTTGTACCTGAAGCGGTGGTGGCTCCGGTGGTGGGAGCGGCACCTGAAGTTGCTCCAGCTCCGGTGGTAGAAGCTCCCCCGGTTGTGGTGGTGGCGGCACCGGTTATTGCGGAAAAAACTCCTGAGCTGCCGAAGATTACGTTGCCGGAAGTAAAACAGCGTGACCCTCTTCCCGCTCCGGTAGCAAAGCCTGCGGCACCGGCACCGGCCAAGCCGACGGTGGGGTGGTCAGTTGAGCTGTTTGAAGAGCTGATGGGGGAAGCGCTGACGGAAAAGGAGCCGGAAGTGGCGGTAGTGCCTCCGGTTGTAGAGAAGCCGACGAAGACCCGTTTTGAAGAGATCGCACCATCCCGTGTTGAACTGCGGGCACCGGTGGTGGTCGATGACCGCCCCCGTTTTGATGAGCGTCCCCGTACTGAAGAACGGCCGCGGCCGGTTGCTGGAAGTTTGCAGGCCGGTGTGCAACTGCCACGCATCAGTAAACCGGCGGAAGGCTCTTTTTCAACGCTGGGTGCCACCCCGTCGGTAATGCCTCCTCCTGTTACGCGCAAGGAGACGGTTGCCGAAGTGGTTGCCGCACCGCCGATTATCGAGCCTGCCCCCCTTCGCCAGAATGATGATATTACGGAGCTGATCCATCAGGAAGATGAATTCCAGGAAAAAGATCAGGCCACCCAGTCACAGTGGCTTCCTCTGTCGAAAAATCAGGGGCGCATTCTGGAGTATCTGTACGAAGTTGCCGACGGTCTTGCCAATGCGGAGGCGATCAGCAACGAGCTTGATATTAAAATTCCGGCTGTTCGTCAGTCGGTGTTGACTCTGGTTAATGAAGGGTACCTCTACCTGCAGGGGAAACGGCGGGTTCATGGCTATGCAACCCCCGGTTTTACCTATACGCTGAACACGTATCTCTGCTCAACCTACATGGCGAAGGTCAAGGGTGAAGCCCGTCTGTCCAAGCTTCGCTCCGGTGGTTCCGCTGAACCGCCGGAAATACGGGTTCCCGCCAGCAGCAGCCCCTTCCACATTGATCAAGTGGAGCTGCCTGTTACCGACGCGGTGCTGAGTGGTGCCATCGGTGCCTATTGGGAAGATGAAGGGCTTGGTGAGCAGCAGGCTCAAAAGTGGTGTTCACTGTTTAATGTTGCACCGAAGCAGATGCGTGAGCAGCTTGAGTGGGCGCGCTTTGACCTTGAGATAAACAAACAGCGGGAGACCCTGACGAAGGATCTGATCAGCTGGTTCTATGACCATCTGAGAACCAGTAGTGGTCTGTTCCCCCGTCCGGAGAACTATCGTTCGGCCGATGAACTGCGTGCTGAAGCCATTCGGCAGCAGCGGGAAAGCGGCCAGTTGGCGAAGGCGAAAAACGCCGAAAATGAATTTGCCAATTCCTTGCAATCCGTACTGTCCGACCCCCATTCGCCGATCTATCAGGAACTGCTGAAACGGGTGAATTCCTTTGTGCTGGAGCAGATAAAAACCAGTGAGGATTCGGCTGAAAAAATTGAGTTGGAAGCTTCCTTCAAACTCTGCTGGAGCATGACCAATAGCGATCCGATCAGTTCCTCATTCACGTTTGATCTGAACACGCTGGCTGCGGCTCCGGTCTCATCTCCCGATTCAGTAGCCATTGACGGTAATAAGTTAATCCCCCTCGTGGCAGGCTGGAATCTGGTGGGATATAACGGTGCTTCTCCCCAGTCAATACGGCAGGCAATCGAACCGATCTCCACCCTGGTGGAAAGTGTCTGGAGCTGGAATAACGGTCGGTGGCACTCGTTTGGCCCGACCCGCTCCGTCAACAGCCTGAACAAGCTGGAGCCGGGTGTGGGGTACTGGATCAATATGAAGCAGGCGGCTGTCTGGCAGCTGCTGTAACAGATTTACTCTCTGTAACGAAGCACAACCTGCTTCCCCGGGAGGTCTCCCAGGGGAAGCAGGTTGTGTCATTATTTACGTTCAGTAACCAGGGAATTGGTTCCCTTCACCAATTTTGACGATAACGCTCAAAGGGTTGGCATGCTTAGTCTGCTCATCATTTTAAATAATCCCGTAGGCAGCCAGCTTCAAAGCCTCATGAAGCCGCTGGTGCCGGGCGATATCGGTCTGGTGTCCGGTTTTGCGGACGGTCTGGGGGAGATCCTTGATAACACTCCCGCCGTCGTCATTATTCAGGACAAAATCTTCGGTGTTACCTGTGAGCCGATTGTGCGCCGCGTTCGCCAGATGCTTGGTGACAGCAGTCCGGTCTTCATTCTGGCCTATGAGGAGCACACCCATGTCACTCCCCTGCCGGGCCTGCTCGATATTACCGTCGACCTGAACCGCTCTCCCGAAGCTCTGGTTGACGAAATGGGTTCTAACCTGAAACGTATCTTTGACGGCGAACAGGTTCTGCCAACGCCACTACTCGCACAACCAGCAGCCACACCACCGATTATTCCAGCGGCGAATAGTGGCACAAAACGGTATCCCCGGCCCCCCCGTGTCCTTTTGGTGGAAGATAACTTTATCAACCAGAAGGTCACGCTGACCATGCTGAACAATCTGGAGTGCAGGGTTGACCTGGCTCCCAACGGTCAGAAAGCCATCGAGGCACTGGAGCAAGTTGAGTACGATCTGGTGCTGATGGACTGGATGATGCCGAGGATGGATGGTCTGGAAGCCACGACTCTGATACGAAGCTCCGGATCAAAGGTCATTGATCGTAATGTGATGATTGTTGCACAGACGTCGAATACCAAGCCGGGTGATCGGGAAAAATGTATAGAAGCTGGTATGGATGGCTATCTGGCCAAACCGGTGCGGAAGGCTCAGTTAGCGGAAATTCTGGATGCCTGCATGGAGGGTGTGGTTGCCGAACCGGAGCCAGAACCGATCGCAGAGCCGACTGTCGAGTCTGTGCCAGAACCGATCACAGAGCCGGTGCAGGAACCAATTATTGAACCGGTGACAGAACCGATTGTTGAACCGATTGCCGAAGAGCCTGCTGCTGAAAACGGCTTCCCCGCAGAGCAGAAAACTGTTCTGTTGGTGGAAGATAATCTGATTAATCAGCGCATCGCCCTGATGATCCTGAATAATCTGGGGTGCAAGGTCGATGTGGTTCCCAATGGCCAGAAGGCCATCTCTGCCCTGGAACGGATTAATTATGATTTGGTCCTCATGGATTGGATGATGCCCCGCATGGACGGTGTGGAAGCGACCGCCCTGATTCGGAGCCCGGAGTCCGTAGTTCTCAACCATACAGTGCCGATTATTGCTCTGACCTCTAACACCATGCCGGGTGACCGGGAACGGTGTCTTGAGGCCGGCATGAACGACTATATAGCCAAGCCGGTCTCCAAGGTTCACATGGCGGAAGTTATCGAAAAATGGTTGAATAATCCCGCGATGCTCAAGCCGGTTACGCCGGAACCAGAGCCGGAACCGGCCGTGGCACAGCTTGAGATAGTTGCAGAGACCCGTGCTGTGGAAGAAACGGTGACTGAAGTGGTCATGGTGGAGGAACAGCTGCCGGAACCACCGGCTGCGGCACCGATTACCCCCCCTCCTTCAGCCCCTCCCGTACGTCCCGAGGAATCTCCGGCACCGGCGGTCAAGAAAAATTATCTGGCAGAAGTCCTCGAACGGTGGCGGCAGGAACCGACTGCGTCCGCAGCTGTGGAGAAGGTTCCGGTCAGCACTTCCGTGCCAGAAGTACCAGAAGTACCAGAAGTACCAGAAGTACCAGAAGTACCAGAAGTACCAGAAGTACCAGAAGTACCAGAAGTACCAGAGCTGTCGGTCGAGTCGGCCCCCGCACCGCTTCCGGTAGAAGTGGCAGTTCCGGTTGTCGCCGTTGTGCCGGAGCCACTGCCCCCTGTGGCGGCCCCTGTCACCGCCGATATCTCTATGGGAGAGCCGAAGCAGTGGAAGTATTCCGTTCTGCTGGTGGAAGACGAACTTTCCCGGCAACGGGATATGCTGGCGACATTGAAAAAATCAGGCTATCTGGGATACCTGATCGATGATGATCCCTGTGGTGAAAGTTCAACCCGGCTGATCCTCAATGGTCTGGGGTGCAAGGTTCATGTGGTATCCGATGTGCGGCAGGCTCTCCACGAGATGGAATGGGCATGGTATGATCTGCTGCTCATGGACTGGTTGTTGCCGAAGGGAGATTACCGGGAGGTTATCAGTACCATCCGTAATGCCGAGTCTCCAATCCTCAACCACGGAGTGCCGATTGTCGGTCTGACATCGCTTCTGATGGCGGAAGATCGGGAACGCTGCCTCTGGGCAGGCATGGATGAGTATGTGGTAAAGCCGCTGTATCGGGAGGAGATGGCGCGGATTCTTGAGGTGTGGCTCGGCGCAGGTTCCGCCGAGGATGCTGCCGAGAGTGATGACGCGGAAGTTACTGAAACAGTGCTTGAAGAAACGGTCGCTGGGGAAGATAACAGTGGGGAGGTTGCCCCGCCGGTGGCTGTACCACCCTCTCAGCCATTTTTCGAGCTGACCGATTCACAGATCAGCCAGTTAGTGCAGGCCGAAACGGTGCCGGTTGCTGCCGGTTGCTCGCCCGTTGTCGCCAGAGAGGAATCGGTTTCCGGTGAAGAGGGACAGGCACTGTTGCCGTCATCGGTCGCTCCGGGTACGGTCGGAAACCCCACCGGTGTTTCCCATCAGGAAATTAGGGAGCCCCATTCGGACCTGCTGGAGGAACGTTATAATTCCGGTACCCGCGTCTGGGTAATGTTGCTGTCGGCCTTCGTGATCCTCTGTGCTGTTGCTGGTGGCTGGTCCCTCCTCAAACGGAAACCGGTAACAGTTCAGCCCGCACCTGTCGCAGAAAAACAGACATCTCCTCCGGTGACTTCTTCACCAAAAGCAGCTGTGCAAAAACCACCGGTGGTGGCAAGCAAGGCAGCAGCGAATGCGCCGAAGCCGGTGCCCGCCGCCGCTACCCCTACTACCGGCGTGCCCACCTTTGTTCTGGTTAAAGGACGCGATAGCGCCTTCTCCAAAGAAAAACCGGGGTGGGAACGCTATATTGACGGAACCTACGATATCCGGCTCTATCGTACCGGGGGGAAAATAGCTGCCGTTCAGGTTCTTGCCGGCAAGGAAAAAGTGGTGGCTGATACGTTTATGCGCAGAGTGCTTACCGAGGTGACCGGGCGGAGTGACTATGTTCTTGCGTCAAGCGAAGAAAAACAAGGGTTTGTGCTCCAACGTAATAAAATCGGTGAACGCACCTGGTTGACCATCTACCGGAATCAGTCGAGTCACAAAATAGTTGCCTTCGTGGTGCAGATGGATTAATCGGCGGGAATTGTGGGGTATCACGACAGGGAACAGACCGGCGCTGTTCCCTGTGCTTATTTTTTCTCAGTCCGGCAGGCTGCCAGATTCTTGTTGACCGCTTCGATAGTCAGTGCGGTAATTCGGGTCAATTCGGGTAGCAGGTTTCTCACCGTTACCAGATTATTGTCGAGTGCTGCGGTCTCTATTTCGTAGCAGATTTCCCGCAGTGACGGCGTGCAGATATTGGCCGCCAGCCCTTTAATGGTATGGGCGTGTATGCTGATCGCCGGGGCGTCGTCACCGGCAGCAAGTTCATTCAGCGTCTTCAGGTCTTCCGGTAACTCAAGCAGCGCATCGGTCAGGATACTTTCTGCAAAATCACGATCGTCATCGAATATGCTGAGCAGTTCGGTCTCATCGAACAGGAACAGTGTCTCTGATGAATTGTTTGACGGTTCACTCACCGGGCTCTCCTTACCAGTATCTTTTCGTAGCCACTCTTCCATTACTCGTGCCAGTTCCTCTTTTCGCACCGGCTTTGCCAGATAATCATTCATACCGGCTGCCAAGCAGGCTTGCCGGTCGTCTGCCATGGCATTTGCCGTCATGGCTATTATTGGCACATCGTGGTTCCGCACCGCTGAGGTCAGGTCACGTATGGTGGCCGTCGCCTCAAAACCATCCATTTCCGGCATCATGCAGTCCATGAAGACAACGTCATAGTTCGTTCGCTCCAGAGCCCGCACCGCTTCGCGGCCATCGGAAGCCACGTCTGCCTGATAGCCCATTTTGCCAAGCATGCTCAAGGCCACCTTCTGGTTAATGAGGTTGTCTTCGGCCAGTAGAATGCGCACACCCGTTTTGTCGTTTTCTCCGTGAGACAGTTCGGGAGGCTTCTGTCCGGTAGGAAGCACTTTATCCTGAGCTGTACCGGTGAGCAGTGCAATGCAATCGTGGAGTTGATCCCTGCGCACCGGTTTTGCAAGATACCTCTGAAAGCCGAGCTGTGACAGGGCACCTGCGTCACCCCGGTTGTCGGCGGCAATCAGCATCACCAACGGTAGTGCTGCCAGTTGGGGATCCCGTTTGATCTGCTGCCCCAATTCCCGGCCATCCATGCCGGAGAGTTTTTCATCTATCAGCACCAGTTGGGTCGGTTTCACCTCGCTCCGGAGCAGCGCAAGGGCGGTTTCGCCATCGGGGGCAGCGGTACTGAGGCATCCCCACTGGTGGAGTTGGGTGGATAGCAGCGAGTAATTAGTTGCGCTGCCGGTGACTATCAGGGTGGTAAAACCGATGAAGGCGGCATCGGGATTGGCAGCGGGAGTGAGTGGCAGAGGGCCGGTCTGCTTGTTTAGTTGGGCGGTAAACCAGAAGGTGGAGCCTTTGCCCATTTCGCTGGTCACGCCGATGGTACCCCCCATCAGTTCCACCAGCTGTTTGCAGATGGGGAGCCCTAGGCCGGTGCCGCCATACTTGCGCGCCGTGCCGGATTCAGCTTGGGAATAGGCAGAAAATACCGCATCCAGGCGATCTGGTGGGATGCCGATGCCGGTGTCACTGACTTCAAAAAGAATGGTGGCGTTGTCGCCATGATCCATCGTGAGGGAGGCTGTGACGACTATTTCCCCCTGATGGGTGAATTTTATGGCGTTGCCGACCAGATTGATGATGATCTGCCGGAGTCTGCCCGAATCTCCGGTGAGAAAGAGCGGTACGTTGGGGGCGATGCCGCTGAAAAGTTCAATCCCCTTGTCGGCGGCACGGAAAGCCAGCAGTTCCGTGGTGTCTTCGATAGTGTGGCGCAGGTCAAAGTCCAGTTGCTCCAGCTCAAGTTTTCCCGCCTCAATCTTTGAAAAATCAAGAATCTCATTGATAATGGCGAGCAAATTTTCGGCACTCTTGCGGATGATGTCGGTGTATTCCCGCTGTTCAGGACTCAGATGTGTTTCAAACAGCATGTTGGCCATGCCGATAACGCCGTTCATGGGGGTGCGGATTTCGTGGCTCATGGTGGCCAGAAAGCTGCTCTTGGCCTGGGTTGCCATTTCAGCGGCATTTTTGGCTTCAATGAGCTGATTCAACACCCGTCGCTTTTCGGTGACATCCTCTTTTACCGCCAGATAGTTGGTGATGAGCCCATTGTCGTCAAAGAGGGGGGAGATGGTGGCAATTTCCCAGAACAGGGTGCCGTTCTTTGTCTTGTTGAGAACCTCGCCACACCAGATGTTGCCTGACGAAATAGTATCCCATAAGTCGGTGAATATCTCTGGCGGTGTCTGGCCGGCATTAAGGATACGGGGATTCTGCCCAATAGCCTCATCGGCACTGTAGCCGGTCAGCTCGGTAAACTTCGGGTTGACAAACTCGATCAAACCCTCCGTATCGGTGATAAGTATAGTAACGGGGCTCTGCTGGACGGCTCGTAACAGCTTGCGTAATTCAAGTTCACGCTCTTTTTGGAGGGTGATGTCACTGAAGATGCCGTGCCAGAGTACGCTGCCATCCTCCAAACCCTGAGGGCGGGCACTGCCTAAATTCCAGCGGATTTCCCCGGAGGAGAGCACCACTCGGAACTGTTTGTCCCACGACTCAAGTGTTCCCGCCGAATCCTGGATGGATTCCATAACCTCGGCAAAGTCCTGGGGATGGATAAGCTCCAAAAGAGGTGTGGCGTCTGTGCTGACCTGTTCCGGTGTGAGTCCGTAGATTCTTTTGATGGCGGAACTGACGTAGGGGAAACAGCAGTTCCCATCGGGAAACAGTCGGAACTGGTAGATCATCTCCGGTATCCGGTGGGAAAGGGATGCTAAAAGATCATGACTTTTTTGCAGTTCCTGTTCCAGCTTTTTTTGTTCGTCAGAGAGTTGTTGCTGTTTTAACTCCGCTTCCGTACGCTCGGTACTATCTTCGCAACAGATAATTCCATAGGTGACCCCCTCGATTTGTACGGGGGTTATGGTGCCGATAAATCGGTACCATCGGTCATTAAAACGGCAGGAATACTCGGAGGTGATCTCCGCCTGCGAGTGATTGATAACCTCCCGTGCCGCCGAGTAAAAACAGCGGAGCTCTTCATTGCTGCCACTTTCCAGCAGATGGTTAAAAGCTTCAAGGTCACACTGCCCCCGCTTCACCGCCTCAGCATCTCCCCCCTGTCGGGTGAAAAAATCCCGCCAGGCATGGTTGGCAACAACGATTTCTCCCCGGTCGTCGATAACACATACCTGGGTGTTCAATCGGTCAATAATGGTGCTGAGCAGTTGGTGCGGTATGTGTCGGCCAGTGCCGGGGGGGAGTGACATGGTGTGCCTTTACGCTCGGAGCGTCTTTTTTGACTAGCTGACCGGAACCAAAATAACCACACTGTTTATATACTTTTTGTATCAGCTGCGCAACGGATACCTTTACAGGTGAGCGGAAAACTTAGAATAAATTAACTTATTGACTTTTTGAGCCCCTCCTGAACCGTGGGGTAGCGGAGGGTAATCCCGAGTTTGTGCATCATGGCACTGTTGTCAACGATGCGTGACTGGCTGATGTAGGAAAACATGAGGGGGGTCATAAGATGTCGTGCCTCAGTCAGTGATACCCGTGGTTGGCGGGGCATGCCGAGAACATCGGCACAGGCGTCGAAATAGGAGGTCATGCTGGAGGGGTGACCGTCACTGACGTTGAAAATATCTCCGCCATTGCCATGGAGGGCGGCGGCACGGCAGATGTCGGCAAGGTCATCCACATGAATCCGGTTGCTGGGGCCCGATTCTTCTTCATTCAAGAGTGGCTGCCCCTGGCTGATTTGCATGAGCGGGAGCCGACCCGGGCCGTAGATGCCACTGACCCGCAGGGTGATGACCGGGATGCCGACTTTGCTGCCATAGTCACGAAAGACGATTTCGGCATCGAGGCGGCGCTTACCCATGGCCGTATCCGGTATGGTTGGAGAAGCTTCGGTGACTGTGCCGCCGTCAGTTTCATGGTACACCGAGGTCGCGCTCATATAGATAATTTTCTTCGGCGTTCCCGCCGGTGAAAGCAGATAAATAAAGTTTCTGGCACGAAGATCACTGGTGCCGCCACCCGGTGGTGGAACCAGATAGAAAACGGTCTGCCCCGACAGATCGAGAGGGGGAAGCTCGGTTATGTCGTCGAGTGCCAAGGTTGTGGTGACAAAACCGTCCGAGGTGAGGCGTTGAGCCCGTTCCGGGGAGCGAACCATGCAGGTCACCCCCGTACCCGTATCCCGGTACGTACGGGCAAGCCGTTCGCCACAATAGCCGCAGCCGGCAATGAAAATATCAGGCATGAGAACTCCCGGTCAGAGCAGCAGTGATTTGGCCATGGGGCGTATGGCGTCGGGTGCGGAGGCCACGGCAGCAATTCGTTCCGCTTCGGTCAGGCACTTTTTGAGATACTTCTTTGCCAGTTTCCGCTCACCGGCGATGGTCTCGGCCATTTTGCAGAGGATACCGACCGGTACGCCGTTCTTGTATCCGGCTACCAGCTTGGCAATTTCATTGCTCCGTTCCTTTTCAGTCCAGGTTTTAAACAGGGCAGCCCCCAGATCGTCACTTCCTTCAAGCATATCCGCCTCCAAGTGATAAAAACCCCCGCAGAATATTCTACGGGGGTTAGATACTACCATTTTGACGTCCTGTTGACTACTATTTCCCGTCAGAATCCTCAAAGTTGAGGGCCGCCAGTTTTTCATAATAGGCGAAGTGGGCCTTGGTCCACTCACCGGCTTTTTTCATCAGTGCCCCGGCCTGTTCCGGATTGGCCTTTTTCAGCATACGGTAGCGGTTTTCCGCCCCGGTGTACTCTTCAAAGCTGATGGTCGCTGCCTTGCTGTCCAGCTGGAGCGGGTTCTTCCGCTTGGCTGCCAGGGCCGGATTGTACCGGTACAGGGGCCAGTAACCGGACTGTACGGCACGCTTCTGGGCATCTACACCGGCGGTCATGTCGATACCGTGGGCGATGCAGTGTGAATAGGCGATAATCAGTGACGGACCGTCGAAGGCTTCCGCCTCAAGCATGGCCTTGACGCACTGGGCAGGGTTTGAAAGTGCCACGGTTGCCACGTAGACCGAACCGTAGGACATGGCGATCATGCCCAGATCCTTTTTCGATACCGGCTTGCCACCAGCGGCAAACTGGGCGACGGCACCCATCGGGGTGGATTTTGATGCCTGACCACCGGTGTTTGAGTAGACTTCCGTATCAAGGACAAACAGGTTGATGTCCTTGCCGGAGGCGATGACATGGTCCAGACCGCCGAAGCCGATATCATAGGCCCAGCCGTCACCACCGAAACACCAGACCGATTTCTTCACCAGATAATCGACCACGGGAACCAACAGTTTGGCCGTGGCATTGTCGCTCCCCTGGATGAGCCCTTTCAGTGTTTCAACCCGGCCACGCTGCGCTTCTATGCCGGCCTGGGTGGATTGGTCGGCAGCGACCAGCTCGGTAAAGAGGACCGCATTGCCGGCAAATGCAGCATCGTTGGCAAGGATGGCCACGTATTCAAGGGCAGCTTTGCTGAACTGATCCACGGTGAGCCGCATACCAAAGCCGAACTCGGCATTGTCTTCAAACAGCGAGTTTGACCATGCCGGTCCCCGTCCGTCGGCCCGCTTGGCGTAGGGAGTGGTGGGGAGGTTGCCGCCATAGATGGAGGAACAACCGGTGGCGTTGGCGATGAGCATCCGGTCACCGAACAGCTGGGTCAACAGCTTCAGGTAGGGGGTCTCGCCGCAACCGGCACAGGCACCGGAGAATTCGAACAGCGGACGGACCAGTTGGTTGCTGCGCAGGGTGTCCAGTTTGACCGTGGTCGGATCCACGTCGGGCAAGCCGAGGAAGAAGGCGAAGTTGTCCGCTTCCGTGGCACGCAGTGGCGGCTGGAAATGCATATCCAGTGCCTTGTGTCCGGCAACTTTTTTGTCCTTGGCCGGGCAGTTGTGGGCGCAGGCACCGCAGCCGGTGCAATCTTCCGGTGCAACCTGTATGGTGTACTTTTTGCCGACCATTTCCGGGATCTTGCAATCAACCGATTTGAAGGTGGCCGGAGCCGTTGCCAGCAGTGCCCCGTCGTAGGCTTTGGAGCGGACCGCTGCGTGGGGGCAGACAAAGGAACAGATGCCGCACTGGATGCAGAGTTTCTCGTCCCATACCGGAATATCGATGGCGATATTGCGTTTTTCGTACTGGGATGTGGCCGTCGGGAAGGTGCCGTCAGCCGGCATTTTCGATACCGGCAGGCTGTCACCCAGGCCGGCCACGATGACTCCGGTAACCTCTTTGACGAAGGTCGGTGCCGTGCTTGATACCGCATCGGCCATCTTCAGGGTGCTGCTGACTTTTTTCGGAACCGTCACTTCATAAAAGTTGTTGAGGCCGGCATCAACCGCCTTGTAGTTCATTTCAAGAACCGCTTCACCCGCTTTACCATAGGATTTCTTGATGGCACCCTTGATGGAGGCCACTGCGTCGTCCAGCGGAATGATGTTGGAAATTTTGAAGAATGCGGTCTGCATAATGACGTTGATACGTGGTCCGAGGCCGATTTCATTGCCCAGTTTAACGCCGTCAATGACGAAGAATTTTAACTTTTTGCTGATGATCTGCTGCTGAACTTCTGCAGGAATGGTATCCCACACCTCTTCTGCACTGAAGGGGGCGTTGAGCAGGAAGGTGGCACCGGTTTTGGCACGGGCAAGCATATCGTACTTCTCAAGGAACGAGAAGTTGTGGCAGGCAACGAAGTCGGCTTCCTGCACCAGATAGGGGGCACGGATATAGTTCTTGCCGAAGCGGAGGTGGGAAGTGGTCATGGAACCGGCCTTCTTCGAGTCGTACACGAAGTAGGCCTGGGCATTGTTGCTGGTCTCTTCACCGATGATTTTGATGGAGTTCTTGTTGGCGCCAACGGTACCGTCGGAGCCGAGGCCGAAGAACATCGCCTCGTAGACCCCTTCCATGGGGTTTTTGTAGGAGTAGTTGACCTTGAGGCTGCAGTTGGTGACATCCTCTTCAATGCCGACGACGAATTTATTCTTCGGCTTGGCGGCTTTCAGGTTGTCAAGCACCGCCTTGGCCATGGCCGGGTTGAACTCTTTTGAACCGAGACCATAACGGCCCCCGACGATGACTGGATACCCTTCGCATTTGAACTTGCCGGAAGCCATGGCTTCGCCGATGGCGGTACGCACGTCCAGATACATCGGCTCACCGAGAGCACCCGGCTCTTTGGTGCGGTCGAGAACGGCAATCTTTTTGACGGTTTTCGGCAGTGCCTTGATGAAGGCATCGAGGGGGAAAGGACGATAGAGGCGGATCTTGACGACGCCGACCTTTTCGCCGCTTTTTACCAGATTTTCAACGGTATCCTGAACAACGTCGGCACCGGAACCCATAATGATGACAACCCGCTCGGCATCCTTGGCACCCACATAATCAACCAGTTTGTACTTACGACCGGTCAGTTTGCCGAACTTGTCCATCTCTTCCTGAACGATCTTCTCGCAGGCCGGGTAGTAGGGATTTACCGTCTCACGCCCCTGGAAATAAACATCGGGGTTCTGTGCCGTACCGCGCATCACCGGTTTGTCGGGGGAGAGGCCACGGGCTTTATGGTCGGCAACCAGTGAGTCGTCGATCATGGCCCGCATCTCATCAAAGGAGAGTTCGGTCACTTTCTGGACTTCGTGTGAGGTGCGGAAACCATCAAAGAAGTGGAGGAACGGCAGGCGGCTCCGCAATGTTGACGACTGGGAAATCAGGGCAAAGTCCATGACCTCCTGGACGTTGTTGGAACAGAGGAAGGCCCAACCGGTGGAACGGCAGGACATGACGTCCGAGTGATCGCCAAAGATCGACAGCGCCTGGGCGGCAATGGCACGGGCCGAAACGTGGAAGACGGTGGAGGTCAGCTCGCCGGCAATTTTGAACATGTTGGGGATCATCAGCAAGAGTCCCTGGCTGGCGGTGAAGGTCGTGGTGAGGGCACCCGCCTGCAGTGCTCCGTGAACGGCACCGGCGGCGCCCCCTTCGGACTGCATTTCAGCAACGGTCGGCACGTTGTCCCAAATGTTCCTCTCGCCCATGGCGCTCTTGACATCGGAAATTTCGCCCATTACCGATGACGGGGTGATCGGGTATATGGCGATGACTTCATTGGTGGCGTGTGCCACATGGGCGGCGGCGGTATTGCCGTCAATAGTTACCATCTTCTTGCTCATCTGTTTCCTCCTCTGTGGAATATATGTCACTGCGGTTTATAGTTCGTTGCGCCCCTGCAATGCCCACTGCACCGTGGCCGCATCAACAAATTCAATGTCGCTCCCCAGTGGTATGCCATGGGCAAGGCGACTGATCTTTACGCCGGTCGGTTTCAGGAGGCGGGTCAGGTAGAGAGCCGTTGCTTCCCCTTCGACGGTGAAGTTGGTGGCAATCACCACCTCACGTACCGTCCCCTGCTCCACCCGCGCCACCAGTTCGGCAATCCTCAGTTGGGCTGGCCCAATGCCGGACAGAGGGGAAATAGCCCCCTCCAGAACGTGGTACATCCCCTGAAAGGCGTTACTCCGCTCCAGTGCCATCAGATCCTGGGAATTTTCCACTACGCAGATGGTGCTGCCATCACGGTTTCCCGAACAAATATGGCAGGGGTCGTTCTCGGTAATGGCAAAGCAGATAGAACAGGGGTGTACCCGATCCCGCACCTCACCGAGCGCCTCTGATAACGCCGTCATATTTTTAGGCGACTTGAGGAGATGGAACGCCAGACGGAGCGCAGTACGCTCTCCCACGCCGGGCAACTTCTTCAATTCTCCCACCAAACGCATGAGCGAAGATGATTTTGTTAACATAAATTCCGATACAAATAAAACAATTTTTTAGTGTTATAGCGAGGTTAAAAAAAGAGCTGCTCAACCCGGTGTCGGGAGTGAACAGCCCGAAAACTGTGGAGAAGCATGTATGACATAGTCTGTGGTGCTCTTGGTACAGTCTGAAAATGTCCTCCGGTGGTTAGCCGGAAATTAGCCGAACTAAAACATTTAATCAGAGTAAAGCGGGTGACAAGTGTGCCACAGAATTACTGCTTATAATGACAAGTAATTATTAGAAAAGTCCCGGAATGCTCATGCCGCCGGTGATTTTGGACATGGCGTCGCCCATTTCGCTGTGGACTTTCTTTAAAGCCTCGTTTGCGGCAGTCATAACAAGGTCTTGCAGCATTTCGACATCGTTCGGATCAACCGCTTCTTTTTTTATTTCCAGTGAAAGAATCTCGTTTTTACCGTTCACGGTCACCGTGACGGCTCCGCCACCGGAAGTTGCCACGGCAGTTTTTAAGTTGGCCTCTTCCTGCAATTTAGCCATTTTGTGCTGAATCATCTGGGCCTGCTTCATGATATTTGCCAATCCCTTGGACATGGTACCCCTCCGTTGCTCTCTTAATCTGTAGTGGTCTTTCGTAGAAATAATTTCTATAATTGGTTACAACGGCCGAACGTCAATAGCACTGCTGTCGAACAGTCGTTGCACCTCTTTGATAATCGGGTGGTTTTCCGCTTCCTGCCTCAATTCGTCCATTCGTTGTTCGGCATCACTCTTTTTTTTTTCTACCAGAGACAGTGGGGCATCACCAAAGCCTGCCTCAATCCCCTTGACCTTGACGGCGGTGGTGATGCCGGTAAAAGCTTGTGCCAGTCGTTGTACGTCGTCAATAAACTCCGCATCCTGGGCGGCGGTTAGATAATAACTCCCCGCAGGGAAGCCGATCTCAATCAGACCCTTCTCCTGTTTCAGGGGGCTGCCATGTTCAAGTACCGAACCCAGCTGTCGATCCTTTTCATTAACAAAGACAACAAAGCGACCCCACTCGGCCACTCCGCCACTGCCTGCAGTTGGTGATGGCGGTGCTGTTAGTGATGGCGGCCGCGATTCCGGAGTGGCCGGTATGGCTGCGGGGGGAGTCGGTACGCCACGGTGGTGTGATTCATAGGTCGGTGCCGCTGCCGGTGCCGTAGTTCGAGTCGTTTCCCAGGGGAGGGAAGGGGTGTGGACAGCCGCCGTTTCCAACGCCTTGATTTTATCAATAAGCTCCTGAACCGGCACCAGCGGTGCCAGCAGGGTCGCCTTGAGGAGTGCCATCTCCACGATCAATCGGGGGAAGCTGGCGTAAGCCATTTCGGCCTCGGCCTTCAAAAACAGGGTCAGGCGACGCTGGATATCCAGGGGGGACATATGCAGGGACTGCCCCCGCAGTTCGTCAAGTTCGGCGGCGGTCAGGTCAAGGATCTCTTCCGGTTTGGCAACGGAGCGGATAACCAGCAGATTGCGGAAATGCTCGATCAATTCCTGACAAAACTGGCGCATATTATAGCCAACCAGATCAACCTGTTTCACTCCGGCCAGTACCGCCTGGGTATTGCCGGTGAAGAGGGCTCCGGAAATTTCCGCCAGCAGGCGGCGGTCGATGGTGCCGAGTAGGGTTGCCACATCTTCATCGTTAACCGTGTCACCGCAGAAGGCCAGTACCTGGTCAAAGGCGGTCAGGGAGTCCCGCATGCTGCCATCCCCCTTGCGGGCGATAAGAGCCAGGGAGCCATCGGAGATGGTGACTGATTCTTTTCCGGCTATCTCCCGCAGACGGGCGATGATGCGGGGCAGGGTGACCCGTTTGAAGTCAAAACGCTGGCAGCGGGAAAGGATAGTTACCGGCAGTTTGTGCGGCTCAGTGGTGGCAAAGATGAATTTGACATGTTCCGGTGGCTCTTCAAGGGTCTTGAGCAACGCATTGAAGGCGTTGGTGGAAAGCATGTGGACTTCGTCGATGATAATAATGCGGTAGCGGCTGTGGGACGGCAGATACTTGATGTTGTCCCGTAGATCCCGGACATCGTCTACGCCGTTGTTGGAGGCACCATCTATCTCAAAGACATCGGTGGAGGTCCCTTTGGTGATTTCAATGCATTGGGAGCAGACATTGCATGGTTCATGGGTTACCCCCTCGGCACAGTTGAGGGTTTTGGCCATGATGCGAGCCGTACTGGTTTTGCCGACCCCCCGTGCTCCGGTGAAGAGAAAAGCGTGGGCAACCCGCCCGGAATCAATGGCGTTTTGCAGGGTACGACTGACATGCTCCTGGCCGGCCAGCTCGGAAAAACTTTGGGGGCGATACTTCCTTGCCAGGACTTCATAGTGCGTGCCGTTGGACAAGAGATCTAACCTCGCAGGTAAACTGACCCATCATCGGAACGCATGATGAGTGTTTTCGTTTCAGGGGGATGTGGCAGGGAATATTTGCAGACGCAGATGATAGCCGGGTTTACCCGCGGCACACAGCAGGAGCCGCTGCCGTTGCTTCCTTCCGGACCTGG
>CAIRBT010000175.1 GCA_903876875.1 uncultured Geobacteraceae bacterium
CTCACAAGAAAGTGACACCACCTTTCCAACGCAAAAGACCTCATTCTGATGCTTTCGAGAGATTCACAGGTTTCAGTGTATCAACATTTGATCGTCCCAGAGAAAAGAACTTTGGAACTGACATATCAACATTATTGCAAATCATACAAACAGGTAGATCTTAAACTTCATCAACGAGATTTTACGGAGAACCAATTTTTATTATATAGTTTAAATGTCAAACGCACTCCCCATGGGTATTGCCCCTGAAGATCAACTCCCCAGCATGCCTTTTTTCAGAGATTCGTCCGCGGGTTTGTCTCCCATATAGATGGCAAAAACGCCCCTGGCCAGTCTGGACGACGGAACAGTGCCGAGTGATCTGCCGTTATGGCTGGCCGCAACGCTGCCGTCAGCAGCGAGAAGCAGATCCACCACATCCCCCTTGCTAAAATCGGCTGTGAACAGCGAAAGGAATTTTTTTACTTCGGGTGAACCGATCAGTTCAGGTGAATTGTTGGCCAGCCCCTCACTAAAAGCCTCGATGATTTTCTCCTTTTCAACTTTTGAATGGAGGAAATTCATTCGTATCAGTTTATCCCCGTTGTCCTTCAGTGCTTCGGAGGCGGAGGCAAAACGTTTGGTCGCATACAGCGAACCGATGTAGACCTTGACGAAGAATTTCTTCCTGATACCGTAGCCATGCAGTTTCATCTGCTGGCCGTTCACCGTCACGGTCTGCACCAGAGAAACCCCGGCGACTTCCAGAGCAGCCGATTCGCCGGTAACAAAAAGTGCCAGAATAAAAGCGATAAACAGATTTTTCATAGTGGTGCCCCCGCTTGTGTACGTTCAGCTATTTTGGTCGTATCGTCTTCGGTGGTGTAAATGATGTCATCGCCCCTGCCTACAGCTCCTCAATTTTAAATTCGCTATAGCCTTCATAGAAATAACTCACATCAATCCCCTTCATAAACAGGGCACGGTCATGGATTTTATCCGTCAGGGCCTGTTTCAGGAGAACTTTAATTTCAGTGTCTTTGACAACACTCCGCTCCATGGCAGAGAGATACTCTTCTTTAACCACCAGATTCCAATCAACAACCTGTTTGATCTCATTTTTGAGGATGAGATCGAGCCAGATTCGGGTGGCTCGACCATTCCCTTCACGAAAAGGGTGGGCAATGTTCATCTCAACATATTTTTCGATGATCTGGTCAAAATTGTCGTGGGGCATGGTGTCGATATGCACAAGAAGATTGCTGTAGATACATCAGTGGGGCAAAACGAAAATTGCCTTTGGCTCTATTGACCTCACGAATTTTACCGGCAAAGTCGTATATATCTTCATACAGATAGGCATGAATAAACGCAACCCCGGCAAAGGTGCCGATTTCCACCTTGGCAATATCACCAGAGTCAAAAAGTTGCTTGGCTCTCTGTTTACTGATTCTTTCTTCAGCCTTAACCAGCTCAACCTGACTGGTGATGTTTAATTTATTTTCCAATATCATTGAGGACTCCTTTAATACTGAAATTGAAGTTCGGCTCGCTGGATGGAGTTCCGAGAAGATTTTATACTGGCAACAATAAACCATTGTTCCAACGTACTGCAACCGGAAATCCAGCAAAATAAACTGCTGTCAATAAGTTAAAATATTCTTACGACCCCATGAATAAACACATCGAGGGTATTGAGAGGACTATGGGGAGTGGACGCACCAGATTGATCGCTTCCGGTGTGATGTGGGCCTGATAGGCAAGGAGTTCAACCCCTGCCTGTGCGGCCTGGCGGAGCAGTCTGCCGTAGGCCGGATCAATGTCATCGGCCGGGGTTACCGTATGGACGTCGGCACGCTGGACAACGAACAGGTTGACGGAACGGGCACCGGCGGCCACCATGGCCATCAGTTCCCGCAGGTGTTTCTGGCCCCGCTCGGTGACGGCATCGGGAAAACGTGCCACGCCATTATCCGCTAGGGTGACGTTTTTTACCTCCACATAACAGAGGCCGGGCCCTTCCAAAAGCAGGTCAATGCGGCTCCGCTCGCTCCCGTAGCAGACTTCCCCTCGAATGGATGCATATCCGGCGAGTTCAGTGACAATGCCGTTCTCGATCCCTTCCCAGGCCAGTTTATTGGGGAGTGACGTATTAAGCCCCACCCAGCAATCGTTAATCCAGGCCAGTTCCCAGGTGAACGGGAGCTTTCGGGCAGGGTTGTCACTTCGGGAAAGGAGCACCGGAATACCCGGCGTTGCGCAGCCCCGCATACTCCCGGAGTTGGGGCAATGGGCGGTGACTACCGTGCCATCTGCAAGCTCCACATCGGCAAGGAAACGTTTATAGCGGCGGATGAGTGTTCCGGCGGTGAGTGGTGTGGGGAGATTCATAGTGTTTAATAATTCTTCCTTTATGGTAAGGAAAGAATAACAGAAATCTTCCTTTATTCAAGGAAAATACGGTACTTTTTATGCTATAACGTAAACAGGAGCATACTGTGGGAGTGCAAAAAGAACCCCTGTCTGCTACCCCCAGATCATCCCGTTGAGGTCACAATGCTCCATCACACCGTCTCTGTACTCTGTGTAGTCGTAGTAATTTCCCTTCTCTGCGGGGGGTGCGGTACCCCGGGGGTGCTGTTTCAGCCGACCGGACGGGCCATAGCCGTGCCCGCTTCGCCCGATATGGATTTTACCCGGTATGTCCGTGACAGTCGGGAAACTATCCGTGAGGTACTGGAAACGGTCAGTTATCCGTCCGGAGCAAGCCCGTTTCTTGGTGGGTATGGCAGCCGGGAAGTGGCGTTAATGCGGGCACCGTTCCAGATGCCAGAAAATAATAGGGACGTTTGTACCGATGCGGCACAGGGGGGAGGGAAGGGCTTTTTGCTGATCCATGGGCTGGGGGATTCCCCCTACCTGCTGGGGAGTGTTGCCGATTCACTGCACCGGGCCTACCCCTGTGCCGTTATTCGAGCGGTGCTGCTGCCGGGTCACGGTACCGTGCCGGGTGATATGCTGACGGTCAGCCATGAAGCATGGCTCGGTATTACCGATTATGGGGTGAAAAGTTTCGAGAAGGATGAACGGATTCATGAACTCTATCTGGTTGGTTTTTCCGCCGGTGCCGCACTGGCACTCCGACAGGTGACCGATGGCACTACTCCAGATAAGTTAAAGGGGCTGGTGCTGTTATCACCGGCACTCAAGGCAAAAAGCCGGTTTATCCGGTTTGCGGGGGTTATCAGTCTGCTGGCAGACTGGGAAAGCAGGTTTGCCGAGCGGGATGCCGCCCGTTATGAATCCTTCTCCTATCATACCGCCGCAGAGTTTTACCGCCTGGTCAGTGGGCTGGGACAGGGAACCGCCCCCCTTGATATTCCGGTGCTGATGGCGGTTAGTGCCGATGACGGAACCATAGATGCCGGGGCAGCACGCAGTTTTTTTTGTAATACCATGATCAGTAAACGGCGCGCACTTATCTGGTATCGCTCCCGTTTTACCGAAGAGCCCGGGGAGCCGGTCTGCGATGGTATTGTGACGGTGGAAATGGCAGACAGCGGGTGCCTCTCCGGAGATGTTCCGTATCGAACGGCCAATATGTCCCATACGGCTGTTCCGGTCACTCCCGATGATCGACATTACGGGGTAAACGGTTCCTATCGCAACTGCAAGTTTTATGAGGGGAAGAGCAACCGGGATGATTTTATCTCCTGCCAGAAAGGCTCATCCCGTTCCGTGTCCGGCGAGAATCTTGGCACGGCGGAGACGAAACGGGTGCTTGGGTATGATTTCTGGCGACGGGGCACTTTTAACCCGGAATACGAACAGTTGGAAAAAAGCATTATCTGCTTTGCCGACAACTCCTGCAGTATGTCCGGTGTGCGCTGATTTTGTTTGTCCATTTACTGCTGACCGATGTCATTTTGATTGCATCTTGGATTCAGGTATATTATTCTAACACGACAAAAGCTGTCCTGTTAGCAATGCCTGAATTTCCATACTGTTTTACCGGTGAAACGGTGCAGGTTTGTACACCCGACACTGGTGATGTAATAATGTATGTTTTATCAATCAGCGATTCATGCTGTCAGGGTATTGACGGCATAAATCAGCACAAGGAGCGGGGACAATGACCAAGATTACGTTCGGAACATCCGGTTGGCGGGGGATTCTTTGCGAGGATTTTACCTTTGAAAATGTCAAGGTCGTTGTCCAGGCCATTGCCGATACCATCAAGGCCTCGGGTGAACAGGATAAAGGGGTGGTCATCGGCTGTGATACCCGTTTCATGGGGCAGCGCTTTGTGGAGGCTTCGGCACGGGTGCTGGCCGGTGCCGGTATCAAAGCCTTTGTCTGCGAACGGGATACCCCCACACCGGTTATTTCCTTTGAAATACTTCGTCGCGGGGCGGCAGGGGGAATTAATTTTACCGCCAGCCATAACCCGCCAGAATATAACGGTGTCAAGTTCTCTCCATCGTCCGGGGGGCCTGCGTTGCCGGAAACCACCGGTGAAATCGAGCGACGTGCCAATGCCACTGCGGGAACCGACTGCTATACGGAGTTAGCTCTTGAGAAGGCCACCGCACAGGGGCTTGCGGAAACCATTAATCCCCGGGAAGCGTATCTGAAAGCACTGGAAGAAAAAGTTGATTTTGACGCCATTGGTTCCCTCGGACGTATTGCCCTCAACCCGCTCTACGGTACCGGTCGCGGCTATCTTGACGAACCGCTGCGGGCACGGGGTTTCTCCTACACCATGATTAATGACCGCCCCGACCCCTATTTCGGTGGTCACCCACCAGAGCCGTCCGAAGCCCACATCCCGGACTTTATCTCACTGGTGAAAAATAATGATGATATCAAACTCGGTCTTGCCACCGATGGCGATGCGGATCGTTTCGGCATCCTTGACGCAGACGGCAGTTATATTGAGCCCAATTACATCATCGCCCTGTTGCTGGATTATCTGATCAAATTCCGCAAACTTGAGGGGGGGGTGGCCCGGAGCGTCGCCACATCTCACCTGATCGATGCCGTGGCAAAGAAGCATGGGGTCCCGGTCTACGAAACGCCGGTCGGTTTTAAATACATTGGTGAACTGATCGGGCAGGACAAGCTGGTTATCGGTGGTGAAGAGAGTGCCGGTTTGACTATCAGAGGGCATGTGCCGGAAAAAGACGGCATCCTTGCCTGCTTCCTGGTGGCTGAAATGGTGGCACGAGAAGGAAAGACAATTCGTGAACTTCTTGACCGGCTGTACGGTGAGGTGGGGCGTTATGTGACCCGCCGGGACAATTTGAAGCTGTCCCCGGAGCTGGAGCTGGCCTATGCCGGAAAGATTACCTCTTTACCTGCCTCTGTCGCAGGCTCGAAGGTTACAGATATCATAAAAGTTGACGGCACCAAGCTGCTGCTGGAAGATGGCAGTTGGATGCTGTTCAGGAAGTCCGGTACCGAGCCGGTGGTACGTCTGTACGGGGAGGCTGCCAACGATGGCCGTCTTGCCGAAGTCATGGCTGCCGGTCGGAATTTTATTCTCGGCTAATTTAAATGAATCAAGGAGTTATACTATGTGGGATTATACACCAATTGTGAAGGATCATTTTCTTAACCCCCGTAACGTGGGGGATATTCCGGACGCCGATGCCGTTGGTGAAGTTGGCAGCCTGGCCTGTGGAGATGCACTCAAACTGTATCTGAAGCTGGATGAAAACAAGGATAAAATTGTCGATGCCAAATTCCAGACCTTTGGCTGTGCCAGTGCCATCGCGTCCTCTTCGGCGTTGACCGAAATGGTTAAAGGGAAAACTCTGGACGAGGCTTTGGCGGTCAGTAACCAGGATATTGCCGACTTCCTTGGCGGTCTGCCCGAAGAAAAAATGCACTGCTCAGTGATGGGCCAGGAGGCCCTTGAGGTTGCCATTTTCAAATACCGTGGTATGGAGATTCCTGATCACGACAGCGAACATGACCATGGGCCGGCCTATCCGGATTATGAAGGGGAGCTGATCTGTAAATGTTTTGGCATCACAGATGCCTTTCTGAAGAAGGTTATTGAAACCAATGGCCTGACCACCGCCGAACAGGTGACTAATTTCACCAAGGCGGGGGGAGCTTGTGGCGGTTGTATCCCGAAAATTAAGGAGTTGATTGCTCAGGTGCTGGGTGAGGTTGCTGCGAAACCGCGGGTACGTCCGGAAAAACTTTCCAACATGAAAAAAATGCAGCTGATTCAGGAAGTGCTGGAACGGGATATCCGCCCGTTGCTGTGGGCCGATGGCGGCGATCTGGAATTGATCGATATCGATGGCGCACGGGTACAGGTGGCGTTCCGTAAGGCGTGTGCCGGTTGTGCCTCGTCCGGTAATACGGCACGGATGGTTGAAGCCAAACTGCGTGATCTGGTAGCCGAGGATATTGTGGTTGAGGAGGTCTCTCAATGAAAGAGATCTATCTGGACAACAATGCCACCACCAAGGTGGATGAAGCGGTCTTTGAAGAGATGCGCCCCTATTTTTGCGAGTTGTACGGCAATCCCAGTTCCATGCATTTTTTCGGTGGACAGGTACAGAGCAAGGTAAATGAGGCTCGCGCCCGGGTTGCGGAACTGCTTGGTGCCTCTCCCGATGAAATTATATTCACCGCCTGTGGTACCGAAAGCGATAACTCGGCCATCCGTTCGGCTTTGGAAGTCTTTCCGGATCGCCGCCATGTCATCACCAGCCGGGTCGAACATCCGGCGGTGCTGACCCAGTGCCGCAATCTGCGTCAGAAGGGGTACCGGGTAACGGAGATCGGCGTTGATGGTGCCGGTCGCCTGGATCTGGAGGAACTGAGATCCGCCGTTGACACCGATACGGCCATTGTGTCGCTCATGTGGGCCAATAATGAGACCGGCGTCATCTTCCCGGTGGAGGAAGCCGCCGCCATTGCCCAGGCCAAGGGGGCTCTCTTCCATAGTGATGCCGTGCAGGCCATCGGTAAAATTCCAATCAATATGGCAGCATCCCGCATTGATATGCTTTCCCTTTCCGGTCATAAGCTCCATGCCCCCAAGGGGATCGGCGTACTCTATGTGCGTCGCGGAACGCCGTTCCGTCCCTTTCTGGTGGGGGGACATCAGGAAAAGAGTCGCCGTGCCGGTACGGAAAATGCGGCTGCCATCATCGCCCTTGGCAAAGCGTGCCAGCTGGCAGGTGAACATATGGAAGCGGAGAATACGGTAGTCAAGGCCATGCGGGACCGTCTTCAGGATGCATTGATGGCGGCCATTCCCCACGCCCGTATCAATGGCGGAGGTGCGGAGCGGTTGCCGAATACCACCTCCATCGCCTTTGAATTTGTCGAGGGGGAGGCCATTTTGCTGCTGCTCTCCGAGTTCGGTATCTGCGCGTCATCGGGAAGTGCCTGTACGTCCGGTTCCCTGGAGCCATCCCACGTACTGCGCGCCATGGGGGTGCCCTTTACCTGCGCCCACGGCTCGATCCGCTTTTCCCTCTCTCGCTATACCACCGATGCTGAAATCGATACGGTTATTCGAGAAATGCCGCCGATTATCGACCGGCTCCGGCAGATGTCACCGTTCGGCAGGGAGCACATCAAAGGGGCGGCGTAGTTCTGATTCGTGTTGTCGAAAAAGGGCGATCACGTATGCTGGTCGCCCTTTTGTGTATGGTGTGTTACCTAATTTTTCCTCTGGAGTTACCATGGACATCAAAATTCCTGAAGTAGGCGAGTCGGTACGGGAAGCGTTACTGGCCAAATGGTTCAAAAAAAACGGTGATGTCGTCACGCGGGATGAACCGCTTTGCGAGATAGAAACCGACAAGATTACCCTCGACCTGAATGCCGACGCGGCCGGCGTCCTGACAATTAGCGCAGCGGAAGGAACAACTCTGGCGGTCGGAACGGTTATCGGTGCCATTAATGAGTCTGGAACAGTGGCTGCTTCGCCAGTCGTCGCAACTGCACCTGTTGGAGTAACGGAGGGGACGCTTCCCCCCACCTCACCGTCAGTGCGCCGGGATATGCGTGAGCAGGGTATTGCGCCCCATCAGGTGACCGGTAGCGGTAAGGGGGGGCGTATAACCAACGAAGATCTGGTTACTCCGGTGAGGGAAACGGCACCGCAGACTCCGGTTCCTCCGGTTGCTGTCATCGTTCCGTCTGTACCGGTACCGCCACCTGCCGCACCATCGGTACGGTCGGAAGAGCCACCGGCATATACCTCCAGTCGGGATGAGCGGCGTCCCATGACGCCGCTCCGCAAAAGGATCTCGGAGCGTCTACTGGCCGCCCGCCAGCAAACCGCCATGCTGACCACCTTTAATGATGCCGATCTTTCCCGCATCAAGTCGTTACGCAGCACCTACCGTGAGCATTTTATCCAACGCCATGGCGCACCCCTTGGCCTGATGCCGTTCTTTGTCAAGGCCTGTATCGAAGCACTGAAAGAGTTCCCACTGGTCAACGCCAGTATTGATGGCGATGACATTGTCTATCATCACTACTACGATATCGGTGTGGCAATCGGCAGCGAAAAAGGGCTGATTGTGCCGGTACTGCGTGATGTCGATCATCTGAAACTCTTTGAAATTGACAAGGCAATCGCCGGATTTTCCGAGAAAATAAAAACCAATCGTCTTGCCATCTCCGATCTGGAGGGGGGAACCTTCACCATCAGTAACGGTGGGGTGTACGGTTCCATGTTGTCCACGCCGATTCTGAACCCTCCCCAGAGTGCGGTACTCGGCATGCATGCCATTCAGGATCGTGCCGTGGTGGTGGATGGCCAGATAGTCATCCGCCCCATGATGTACCTGGCCCTCTCCTATGACCATCGCATTATTGACGGTCGTGAGGCGGTTGGTTTCCTGAAAAAAGTAAAAGAATATATCGAGAATCCGGAAGAACTGCTCCTTGAGGGGTAATGTCCTGCCGTGGGAGGTTATATGTCTGAAGAAGTAGTATTTGATCTGATTGTTATCGGTGCCGGTCCGGGGGGGTATGTGGCTGCCATCCGGGGTGCCCAACTGGGAATGAAAGTTGCCGTTGTTGAAAAACGCTCAACACCGGGGGGGGTATGCCTTAATGAAGGGTGTATTCCGAGTAAGGCGCTGCTTGATTCCAGTGAGCTGTTCTCTCTGGCTCGGGACAAGTTTTCCCTCCATGGTATTACGGTAGACGCACCAGGTCTTGATCTGGCGAAGATGATGTCCCGTAAAACCGATGTGGTGAAAAAACTCACCGACGGCATCACGTTTTTATTGAAGAAAAACGGCATTACCCGTTTTGAGGGGGTGGCACTGCTCAAAGGTGCCAACGGAACAGGGAATCAACAGGTAGCGGTGGCACTGGCAGGAGAAACCGCACTCATTTCAGCTTCCAACGTAATTCTGGCAACCGGCAGCGATGCGGCCGGACTGCCCGGTATCCCCTTTGACGGTGAGTTGGTGGTCTCCGCCCGTGAGGCACTTTCCTTCACGGCGGTTCCGGAACATCTGATTGTGGCCGGTGGCGGGGTAATCGGTCTGGAGCTGGGCTCAGTCTGGCGTCGGCTGGGTGCCCGTGTCACGGTGATCGAGATGCTGCCCAATCTGCTCCCTACCATGGATCGCCAGGTTGCCGAACAGGTGAGCCGTTCCCTGCGGAAGCAGGGTATTCAGTTCAAACTGGGAACCAAAATCACCGGTCTGGTGAAAAATGGTGAGCGAGGTACGGTTCAGTTCGATGGGGGAAATGGCACTGAGGAACTGATCTGTGACAAACTGCTGGTTGCGGTGGGGCGCAGGCCGGTGACCGGAAGTGCGGGGCTGGCAGCACTTGGCATCACCCTCACCAAGAGCGGGCGGGTGGCCATTGATGAAGATTATCAAACCTCAGTGCCTGGTATCTATGCCATCGGTGACCTGGTGGACGGCCCCATGCTGGCTCACAAGGCTTCGGAAGAGGGGGTAGTCTGTGTCGAGCGGATGTCCGGCATGAAGAGCCTCGTAGAATACGATATCATACCGGGGGTGGTCTACACCTGGCCGGAGGCCGCCAGCGTGGGGCAGAGCGAAGAACAGTTGAAAGAGGGGGGAGTTGCCTGCCAGAGTGGTCGCTTTAACTTTGCTGCCCTTGGCCGGGCTCGCTGCATGGATGAAAGCGAAGGCTTTGTGAAAATACTTGCCGATCAGGAAACTGACCGGGTGCTTGGGGTGCATATTGTGGGGCCACGGGCATCGGATCTGATTGCCGAGGCGGTGGCCGTTATGAGTTTTAACGGCACGGCACGGGATATCGGGCTTACCTGCCACGGCCATCCCACCCTGTCGGAAGCCATGAGGGAAGCCGCACTGGATCTGCACAAGGAAGCGATACACGGATAGATTGTTATACAAAAGAGATATATAAGGAATTGAACATGTCAAAAGCAATCCGCAAAACCAAGATAGTCGCAACAGTAGGTCCCGTAAGCTCCTCACCCGCCATGATCCTTAAATTGATGCAGGCCGGGGTGGATATTTTCAGGCTTAACTTCTCCCATGGAGAAAACAGCCAGAAGAAGGAACTGATTGACACCATACGTCAGGTATCTCTGAAAATAGGGCGGCAGGCCGGTATTCTGGCGGACCTTCAGGGGCCGAAAATCCGCACCGGTAAAATGGCGGGAGAGGGGATGCTCCTTACCAAAGGGCAGGAGGTCACCATCACCACCGATGAAATTTTGGGAAGTGACGGTATTATACCGACTATCTATAAATCTCTTCCCCACGATGTCCACCCCGGTTCCCGCATCCTGCTGGATGATGGTCTGCTGGAACTGAAGGTAACTGCCCTTGATGGAGAGCGGGTTCGCTGTCAGGTGATTGCGGGAGGGTTGCTCAAGAATAATAAGGGGATCAACCTGCCGGGGGTAAATGTCTCCGCTCCCTGTTTGACGGAAAAGGATCTCATCGATCTGGATTTCGCCCTCGAGGCCGATGTGGATTTCATCGCCCTCTCCTTTGTCCGTACCGCTGGGGATATCGAAGAGATAAAGCGAATCATCACCGCAAAGGGAAAAGATACACCGGTAGTTGCCAAAATAGAAAAGCCGGAAGCATTGAAAAACTTCAAAAAAATACTTCAGGCCACCGATGCGGTAATGGTTGCGCGGGGGGACCTGGGTGTTGAGATAGAGCCTGAAAAAGTGCCGATCTATCAGAAGAAGATAATTGAAGAGTGTAACCGGGCCGGCAAACCGGTTATCACGGCAACCCAGATGCTTGACTCTATGATTCGCAACCCCCGACCCACCAGGGCAGAGACCTCGGATGTGGCCAATGCCATTATCGATGGTACTGATGCCATTATGCTGTCGGCAGAAACCGCATCGGGCGATTTCCCGATTGAATCGGTCGAAACCATGGTGCGGATTGCCCGTGACGTGGAGAGTGCCGGATTGCATGGCCGGGGAGGGGAAACCCAGGCGGTGACGACCATCGCTCAGTCGGTAGCCGAATCCTCATGCCGTACCGCTGCCACCATCAAGGCCAAGGCCATTGCGGTCTTTACCCGTTCCGGTGGGACAGCAACATTAATCTCGGCTTTCAGGCCGACAACTCCTATTATAGCCTTCACCGCATCACCGGAAATCCATAGACGGCTGTCAATATATTGGGGTGTACAGTGTATTCAGGTCGGAATCATGGAAAATACCGACCAACAGATCCAGGAAGTGGAACAAAAGATGCTGGCAACCGGATTTCGCGTTGGCGATCAGGTAGTCATTACCATGGGAATTCCGATTGAAACCCGTGGTTCAACAAATTTGATGAAAGTTCATCAACTCGGAACCCACGGATTCTACGAAGTATTTTAGAAAAAAGTTCAAGGGGACTCATTTTTTTTTGATGCCATGCATTTTTTTATTTGACACAATCGAGAATGGTGTGTTAGAAAACGAGTCCCTTTTGAACGAGGGTTTTTTCCAGCGGGACTGCAGTTTTGAAAAAAGTTTCGCCGGTCGAAAAAAAGTGTTGACAGATTGAAATGGTTTTGTTATCTTGTTCGTCTGGTTGCACAGCTGGTCTTTGAAAACCGAATAGCAGAAATCAAGTGAACGAAA
>CAIRBT010000176.1 GCA_903876875.1 uncultured Geobacteraceae bacterium
GCTCGATGAAACCAAAACCTTTTGTGTCGTTGAACCATTTAACTTTACCCTGTGCCATTTCCTGCCTCCTTGTGTTGTCCGGCCATGCCGGAGCTGTGGTTACCGCTAAAGTTTCTGGAGTCTGATGCAGGAAAAGCGCAAAGCCTGGTCAAACACGTCCTAGTTGCAATGTTCTGCAAAAACTTCCGAAACTGCGTGCGTGCCCGAGTCGTGTATCACAGCAATAATGCAAGTGTCAAGACAATTTGCATCCATCAGGGCGCCTTCAGCTCTTCGTTCTTGCTCTGAAGCTTCTTGACCAGCTTTTCGTATCCGCTGGCGGTGATTATTTTATTGAACTGGCTCCGGTAATTTGACACCAGACTGACCCCTTCAATCACCACGTCATAGACCATCCACTTGCCGTTCTGTTTGGCAAGATGGTAATCGAGGGAGAACTCATCCCGATTGGCGGTCACCACCTTTGACTTAACGATCGCGTGGCCATCATCCTCCAGCAACTCTTTCAGGTAGACTATTTTTTCATTATTATAGGACTCAATTTTCCCCGCATAGGAGTTTTCAAGGAGGGTGGCAAACAGCTCGGCAAACTGTTTCTTCTCGGCGGGAGTCCGCACAACCCAATGTTTTCCCAATGACCGCTTGGCCATTTCAGAGTAATCAAAGATGACGCTGATGGTTTTTTTCAGAGCCTGCCGACGTTTAACCTCATGGGTTCTCGACTCCTTGTCACCAACGATACGCACAACCTCGTCAACGGTTTTCTTCACATCGTCAGTCGGCCCTGCAAAGGCTGCCGAAACAGTAAAAATGGCGAGTACACACCCCAGCATCAATCGCTTCAACATACATCCTCCCGGTTATTTTTCTAAGGCTCGTAACGGTTCATTCGTGGCATAATCAAGGTTGGCCGAGGCGATTTTATAATTATAGACCGACCTGAAATAGTCTGCCCGCATGCTGGAGTACGCCTGCAACGCTTCAAAAATTTCTTTGGCCGGCCCCATGCCAAAGTCAAAATTGGCAATGGCGGTCACTGCCCACTTTTTGGCATTCAGATAGGCTCCACGGGTGGCGGTCACACTGTTTTTAGCTTCGACCAGATCCAGATAATACTTTTGCACCTGCAGCGGGATATTTGCTTCAGCATAATCACGGGTGCTCAAAAGCCGGTTATACTGAGCCCGTTCACCGGCCACCTTTGACCCGGTAATGCCAAAATCCAGTTTCCAGCGAGCACCGACGGCCACCCCCCCCAGCAGATGATTGAACGGATCGCTCAGATAGGGATTATGCAGATTATCCCGCCCCTCGGCGTAGGCCCATGAGACTACCCCCCCCAGAAAAATATCGGGATAATAGTTGGCCCTGGCCGCCTCTACCAAAGCAGAGCGGGCCTTGAGGCCTTCAGCAATTTGCAGCAGTTCCGGACGGCGACGGCGGGCATGTTCGATGAAGGTATCAAGGGGGGGAATCTCCGTATCACCAATGGCCAAACGCTCGGCACCAACCTCCAGCGGAGCGTCAACCCCCAACCCCATGCGCGCCCGTAGAGCCGCCAGTGCCAGTGCTTCACCCTTCTTCGCTTCTTCAAGATACTTTGAAGCAACGCCGGAAAAAGCATCCAACTTATAGAGATCCATCTCATCAACTGTGTCAGAGCCCTGATCAAGAAGCTTCTTCGCCTTTTCACGGGCTCTAATGAGAATTTCCTCCACCTCCAGAACCAGCTCTTTCATCTCCCGTGCCAAGAGGAGACCGTTATAATACTCATGAACCTTCTGGACGATCTCATTGCTTCGTTGCTGTTTCCGGGAACGATCAACCTCTATGCCATGGGTGGCAGCTTTCATATTTTCCGAAATCTTACCAAAGGTGTAGAGTGGCTGAATAACCGTGGCATCGGCACTGGTAAACCAGGTGACCGAGTTAAGAGTGAAAGGAATTTCGGTAGCCACACCGGACGTAATATCCTGACGGGACGCGGACGGTGCCGGCCCAACCAGCGTTGTCAGAGTCAACTGCGGAAAACGGTAGGAACCGGCTTCATCAAGTTTGCTCTTGGCAAGGGCGATATCCTGATCCGCCTCTCCCAGTTCAGGTGCTCTTTTCAGAGCCATGCGAATACAATCATCCACCCCCAGTGCCGCCGGGGGTACCGGAATTTCGTCAGCCACACCAATGCTGCTCACCAAAAGGAGCAGCGATAACGCCATGCTGGTCTTTTTCAACAATTTCATAACCATTTCCTAATTAAAACTCCCATTATTCAACCTTACCATGAATAAACTTGCTGACCAGCTCTTCGATATCAATGGCCGATTCGGTATCACGGATTTTACCGTTATTTTTGAGCATGATTTCCGAGCCACCCGGCCGCAGTTTGATGAATTTATCACCAATGATGCCACTGGTGCGCACCGATGCAATGACATCATCGGTAATCTTCACACCGGTTTTTATCTTCAGAAAGGCAAGGGCCCGATCACCGCTTTTTTCATCAAGTGCTATCCGATCGACCTTTCCCACCTCAACACCAGCCACTTCAACCCGAGCACCCGGCTTAAGCCCTGACACCGAGTCAAAAACGGCAACCACCGAATAGTAATCACCGCCGACTATTTCCATTTTACCCAGCTTGATGGAAACATATCCCAGACAGAGAATTCCAATCAGCATAAAGGAGCCAACCATTAGTTCCAATTTAACCATATTCATACAGGCTCACCTCAAAGTTACTAAATCATCTGAATCGGGCCATCCAGGCTGCCACTGATAAACTGGCGGATAGCCGGATCGTCGGAATTACGGATTTCGTCGGGCGTTCCATGTTGTAAAATTTTACCCCGAAACAGCATGGCCACATTCTGAGCCACATCGAAGATATCCGGGATTTCGTGGGACACAATCACCGCCGTGAAACCAAACTTGAGGTGCGTATCAATAATGAGCTGATGTATGGCCCGTTTAATGATCGGATCCAAACCGGTAGTCGGCTCATCAAAGAGAATTATCTTTGGCTCAAGTACCACGGCACGAGCCAGGCCGACCCGTTTTTTCATCCCCCCGGACAGTTCGTCCGGATACTTCTGTTCGATATTTTTCAGCCCCACATCCTCAAGGGCAGAGAGCACCCGTGAGCGAATTTCATCCTTGTCCAGCGGGGTCTTCTCCTGCAGGGGAAAGGCAACGTTTTCAAAAACCGTCATGGAGTCAAAGAGAGCCACGTTCTGAAACAGCATGCCAAACTTTTCCCGGATCCGGTTCAGCTCGCCACGCCCCACATTGAGGATGCTCTCCCCCTCAACCTGCACCGTACCACTGTCGGGCTGCAGCAGGCCGATCAGATGTTTCAGAAGCACGCTCTTACCTTCGCCACTCGGCCCGATAATCGCCGTGATCTTGCCCCGGGGGATATCAAGATCAAGGCCGTCAAGAACCTTTTGGGAACCGAAGGATTTATAAATATTACGGAGAGTAATCATATCAGAGCAGCACCGAGGTGAGGAAATAGTCCCACACTAAAATAATGACCGAGGTCAGCACCACCGACTCGGTGGTGGCCTTTGACACCCCCTCGGCACCATGGCCGGCATAATATCCCTTGTAGCAACCGATCCAGGCGATAATGATGCCAAAGGAAAAGGATTTGGCAAAGCCGGAGAAGACGTCACGCCAGACCACCGCTTTTTCCATTTCATAAAAATAGGCACCCGGATTAACCCCCAGCAGTTTCACCCCCACCAACCAACCGCCGTAGATACCGATCACATCAAAAATTGCGCAGAGCAGGGGAAGTGATATCATGGCAGCAACGAACTTTGGCGTCACCAGATATTTGAAGGGATCAAGAGCCATGGTTTCCAGGGCATCTATCTGTTCGGTGATGCGCATGATGCCGATTTCTGCCGTAATGGCACTACCGGCTCTACCGGTCACCATCAAGGCAGCGAGCACCGGCCCCAGTTCCCGGATCAGCGAGAGAGCCACCGCAGTGCCGAGCATCCCCTCCGAGCCGAATTTTGCGAGAGTATAATACCCCTGCAACCCCAGCACCATGCCGGTAAAACCGGCAGTTAAAACGATGACGAACAGGGATTTGGTGCCGATAAAGCGCATCTGCTTGAGGATATGCAGCAGACTTCCCGGATGGCGGAACATCATATAAAAGGAGTAGGCAAGGAACCAACCGGTTTTCCCCAAATCCTGCACAATTGTTATGGTTGTCCTTCCCAGTACCCGAACCACGGCAATCCTTTGACCATAAAATGAGCAACGTGTATTTATACATCAACAGGCCGGCAAAGCAAAGCGGAAGTTGAAACTGCCGGTGACGAAAAGGGGCGACAGAGATATCTGTCGCCCCGAAGAAGCAAAATTGGGTATCACTTTTAATTAAGCAGGGTCATCTTCAAGCAGCAGCTCCGGCTCTTCAGCCTCAAGATCGGTCTCCTTGTTGAGTACCCGTGTCATCCGCTCCATATCCAGTTCTTTTTCCCAGCGGGACACCACCATGGTTGCCACGCCGTTGCCCACCAGATTGGTCAGGGCACGGGCCTCGGACATAAAACGGTCAATGCCCAGAATGAGTGCCAACCCGGCCACCGGAATGGTCGGAATAGCGGCAAAGGTGGCTGCCAAGGTCACAAAACCGCTGCCGGTAACACCGGCCGCCCCCTTGGAGGTCAGCATCAATACACCAAGAATAGTCAGGGTCTGGGTCGTCGTCAGGGGGGTGTTGGTGGCCTGGGCCACAAAGATGGCCGCCATAGTCAGATAAATAGAAGTACCATCCAGATTAAAGGAATAGCCGGTCGGAATGACCAGACCAACCACCGACTTGGCACAGCCAAGATTTTCCAGCTTAGCCATCATACGGGGAAGTACGGATTCGGAAGAGGATGTGCCGAGAACGATGAGTAACTCTTCCTTTATATAGCTGATGAATTTAAAGATACTGAAGCCGCAGAGCTTGCAGATGGTGCCAAGCACCACAAAGATAAACAGCAGACAGGTCAGATAAAAACTTCCCATCAACATGCCCAGCTTGGTCAGGGTGCCAAGACCGAATTTCCCGATGGTAAAGGCCATGGCACCAAAGGCACCGATTGGTGCAGCTTTCATAATAATGGCAACAATGCCGAAAAAGGCATGGGACAGTTGGTCGATGAAATGATAGACCGGCTTGCCCCGCTCCCCAAGAGCTGAGAGGGCAAAGCCGAAGAGAATTGCAAAGAACAACACCTGGAGGATGTCCCCCTTGGCAAAGGCATCAACCACGCTGCTCGGAATAATTCCCATTAAAAAATCCGCCAGGCCGTGGGATTTGGACGCAGTTTCCGTGAAGCCGGCCAACCCTTTGGTATCAAGCTTGGTGACATCGGCGTTCATACCGACACCCGGCTGAACTATATTAATGACCAGCAGACCGATCCCCAACGCCAGCGTTGAAACCACTTCAAAATAGAGGAGTGCCTTGCCGCCAACCCGGCCGACCTTCTTCATGTCATCCATACCGGCAATGCCGGTCACCACCGTGCAGAAAATGACCGGTGCGATGATCATCTTGATCAACTTGATGAAACCATCCCCCAACGGCTTCATGGCCGCACCGGTTTCCGGGAAAAAGTGCCCAACACAAACCCCGATGCTGATGGCCGTCAATACCTGAAAATAGAGATGCTGGTAAAATTTCTTTCCATTCATTGCGTGGCTCCTTATCTTGAGTAGTTCCCTATCTTAGCAAGTGAAACAGAAATAGTGTATACATTTTTAACACCGCAGGGGAATAACAGGTCATCTTTGCGCCGGTGCCTTCTGTATGAGCATCAGATAGGGAGCGGTTGCCGGTACATTAACCTGCCCCAGACGCCACGAGTGGTAGTGACGGGGTTCCAGACTTGCTGCCCATCCTTCAACCGCCTGGCGTTCATCGTCTCCCCCCGGATGACCCGGATAGATTGTCACCAGCACGCTCCCCCCCGCTGCCAGGAGAGCGACCGCCTGCGACAGGGCGGCACGCGTGCTCTCCGTACGAGTGATAACAGAGCGATCCCCCCCCGGCAGATATCCCAGATTGAACAACACCAGGTTGAGCGGAGCCGGAACCAGCTCCGTCAGCAACTCATGACTACCATGGAGTAGCGTTACCCGTTCCGCTAATCCGGCTTCGGCCACCCGCCGACCGGTCTCCGCAATGGCATCTGCCTGAATATCAAAACCCCAGACCCTGCCGACAGAACCCACCAACCGGGCAAGCAGCAGGGTATCGTGACCGTTACCACAGGTGGCGTCAACTACCTGAGCACCGTCATGGAGCATACTCTGCAAGAGCAGGTGACACAGGGGCACCGGCCCCCGTAGAAACAGGGGAAACGTAAGAGAAACATCATTCATGGAATGAGGTTACCAGAATAAACATGTTTTCGCTACGGAGAATTTGTTTGTAATTGAACATTAAACAGGGTAGTACAGCAGCATGATCATACGAAAAGCAGTGACAAAAGAACAGAATGGCTGTCGGCTCGACGATGCCATCGCCATCCTCTGCAACGGCGTCAGCAAATCCGAAGCGAGACGTATTATTGACCGGGGGGGCTGCACCGTCAATGTAGCTCTGGTGCGAGTGGCATCACGCAGTGTGAAAGCCGGCGATATAATTGAAATCGGCATTATGGAGACCGGGCGTTTTGAAGAGCTGCACCTGCCGCCGGAGGCACTCCTCTATGAGGATGGCGAGCTGATTGCCGTCAACAAACCGGCCGGCATTAACAGTCAGCGCACCCCCTATCAGCTGAAGGGGACGCTGGAATATTGGGTAACCGAATACTTCAAGGCGGGGGGAAACAGCGAACCGGCACGGGTTGTCCATCGCCTTGACCGGGGCACTTCGGGTGCCATGCTTTTCCCAAAAAGCAGAAGTGCCGCTGCCTGTCTCTCCCGGCAATTTCAGGAAGGAACGATAGAAAAACACTATCTGGCACTGGTGTCCGGTTGTCCGGAACAGCGCAACTGGAAGGTGGGTGGCCCGATTGGCAAGGTGGGCCCGGCACGTTACGGCATTGTTGACGGCGGCAAGCCGTCGGAAACTGAATTCACCACGGTGGCCAGTTCCGCCACCCATTCCCTGATTGAGGCACGTCCACTCACCGGTCGCACCCACCAGATCAGGGTTCACCTCGCCTCAGTCGGCCTGCCGATCCTGGGGGACAGCACCTACGGGGGAGCAGAGGCCACCCGGATGATGCTCCACTGCTCCGCAATGACTTTTCTGACCGGAGCACAAAAAACGGTCACAGTAACCGCCCCCCTCGGCGGTGAATTTGACCGGATCGCTGCAGCACTCACGACAGCACCGGAATAACTATTGCTCCCCAAACACCTGGGCAGTGAAGAGATAGATATCGCACTCCCCCTGCCAGGCGTCGGGCAGCAGACCGGCTTTGGCGCAGGTCTGCTGCAGGAATTGCTCCCGATGCCAGCCGTTTTCGGTGGCAACCTGGGGGAGCAGTACCCCCCGATGATTCCCCTTGATAATATAGATACCGTGGACACCAACCTGAATTTCATCAACCGATCCGGCTTTTCTCAAGGGAGACAGCACCGAAATATCAATTTCAAAATCATTCAGGTCAGCCTGTTTCATCGGGTGAAAACGGGGGTCACGGGTCGACGCGGACACCGCCATTTCCTGCACCAGTAGATAGAGCGGCTGGCTGGAAACGAAATTGCCGATGCAGCCACGCAGGGCACCCTGTTTCTTGATGGTAACAAAACACCCGGACTGGAGCAGCAACCCCGCCGAAGGGGTACCGGTGATATCAGGCACCTTCTGGCTGACCACATAGCTGACAATGGTGCCACGGGCTATCCTCAACAGATCCTGCTGCTCTGCGACATTCAACAACTCACTCATGTTCTGTCCCCCCTCTCTATTGGGCAAACGGCCATTCGCCCCCCCACCGTTAATAATTTTTCCGTCGAAACAAACCGGTCTTGATGCTCACCACCCGGTCCAGGAACAGCACCCCGTCCAGATGATCCATCTCATGCTGGATGGCAACCGCCTCAAAACCGCGGGTTTCAATCTGCCGCTCCGCACCGTCAGGTTCGGTAAAACGGAGCGTAATTTCCGTACTCCGCTCCACATCACCGGTGTAATCGGGAATGCTCATACACCCTTCACGCATGGTGGCACTGCCGGAGCGGGCGATGATTTCCGGGTTAACCATCAACAGCAGACCATGGTTATGCTCTTTTCCGAAACGGTTTTTCGACACATCAACAACACAGACCCGCAGCGTCACACCGATCTGCGGTGCGGCCACGCCGACCGAACCGGGACCGGCCACCATGGTATCGACCAGATCAGCCACAAGGGTATGGATCAGGGTATCAATCTGGTCAACCCGATTGCATAGTTTTTTTAAAACAGGATGGGGATAGCGAAGAATTGGCTGAATCGGCATTTCAGAACACCACCGGGGTAATGATCCGCACACCGATCTCAACCTTGAGCTCGGCCTTGAGAGCCGCCAGCATCGCCTCAACCCCTTCGGCCGTTTCACCTTCCGGCAGAGCTACTTCCAGCATCAGCACGTAGACCGGCTCGGCCTCACTGCCGATCAGCTTGGTATTGAGGTCAGTGATGTTAATGGAACGGGTTGCCAGCTCACGGGTAACCCGGTAGACGATGCCCGGCTGATCGGCACCATACACCGAAATCATGCAGATTTCCCCGTCCGGTTCCTGGCGGATAATCTCGTCACCAGAGAGAGTTCGCACCCCCAGACTCATGCCGATCCGGTCACACACCGGCGTCAGCTCTTCGAGAAGCCCCCTCTCACCGGACGCTTTTTTCAACGAGACGATCAGAATCATGGCAAATTCACCGGCCAGCATGGTACAGCTGGAATCGGCAATATTCCCTCCCAGCCTGAACAGCCCTTCGGTTATGGCAGCAACAATACCGGGTCGATCTTTACCAACCACCGAAACGGCGTAATGGGTTATTTCCTGTTCTGCAGTCATTGGTTCACCTCAAGGTATAAATTCACTGGCTTCTGCAATACGACACGAGCACATAAGAGATCAGGTGATGCAGGCTTTTTTCTGCTTTTGCTGTTCCATAACAGACCGTAAAAGTGTATTAATTCTTGTTTGATACCCTCTCCCCCCATGTCTCAGCCAATCAATGACATCGGCATCCAACCTGATCGTCACTGCCTGCTTAATGGGACGATAGAACTTACCCACACGAACCCCTTCCCAATCCGTAATCCGGCGAATACCTGAAAGATCTATATCTTCATCCGACATTGCGGTAACTGCATCCAGCTCTTTCCGTTGTTTCTCAGTAAGCCCCTTCTTCATAACGAATCCTTTCATTCCTTTCAGCGTCGATACGCATGCCCAACACGATAAATGATATTGACAGTTTTGTACATACATTTATTGTCTGCGTCATTATATCGGCAGGAACTACCACGGGACACTTTCGGCAGTTGACCATCTTCAATCCAATGTGATAGGAATCAGTAACGACGAACAGTTAGTATGTCTCACCTCCCCTTTTGAAAAGGAACCATCCCATGCCGGTTATCACCCGTTCTGTCTGCCCCTATGACTGCCCCGATGCCTGCGGGTTGCTGGTAACCGTTAACCGGGGACGAGCCGTTGCCGTCTGTGGCGATCCCGACCACCCCATAACCAAAGGCTTCCTCTGCCCGAAGATGGCACAATACGAACGCACTGTCCACTCTCCCCGCAGACTCACCACCCCGCTGCGGCGCACCGGTGCCAAAGGGAGCGGCCAGTTTGAGTCGATCTCCTGGGACGTCGCACTGGAGCTGATAACCGACCGCTGGCGGCACATTATCGCCAGCCATGGTGCGGAGGCGATCCTCCCCTACTCCTATGCCGGCACCATGGGGCTCATTCAACGGAACGCAGGCCACCCCTTCTTCCATAAGCTTGGTGCCTCACGGTTGGAGCGCACCATCTGCTCACCGGCAAAGGATGCCGGCTGGAAAGCACTCATGGGGGATTCCCCCGCCATGGATCCGGCTGAAATCAGCGACAGTGACCTGATCATCCTCTGGGGCATCAACGCCGCCGCCACCAGTATCCACGCCATGGCCGATGCCCAAAAAGCCCGCAAAAAAGGGGCGCGTCTCTACTGTATCGACACCTACCGCACCCCCACCTGCGATGCCGCCGATGAAGCCCTGCTGATCCGCCCCGGCAGTGACGGAGCCCTGGCCCTGGCACTCATGCATGTCATGGCACAGGAAGGGTTGACGGATGCCGGCTTCATCGCTGACAACGTCCGGGGGTACGAAAAACTCGCAGCAGATATACTGCCCGACTATTCTCCGGAGCGGGCGGCGACACTCTGCGGCATTCCGGCCGACACCATCAGACGACTGGCACGGGAGTATGCCGCTGCCCGTGCCCCCTTTATCCGCCTCGGCAGCGGCCTGACCCGTTACGGCAACGGCGCCATGACCGTGCGTACCATCAGCTGCCTCCCCGCCGTCACCGGTGCCTGGAACAGGCCGGGAGGGGGCATTTTCCTCGGCACCGCCACCGGCGGAGCCTTCCCGCTGTCGCTGGTAACACGGGAAGATTTCATGGCGCGGGAAACCCGCCCCATCAGCATGAACCAACTGGGTGCCGCCCTCACCGAACTCAGTGACCCGCCGATTCAGTCGCTGTTCGTCTACCACTCGAACCCCGCCGCCATCGCGCCGGATCAGAATACCGTTATCAGAGGGCTGGAACGGGAGGATCTCTTTACCGTGGTTCATGAGCGGTTCCTCACTGACACCGCCCGCTACGCCGACATTGTGGTGCCGGCCACCTCCTCACTGGAACATTCTGACCTCTACCGCTGTTACGGCAGCTACCACGCCCAGCGGTGCCATGCGGTAATCCCCCCGGTTGGTGAGGCAAAAAGCAACTGGCAGCTGTTTGCCCTGCTGGCGAAGCACATGGGGTGGGACGAACCATTTTTTCAACAGACGGCGGACGAGCTGATCGAACAGCTGCTGACTGACGACTCCCCCTGGCGTTCTCCCGAAGTCACGGAGCGACTACGGCAGGGAGAACCGGTACTGCTGACCCCCCCCACACCTCTCAAACAGGCGTGGTTGACCCCCACGGGGAAAATAGAAATCCACAACGAGCGGGAGAGTGAGCCGCTGCCCCGTCTGCTGCCGACCCATGCCGCAAACGATGGCTATCCGCTCCGGCTCCAGCCGGCGGCGACCCCCTTTGCCCTCAACTCAAGCTTCTACGAGCAGGATGGGTTACGGGACAGGCAGAAATGTATGATTTTGCTGATGAACCGAAGTGATGCCGAGCTGCGGGGGTTGATCGACGGCACAACCGTCAGTGTGGAAAATGACCGGGGAAAGGTGCGCTTTACCCTTGAGATTTCGGAGCGCACAGCACCAGGAACCGTCGTCACCGAGGGGGTCTGGTGGCGGGAGTTCATTGCGGGTGACCGGGGGGTCAACGCCCTCACCTCCCAGCGGCTCACCGATGGCGGGCGGGGCAGTACTCTCTATGATGTGACGGTGGAGGTCAGGAGCGTGTCATAATGGCCAGCTCCTGCCACGCCAGGGCAGCAGCACCCAGTACGGCACCATTCTGTTCTGCCAGGGAGGAGGGGAGTAGTGACACCTTTCCCCTGTACGCCCCAAAAAGGAATTGATCCATAGAGAGCCGGGCAGGTTCCAGTAGCAGATCACCGGCCGCCGCCATCCCCCCCGCAAGAAAAATCGCTTCGGGACGGGTATGGGCCACCGCATCGGCCAGCTTCATTCCCAGAATCCGGGCGGTCCGGTCAAAGGCAGCCAGGGCAATGACATCCCCCCGCGACGCCTCTTCATACACCTGGCGGGCGGTCAGTTGATTAAAGCACACATCCCGCAACGGACTCGGCGCCCCCATCACGGCACACAATTCACTCACGGTGCGACAGAGTCCGGTTGCCGACACATACGTTTCCAGACAGCCACGATTACCGCAGGCACAGGCACGCCCGTCCGGCTCAACCACCGTATGCCCCAGCTCACCGGCAAAACCATCGGCACCGTACACCACCCCCCCATTGACAATAATACCGCTGCCGAGGCCGGTACCCAGGGTGATAACAATAACATCTTTCATCCCCCGTGCCCCGCCGAACAGCAGTTCCCCCAGGGCGGCAGCATTGGCATCGTTGGTAATGGCAACCGGCACAGGAAACCGTTGTTGAAACAGTTCCACCAGGTTCGTTGAAGCCCCCCAGTTCAGGTTGACCGGGTTTTCAACGGTCCCCCGATGGTAATTGGCATTGGGGGCACCGATGCCGATGGCGAGAATGTCCGGACGTCCAGAGGTCTCACCACACATTTCGGTTATTGTATTGCAGAGCATCATTACTAAATGCTCTGCCGGCCGTACGGCGTCCGTTGGCACAACGACACTCCACACGATACAACCTGTTTGGCTAACCAGTGCCAGAGAAGTGGTTGTCCCACCGATATCAATTCCGATCACACATCCGTCTGCTTTCATTATTTCACCTTGGCAGAACTCTGCCTCCCTGTTTTTTCTGCTTATATACCATCATAATGACAACGTAGTTGCAGTATTTTAAAAATACACTAGAATGGCGTCACTTATTCACGACAGAGAGGTTTACATGCATACGTCCCCCCCCGCCATCACCAAACCGCAAGCCAAAAACACCGCATTGTCACATATCGTCAATTTAGATGAAATGGGCCTGGTGTCTGAAGCAGACCAACTCATGCAAAGCGGAAAAATTGAAGAAGCAATTTACCTGTACAAAACATGGTTAGAGCACAAAACCAGCCACACACTCTTATTCGCACTTTACTTTAACCTTGGTGTCTGCCTGCGTAGAGATAACAAACTACTTGAAGCAAACAGCTACTTTAGTAAAGCTCTTGCAGAAAACCCACAATTTGATCTTGCGAGAACAGCCATCTGGCGAAACCAGATCGCACTCAATAATTGCAACAATTTTGGAGAGTCATGGATTAATATCCCCTTTGAATTTGAATGCGAAATACATCACTGTTTTCCCAGAGACGGCGGTAGTGCAACTGCATTTAAAGTGCTCAATATTGCCACGGAACCAACCCCATGGTGCATTTCGTCAGAAGCTCTCCGTGCCATTGCGGACAAGTTTGACCTCATATTGACATATCGTAGTGAATTACTTGATCTGCCAAATGCTCGCTTTATGGTTTTTGGCAACTGCACGATAACGGGAAAACCAGTGATAAAGAGATTCGAAGTTTCATTTCTCTACAGCGTAGGCCTTAATAACAATATGACAGGCTACGCACTCCGCAAAACCATTTGGGAATCCAGAAAGAGACTTCCCCCCACGTTCAAATATTATTCCAGCAAAATCAGGCCACCGCTTGAAAATGACAACCCATGGATCCACGACAGCAAGGATGCGTTATTTGAATCCATGTTCTCCGTAATAATTGAGAATTCCTCGGAGAGCAGCTATTTCACCGAGAAGATTATCGATGCGTTTCAGACATATACGATCCCAATATATTGGGGGTGCCCGAATATTTCAGACTTCTTTGACAGTAAGGGGATATTATTCATCAATAGCGTAGCCGAACTGGAGCAACTCCTTCTCGAACTGACGGCAGAGGATTACTATTCCAGATATTGGAGTATTGCAGAAAACTATGTTCGATCATGCAAATACTCTGATATTTTATTAAACATTAGAAATGAGATTAATGATGCATATCATGCCAGAACCTGAAGAGTAACAGACACAGGTGAGACGAGGAGCTCTTCCTGCTCTGTTGTTTAAAACGCAACAACTAACGGAAACTAGCTATAACAATTCAGGCCCGCCCCTTACAAAAGGACGGGCCTGACTGTTTTGAATATGTGGTACTAACTACTTGATAACCCGGATAACGTTATTACCTGAGTCAGTCACATAGAGAGACGTACCATCGGTGGTAATACCGGTGGGGTAGTTGAACTGAGCCGCAGAACCAGCACCATCCACCAGGGCGCCAACCCCGCTCTTACCGGCTACGGTCGAGACAACTCCTGCTGCGGTAACTTTACGAAGAATATTTCCGTAATCAACCACGTACAGATTTGTGCCGTCAGTACTGACTGCCACGGGAGAGTTAAACAGAGGCGTGCCATTGACTCCCGCAGAAGTGTACCAGCCACTATTTCCCAGCGTAGTCACCAGACCGCTTGCGATCACAATTCGCCGAACAGTATTATTTGAAGCATCAGCAACGTACAAATTCACACCATCAGTGGTAATGCCGACAGGATTGCTAAACGAGGCCGCCACACCTGTCCCGTCAACAGCACCGATATCACCACTACCGGCAATTGTCGTTACCACACCGGTGGAAATTACTATCTTACGAATAACATTATTATTTGAGTCAGCCACATAAAGGTTTGCCCCGTCGGTGGTGAGTCCTGACGGGCCATCGAACAAGGCACTATTTCCCGTTCCATCATCACTCCCGTTCAAACCGGTAAGGCTTCCGGCCAACGTACTTACCATACCGGACGAAATCACCACTTTACGGATCGTATTATTATTGTAATCGGCCACATACAGGTTGGTACCGTCGGTCGTAATCCCGACAGGGGAGTCAAATAATGCCACCACGCCGGATCCATTATCTGCACCATTATGACCGGCTGCACCGGCCAAAGTAGTAACCACCCTGGTGGCAATCACCACCTTACGGATCGTATTATTACTTGCATCAGTTATAAAAAGATTCGTTCCATCGGTGGTAATGCCCTTCGGCGAGCTGAACAGTGCCGCCGTGCCGGTACCGTCAGTTATGCCACTGGCTCCGGCTGTACCGGCAAGGGTAGATGCAGTACCTGTGGCGATAATCACTTTGCGAATGGTGTTGTTGCCGGTGTCAGACAGGAGTAGATAGGTATGATCGGCTGAAACGGATATGCCGGCGGGGGAGTTATACTGAGCCACCGCCTTAAGGCCATCAGTGAAGCCATTTACCCCAACCGTCCCGGTAACGGTTGTGACCGTCCCGGCCACGGTCACTTTTCGTATGGTATGGTTAGCAGAATCGGTGACATACAGTGCCTGACTCTGACTATCAATGGCTATATCCGTTGGGCCACTGAACTGGGCAAACGTACCGTAACTGTCCGTTGATCCGCTCGTACCGCCATTACCTGCCACAGTAGTAACGACACCGGTAGCTATGACAACTTTGCGAATCCCGTTGTTATTGCTATCAACCACATAGAGGTTGGTACCTGCAGCATCGGCAGTGATGCCGGCGGGGTAATCAAACAGAGCAGCACTTCCCAGCATTCCATCAGTTGGGCCGCTGGTCGCGGAACTGCCAGATATAGTTGAAGTCACACCTGACGCCTTAATCACCTGCCTGATGGTGTTATTGTTGGTATCAACCACATACAGATAGCTGCCATAAGTCCCGGTACCAGCCACAACACCTGAAGGGCCATCGAACCGGGCTGCGGCAGGGAAACCGTCTGTCGTACCATTGGTAGTGGTTCCAGAAAGCGTACTTACTACATACGGACTACTCATTGTAACCTTACGAATCGCATTATTCGACTGATCGGCAACATAGAGATTGGTCCCATCGGAGGCAATCCCAACAGGGGCATTAAAGCGAGCGGCAGTACCGGAAGCATTCACCATCCCCACAGAGTCAAGAGCGGTAGCATTACCGGCAATAGTCGTTACCTCACTGCTACTGACGACCACCTTCCGGATAGTATTATTGTTTGTATCGGTTACATAGAGATTGCCGTTATCGAAAGCAATCCCGGAGGGACCATTAAACTGCGCCAGCGCGCCAATGCCATCGTTGGAACCAAGCCCATCGGCACTGCCAGCCACCGTTATGACAGCACCGGTGGCAATGGTTATCCGACGAATCGTACATTTATCAGTATCTGCAACATAGAGATAGCTCCCGTCATTTGTTATCCCGGCAGGATAACTGAACAAAGCAGTGGCAGCAGAACCATCGGTCGATCCGCCGACCCCCGCACTACCGCTCAAGGTTGTTACTTCACCGGTGGCGATAATAATCTGACGAATGGTCTTATTGCCAGAATCAGCAACGTAGAGGCGACCTCCGACTGCCGTAATTCCGGTGGGATTACTAAAACGAGCCGCACCACGGATACCATTTTCAGCACCAGGATTCTCCGCTTTACCGGCCAACGTGGTTACCATCCCGGTTGCAATAACCATTTGCCGAATAGTGTGGTTGTTGGAGTCAGCCACGTACAAATTTGTTCCATCGGTGGTGACCCGAGAAGGAAGATTATAGAGCGCAACAGCACCAATACCATTGGTTGAGCCGCTCTGACCGGCGGTACCGGCCAGAGTGGTTACGATACCGGTACCGGTACCGGAAGTAACCACTTTGCGGATGGTGTTGTTGTTTGAGTCACTGACAAAAAGATTGCCACCACTGAGGGTAAGCTTTGTCGGTGAATTGAACAGTGCAGTGGAACCTATACCATCAACGGCACCCGCCACCTGATTGGCACTACCAGCCAGGGTAGACACCGCGCCGGTGGCCAGTACGATCTTTCTGATCGCATTGTTGCCCGAATCAGCAACATAGAGAGAGACTCCGTCGGTGGCAACACCGGTGGGAGCATTAAAGAGAGCCCCATCCCGAGTTCCGTCTGCCGAGCCTTTCAAGCCAGCCCTTCCCGCCAGAGTTGTCACAGCACCCGATAAAATATCTATTTTCCGGATAACATGATTATTCGCATCAGCCACATAAAGAAAGGTACCGTCGGTGGCGGATCCCATTGGCATATCAAACTGAGCCGACGTGCCGGTACCGTCCTGTGACCCCGCCTTGATTCCCCCCACAAAGGTACTCACGACCGGATTAGTCAATGCCAACGCAACCCCCTGTTTGGCACCCCCCATCTGGCGCGTCGGATCTCCGACACCGCCGCCGCCTCCTCCACCGCCGCCGCATCCAGCCAGAATAATTGTCAGAGAGATGAAAAATGTCACGCAGGTAACCATACGTGCCCGTGTCTGTGTGTAGAGTATCATCAGAGACCTCCTATTACTTTTAACTCATGTATTGCAGATAGTATCTTTATAAGATTTTCACATAATTGTAAAGCTTTCACAAAATTTAAAACTGATGAACCTGGGCAACGGTACCAACAATGACCCGGCTGCCAAGTTTATCGTGTCCCGGGTGCAACGATTTTTTAATGGTTATGATAGAATTTCTGAATTCGATTGACTCTATCCACCCCTCACCAATGAAGCCCGGCGTTTGATCAAGCGGAAAAAAGCTCCGCAGATAGGTATTGATAGCAAGCTCTTTTTGCCAAAACTGGAAGTTAACGACATCAACCAGTTTTTTAAAAAAAGCATAGGCACTGAACTCATTAAGTATCCCCCCCCCGTAGGCACTCTCGTAGAGGGTATGGGTATCTTCGACAACATAAAGCCCCCCCGGCTTTACCAAGGGAAAATAGTTTACAAAAGAATTAAGGATGTCGGTCGAAACATGGGAACCGTCGTCGATCACAATATCAAATTCCGAAGAGAGGGAGCAGATCGACCGGTATGCCGGCAAACTGTTGGCATCACCAATGATGACATTGACACGAGGATCCGTGTACTGGAGGGCACCACAGGCCGGATTGATGTCACAACCGATAAATATCTTGCCGGCAGTGAAAAACCTGGTCCAGGTTTCCAGTGACCCACCATTCTGCACACCGATCTCAAGCATTGCAATCGGCGCATCCTGTAACGCTCCAAACAGAGAGTCATAATACCCCAGGTAGGAGTCCCACTTATCACTCACTTTACCAATTTTATTATGGTGCAGATCAGTAATTAATCGTCCGGCCATGTCAGCTCCTTTCAGACAGTACCCGGGCAGAGGCACAATTCACCCCGTCCGGTTACTCCTGCTACTCCTGTGAATTGGGGAAAAATACTTTTTTTCTTATTTCTGAAAAACCGGCGTAATACTCCGGAAACTTCAGTTCATTATAAGCTAATTTAAGCGCATCGCTGATAACCGCCTCCTGGGGAAAACGGCTGGTGCCAAGGGCTGACCAGGCACAGGCGAACGTATTATAGGGGTGAATACTCCAACGAGCGGTTCTTAGCAGGAGAGGAGCGATTCGCTCAATAAGAAAGACTTTCCGGGGAATCCCCTGATAGGTGGTTCCCCCATTCATCTGGTTGGCCAGAGCCGTGCCACCCCGTTCGCAGAAATGAAAAATCTTCTCACAGAGCTCCAGCCAGGCAATCCAGAAAGCCCTGGTAGCGACGATATAGTTACTGAAAACCGTGTGACGGGAATCCATCACGAGGGAACCGAGGTCAACCTCATAGCCAACCGTGGTGAGTAACTCCTGCGCCATCCCAAGAAAACCGGGATCAAACAGTTCATTCTGTTCAAAGACGTTGAGAAAGAAGGCTCCCATATCCGGCTGGGGACTAAAGGTAAACACCTGGGCATTTCGGTCGCTGTTCCGAATGAAGCCCACCACCTCAGCCGGCGAAAGCCCCACTTTGCTTTTGAACTTTGGTGAAAAAAAACCGTACAACGTATCCGGCTGAAGCTCCGTATTCAGGAGAAAACGCCGTATGGGCCAGTATTCACGCCAGTCAGGCCGTTCATTATCCACATTATCGAGGGCAAGATACCCCTCTTCACAGGCAGCACGGCTTTCAGATGAGTAAACAATTATATGCAGCTTAACATTGGAATCCATAGGTCACTCTAGCCTGAGTACACAGGGGTGTCAAGTACGGACAGCAACCCGTTCCGTACGGGCTTTTTCACCGGCTTCCCGGTGATGAAGCCAGTACGGAACGAAGCTCCCTGACTTTTAATTTCAGCGGAAGCAGGTAATGATACATCACGCCGTCATCCAGCTCATTCCTATCGAACCGGGCGTAGCGGCCATCAACAACCGCATTGTCGGCATCAGACACAATATTGTTCCTCCCACAGAAATGGTCGTATCCCTGCAGATAGCGATTGACCCGTAAAGAGGCACAAGATGGTTCCATCTGAGCCATAAGCCCACCATCAACCGGTCGATTACGTTCATCATAGGTTCCATGCGGAGTGGTAAAAATCCGTGAGTCTGTGGTAACAATACCCTCCTGCCTTCCCCGAACAATTGACCTTACCTGCCGGTTTGGCACAAAGTCGCTCCCGCTGTGGCGCTGATAGTTCTCAAGAATAAGCCCGTCAGGCTCCTGTAGATGCCCTCCCCCGCCATAGCAAACAGAATATGTTGCCAAGGCTGACAGTGACTGTTCTTCAAACCGTGACAGGGCATCGCCGATCAGACGATCCGAAGGTGAAAACAGGAATTCATGCTCCTCAACAAAAGCCATCCAGTCAACCAGTCCACCGTAACTGTTGTAGGCATGTTGGTAACAGACCGCATGGGGACGCTCGTGGACACCGATTTCATGAACGGTAATCGAATAACGGCTGGCAAGCCTCAACAGTATCTCCGTCGTCTCATCACTGCACTGATGGGTATACAGGTAAAACCGGCTGAACCCGACTTGCAGATGAAAAGCCAGCCACTCAACTATCCAAGGCCCCCGGTTCTGCACCACCGCAACCAGCGCCACATCCTTCTGCCGGAGCTGTTTCACCGGCGTTACCTTCTCCGCTTTATTGTCGAGACCGTCAAACCCTGCCAGGGCTATCTGTTGCCGGTCAAGAAAAGCTTCACCGTCACGGGCAGTTTCTTTCGCAAGGTTGCGATACGTACCTTCCAAATCCCTGACAAAACGGGGAATGTCAAAAACGGGAGAAGTTATTTTATTCAGTTGTAGTTTTTTCTTAAGGATTTCAATCTGCCCCGGGTTAGTAGCCAACTGCACCGCACGTTCTTCATAGTCGGCAAAGCTGGACGTAATCAATTCTGGAAGACCAAGATTGGCAAGCAGGCTACCCGCCATGCGCGATGCAAACGTTTTGCCCGAGCAGGTCAGCAGTGGCAGCCCCATCCAGAGCGCATCATTGGCAGTTGTGCCACCATTGAACGGAAAAGTATCCAGAAAGAGATCCGCAATCAGGTAACGGGCAAGATAATAGGGGGGAGCCGCCCGGACTGCAAATACCAGCCTGTTGCTCTCAACACCATGACCAGTGGCAGCCGCAATAAGGTTTTCCTCTGCCCATTCGTTATCAGCAAGAATCCAGAGGACACTTCCCGGCACCCGCTTGATGATGTTCATCCAGACGGCAAACATCTCCGGCGTATACTTGTAATTATTATTAAACGCACAGAAGATAAACCCCTCTTCCGGCAGACCGTTTTCTTGTCGCGTCGGTGCTGTCGCAGACTCCCGCTTCACATCACTCACCTGAAAACAGTTCGGCATCCAGAGTGGTTTTTCCATGAAATGCGGAGCCAACTCCTCGGGAATCAGGTATTTATCGGAGATAACATAATCGATCCAGGGCAAACCGGTGGTACCGGTGAAGCCAAGATAGGTAATCTGTACCGGTGCCGGTCGATAGGAAAGAATCTGTGGCCGTGCCCCCGAGGTCAACCCCTGAAGATCGATTAAAATATCAATTTCATGTGAGCGGATACATTCGGCAGCCTCCCGATCCCCCATCTGCCCGATGGAGATAAACTGATCCATGGCCGAGATCACCCGCCTCCGCAGGGGTGTGCCATCCTCTCGGCTCCAGCAGAAACCATATATTTCAAATTGTTCGTGATCGTGCAGTTCAAAAAGCTGAACCGTCAACAGCGATACAGCATGGAGACAAAAGTCCGACGACAGATAGCCTACTCTGATCCGGTCGTGACCATAACCGACAGGAGACGCCAGATTACCAGTTTCCAACGAATACTTATGCGCCACAAACCGTTTGGCAATGGAAAGTTGGAGCGGTGGATCATCAAAGGCGGCCACCGATGCCAGCGGCGACGTCCCGTTGATCATCTCCTGCCGGGTAATCCCCTCCGGTGGATTGTAAATAGGCCAGTAACACATTTTCTGCCGCAAATGCACCAGATGAAGGAGCACATCCTTTTGCGTCGGGTCTATGGCAAAACTCTCCTCCAGTGCGGCCAGAGAATCCTGATATTTTTTCTCTGTTTCAAGCAACCGTCCCAGATTATTCAAGGCATGCAGTTGAAGTGAGCGGTTCTCCGGCAGTTCCATTCCTTCAAAAGCCAGTGCGATCCGCCACTGTGCCAACGCCTCCTCTGCGACCCCCCGCTGTTCCAGGCAATTAGCCAGATTCATCCGGGCCTGTACCAGATCCGCATTGAGCGTAAGTGCATTCCGATACATAAGCTCAGCCAGCTCTGGCTGACCTTCTGCCGACGCCAGCACACCGCAGTTAAAACAGGCGACATAGGTAAAAGGATGTATGGATCGCTCGATCCAGACCTGATAGATTGCAATGGCCTCACCCCGACGACCGGCAGCTACCAGACGGTCAGCAAGCCCCATCAATGGCACCAGATCCAGGGTGCCCTGACGAGCCAGCTCAAGAGCTTCAATCACCTCTGCATCATTATCTGTTCCCTTACTGCCATTGACCATAAGCGGCTCCCTTTCACGAACGAGTGTCATAAGCGACACGAAACTCAAAAACGCTGAGCCACGATATTCTGTGGCTCAGCGTCAAATTACTACATACTCTTAAATAATCAACTCAAAAAATCCTTCGGCCCTGTCGGCACATGAGTCGACTGCGGCACGACCACGCCGCTCTTGTGGTCATCGCCGTACACCATCATGGTTCCGGCAGGCTTCCAGACAGTCTGTTGCCCGGTCAGAACGGCCGCCTCAGTGGGTGCCCCATTCAGAACGGTGGTATCCAGCACGACGGGAGCAATGACTGAGGTATTGAACGGGACCGGCACCGTTCCGTTAAAGACATCCACCGGCTTGGCCGCACCGGCCAGTGTGGTGATATCGTTTTGGGCAAGCCCGGCGGCCAACTGCGGTGCCAGCACCTGTGGACCGGCAGGGTCACTGAAACCAAAGTACACATCGGCAAGGTCATGAACCGTGCCATCAGTGGTCTTGTAGGTTGAATCCAGCAGAATGAAGTTGCCATTATTGGCGATAGTCGTTTTGACCGCATTCAGACCCATCTCTGCCACTCCCAGTGACGAGAGAGTAAACAGTTCAGAGGGTTGTGACACACCGTCACTGTTACCATCAACCCAGACCCTGAGACTGTTCCAGGCGGCATCAGCACTATTGATCACGCCATCTTTATTTGAATCAACGGCAGCCAGTGCGGCAAAACCATCGGGTGCAATACTGCCATCCGGCATAACCGTTGAGGTACCAAACAACTCACTACCATTGTCGATGACACCATTGTTATTGACATCCCGTACCAGGAAACCACTGCCGGAAGTGAGCCAACCGACATTTTCAGCAGTGCCGTCAGCGTTGAGGTCATAATTGATCCCCGCAGACACGGCAACGGTTTTAATCCCCAGTCCATCGAGGTTCAGGACGATTGGTGACGTCGTCAGCTTTGTAATCTGGTCATTTGTCATAGCTGCTATCTGTGCTGTGGTAAACGGCGGCTGAGCTTGATAGGCCGTATGAATAGCCGCTATGTCCGTGGTAGTCATCGCTTTCACCTGTGCAGTGGACAGGGCTACGATTGAAGTCGTAGTAAGTCCCACAACCTGTGCGGTGGTTAAGGCCGCAATGTCGGCGGTATTCAGCTTGACAAGGTTGGTTGTGCCCAGTGCGTTGAGCATAGCCGGAGTCAGGTTACGAACTTGGTCGGTGGTCAAGGCACTCACCTGGGCGGTACTCATGTTGGCGAACAGTGTCGTTGCCAGCGAATTGATCTGACTTGTGGACAGTGCCCTGACATCTGCCGTATTAAAGGCCTGTAGACTGGCAGTTGACAGGACATTCAGGTCGGTGGTGCTGATGGCACGAACCTGTGCGGTGGTCAGGGCTCCCAACTGTGCAGAGGTCATACTGTTGAGCACCGCTGTGCCCAGGCCATTGATCTGGGCGGTGGTCAGGGCGCGCACATCTGCTGTTGACAACGCCCGTAGATTGGTTGTTGTCAGCGCATCAAATTCACTGGCCGGCAACACTCGAACCTGACCGGTGGTCAGGGCAGCCATCTGTCCGATTGTCAATGAATTCAAGGTACTGGTGGTAAGTGCTCCCATCTGATTTGTAGAAAGGGAGGCGACCTGTGCCGACGTCAACAGAACCAGACTAACCGTGCTCATGGTGTTAAGAGCGGTCGTACTGAGGGCAGCAATCTGTATCGACGTCAGCGACACCACCTGTGAAGAGAGCAGCTGGTTGATCTGCGATACTGCCAAGGCGTTAATCTGAGCTGTGGACAGACTGCGCACCGCCGCCGTGGAAAGCACAGTCAGATTTGTTGTGGAGAGCCCGTTCAAGGCGGTACTGTTCATCGAGCGGATCTGAGAAGTAGTAAGCATCCCCACCTGAACAGATGTCAGTTGATTCAGGGTTGCACTCGTCAGCGCATTAACCTGAGCGGTGGTCAGGGCACGCACCGACGGTGTGGTGAGCACATTAAGATTGGCCGAGCTCATACTGTTCAGATCAGCAGCGTTGAGTGCGGCGATCTGCCCCACGCTCAACAGGGTTATTTGTGCAGAACTCAAGCTGCCGAACTGGGCCGTATTGAGGCTGTTAATCTCGGCCGTGGTCAACGCTTTGAGCTGCACGTTCGTCAAGAGGCTAATAGTCGTGGTACTGAAACCATTAATCTGACCGGTGGTGAATGCCGCCACCTGGGCGGTGGATAAGGTCTGAATATTCACGGTATTGAGCGGCTGCAGCGTCACCGAATCAAGCACCTGACCAAGAGAAAGTGCATTGATACTACCGGCTTTCAGTGCCTGAATTTCAGCGGTGGTCAGCGAAGTCAACTGCGCCACGCTCAGATTGGTAATACCGGTAGTATTCAGGGCATTAATTTGTGCCGTGGTAAGGCTCCGTATATCAACTGAGTTCAACGCCTGGATGTTGGTGGAACTGATTGCATTCAGGGCATCCGTCGTGAGTGCCCGTACCTGTGCAGTCCCCAGTACCCCCATCACTGCCGCGCTCATACTATTGAACTGAGCGGCTGTCATGGCCGTTATTTCGGCGGTGGTCAGTGCCTTCACCTGGGCACTGGTCAGATAACTGACAGCGGTGGTGGTAAAGGCATTAACCTGATCCGTGGTCAGAGCTTTCACCGCCGCCGTGGCAACCGCCCGCAGAATGGTGGAGGTCAGTGCGTTCAGATTGGTACTGGTCAGGGACGGAATCAAGGCGGTATTCAGCGACGCAACCTGATAGGTCGTCATACCGTTGAGAACCGAGGTTGAGAAATTTGATACCTGGGTTGTACTTAACCCCTTCAGCTCTGCCAACGTCATCGCCTGCATGTTGGTGGAGGTCAATGCATTGACGCCATCGCTGCTCAGTGCCCGCACCTGGCCACTCGAAAGGGCAGCCATCTGTGACACAGTCAGACTATTCAACTGAATACTATTGAATACGTTGATATCCAGCGTCGTAAGAGCCCTCACCTGATTGTTCGAAAGGGTACTAACGGTGGTCGTATTCAGCCCGGTTATCTGCAGTGGTGTCAAAGCAGCAACCTCCGTAGAGCTCAGTGCCAACAGATGACTCGGATCGAAACCATTCAGCGTATCACCCGCCAATGCCTGAATCTGACCGGTACCCAACATGGCAATCTGATAGGTACTCATGCCATTCAGCGCAGTTGTGTTCAAGGCACTGACCTGATCGGTGGTCAGGGCACGGATAGCCGTTGATCCAATGGCCTGCAAGCTGGTCGACACGAGACCATTCAGTGCGTCGGCACTCAGCACGGCAACCTGCGTCGCACTCAGTGCGCCGACCTGACGGGAGCTCATATTGTGTAAGGCACTGGAGTTGAGATCGGATAACTGTCCGGTGGTCAGTGCCCGAATTTCCACCGTAGTCAGTGCCGGCATATTGGTGGAATTCAGTGAATTCAGCTCCGCCGAAGTCAGCTGGGTCATCTGGTTGACCGTAAATGACTGCAGCTGAATGCTCGTGAGACCATTCAGAGCAGCGGTGGTCAGCGAAGTCACCTGCTCGTTGTCAAAGGCGGCTATTTCTGCCGGGGTAAACGCTTGGAGATTACCCGGGGTAAGACTATTCAGAGCCTCACTGCCAATGGCCTGAATCTGCACAGTGGAGAGCTGGGCAAGCAGTGCAGTGCCTAAACCGTTCAACTGGGAGGTGGTCAGTACGTCGATCACAGCCGTTGTCAAGGCCTTAATCTGGCTGGTGGCAAGACCGCTCAGGGTGCTGCTGTTCACACCGCTGATCTGATCAGTGGTCAGCGTAGCAACCTCCGCCGTGGTCAGCGACTGCATATTGGTGGAGCCAAGAGACATCAGGTGGTCTGCCGTGAGGGCTTTAACCTGAGCCGTTGTCAGAGCCGACAACTGGGTTGTGCTCATATTGGTGAGAGCGGTTGTAGTAAAGACCGCGATCACATCAGTTGTCAGGTTCCGGATATCCTCGGTACCGAGTGCCCGCATATTGGCAGAACCGAGGCCGATAATATTATCACTACTCAGGGCACGGGTCTGGGCACTGGTCAAAGCACTGAACTGGGCGGTGTTCCAACTGTTAATCTGGGCACCGGCCATGAGAGTAATGTTCGCCGGTGACAGGGCAGCAACCTGCGCCGTACCGAGGGCTTGAACCATGGTTGTGTACAAGCCACTCACCTGGCCTGACGTCAGAGCAGCAATTTCAGCGGTGGAAAATGCCTGGAGATTGACGGAACCCAAACTATTGAGGCTGTCACTCCCAATGACCTGAACCTGACCCGTGGTCAAATGTGACAACTGGCTGGTACTCATGCCGTACAGGGCACTGGTCGTCAGGGCAGCAACCTGCTCGGTGGTCAACGCAGCAGTCTCTGCCGTCGTCAAAACCCGCATGTTGTTACTGGTCAGGGCATTGAGATCCGTGGCACTGAGAGCACGCACCTGAACGGTCGACAGGGAAGCTAACTGGGTGGTGCTCATGCCGTTTAAGGCGGCGGTGCTCAACTGGTTGATCTGAGCGGTGGTCAGGGCACGGATTTCACCAGTGCTCAGAAGTCGCATGGTAACGGTCGTCAGGGCGTTCAGGTCAGCACTGCTAATGGCCGGAATCTGCACACTGGTCAGTATGGTGATCTGGGCAGAAGAAAGGTTATTAAGAACATCTGTAGAGAACGCCTTAACCTGTGCAGTGGACAGTGCCAAAATATCATCCGAGCTTAATGTCTGTAGCTTGGTGGAATTCAGGGCATTAATAGCATTGGTATTGAGGGCACGAACCTGAGCCGTTGACAGGGCACCCAATTGATCTATGCTCAGGGCAGCAACCTGATCCGTGGTGAGGTTGAGCATATCTGCCGTACTCAATACACCAATCTGAACGGTGCTGAGTCCCGAACTGAACGAGGTACCCAGAGCACTCAACTGGGTAGCGGTCAGGGAGGCAATTGCCGCCGTGCTGAGTGACTTAACGTTGGAAACACTCATGGCACTCAGGTTCGCCGTCCCCAGTGCCCGGAACTCGGCCGTTGTTAACGAGGCCAGCTGCAGGCTGCTCAATTTGTCGATTACCGTTGTATCAAAGGAGCTTATCTGAGCCGTCGTCAGGGCAGCTATCTGATCCGTACTCAGTGCTCTGAAGTTAGCGGAACCCAGGGCATTCAGATCCGCACTAGAGATGGCCTGAATCTGAACGCTGGTCAGGGCGGCAACCTGTGCTGTCTTCAGGCTGTTCAGCAGAACCGTACTAAAATTATTCACCTGCTCCGTCGTCAATGTCTGAATGTTTACCGTACCGATGGCCTGAAGATTGACATCAATGAGATTATTCAGACTATCCGTCGGAATAGCACGCAGCTGATCGCTCCCCAACTGGGAGATTTGGCGACTACTTAAGGCGTTAAGCGCCGTGGTATTGAAATTACTAATCTGATCTGTCGTCAAGGCGGCAATATCACTACTGTTCAGTGCGCGCATGTTGATCGAGGAGAGTGCATTCAGGCTATCACTCCCCAGTGCCCGCACCTGATCGGTGGTTAACCAGCTGATCTGACGGGTAGTCAAACCGTTGAGCAGACCGGTTGATAAGACGGCAATCTGATCCGTACTCAAGGACATGATCTCAGCAGAAACGAACGCCTGAAGGTTGGCAGTCGTCAAACCGTTCAGTTCGCCACTGGTGAGTGCCTGAATCTGATCGGAACGGAGCCAGCCCAGCTGTCTGGTTGACAGGTTATTGAGGGCAACTGTGTCCAGTGAAGAAATCTGAGCCGTGGTCAGGGCAGCCAACTCGGCCGAGGTGAATGCCTGCAGGTTCAGTGACGCAATACTGTTCAGCTCACTGCTCCCCATGGCCTGAATCTGCGCCGCGTTCAACCAGCCAATCTGGCGCGTCGTCAGATTATTCAGGATTGCCGTGGTCAGATTTTCTACCTGCGTTGTCGAGAGGAAACCGATTTCAGTAGAGGTCATGGTCTGCAGATTGAGTGACGTCATGCCGTTCAACGTATCACTGCCGATGGCCTGTAGCTGGCTAGAAGTGAGCCACCCCACCTGCCGACTGGTCAGATTATTGAGAATTGCGGTGGTGATGTTATTCAGCTGAAGTGTCGAAAGAGCCATGACCTCTGACGAGACCAATGCCTGCAGACCGACGGAATTCAGTACATTCAGATCGTCGCTGCTGATTGCCCTAACCTGATCGGTACCCAGCAGTGACAACTGACGGGTGCTCAGATTATTTAATGCCGCCGTCGTCAGGGAATTGATCTGAACGGAGGTGAGTGCCCGAATGTCATCGGTTGTCATAGCCTGCATGCGGAGCGATTCAAGAGAATTAAGGTTGTCCGTAGCCAGTACCCGCGTCTGAGCCGTGGTCAATGCTGCAACCTGAGCGCTGCTGAGAGCGGTCATCTGCTCAATGTTCAGGCTACCGATGAAGCTGGTTGACAGTGCTTTTACCTGCGCCGTGGCAAGGGCGGCAACAAAGGAGGTATTCAGGTCACTGAGCTGGCTTGAGGTAAGTGTTGCCACCGCTGCCGTGGTAAAGGCCCGCACATTGGTACTGTTCAGCGCATTGAGGTTGTCCGTGCCCAAGGCCCGGAATTCAGTTGTGGACAGGGCGGCCACCTGGAGGGTGGACAGATTATTCAGGAAGCTGCTATTCACCGCGCTTAACTGAGCGGTACTGAGTGCGGCGATATCAATGGTATCAAAGGCCTGAAGATTGCTTGAGTTCAGTCCGTTCAAGCCTTCACTGTTCAAGGCACGAACCTGGGCACTCCCTAAGGCTGCCGCCTGATCGCTGGTTAATCTATTAAGCACATCGGCCGAAAGTGCCGTGATCTGCGCCGTCGTCAATGCCCCGATTTCCACACTGTTCAGGGCTTGAATACTGGTGCTGGTAAGGGCGTTCAGTGCCTCACTACCCAACGCCTGAATCTGATCACTCCGGAGCCATCTCAGTTGGCTGGAAGTCATGCCATTCAGCACAGTGGTGGACAGTGAACTCAGCTGCAGGGTGCTTAAGGCTCCGATTTCTGTGGACACAAAAGCCTGAAGATTTGTCGATGTCAAACCGTTCAGGTTATCCGTCGAGATGGCCTTGATCTGGGTCGTACCGAGCGCCGCCATCTGTCCGACGGTCAGGCTATTGAGAACCTCTGGATCAAAGGCCGCAATCTGGGCAGCACTTAAGGCAGCAACATCATCACTGCTCAGCGCCCGCAGCGAATTCGAAGAGAGGGCGTTCAGATTATCGCTGCTCAAAGCCCGTGCCTGGGCGGTGGTCAATGCGGCCAGTTGGCTTGTGGTCAGCGTAGTGGCTTGCTCACTGCTCAGGCTCACTATGTCGGCGGTGGAGAGCACCTTGATCTGGTCACTGCTCAGTGCCGATGTAAAGGTGGTGAACAGGGCACTAATCTGGGCAGTAGTCAACGTTGCCACCGCTGCGGTGGCAAGCTCCTGTAAGGTAGTACTGGTAAGGGCGTTCAAGACATCGGTTGACAGTGCTTTGAATTCAGTCGACGTTAATGCGGCCACCTGTGCCGAGGACAGATTGTTAAGCAGATTGGTTGAGACACTTCCCAGCTGAGCCGTGGTAAGCGCGGCAATAGTGTCCGTGGTAAGTGCCTGCAGGTTACCGGTGATAAGCCCGTTCAAATGGACACTGGAGAGAGCCTGCACCTGAGAAGCCGTCAACACGGACATCTGTGCCGTACTCAACTTATTGAGGGTTGCCGAGACAATGCCACTAATCTGTACCGTTGAAAGCGACTGTACATCATCGGAGCCGAGGGCTTGCAGATTGGTTGAAGAGAGAGCATTCAGCACACTGCTCCCCAACGCCCGCACCTGAACGGTTGTCAGCAGCGACATCTGAGCCGTACTCATTCTGTTGAGCAGATTAGTCCCGATGGCGGCAAGCTGGACATCGCTCAATGCCGTCACGGCGTCACTGCTCATGACCTGCAGGTTAACCGAAGTAATGGCGTTCAACTCATTAACGCTGAGAGCAGCCGCCTGATCGGAGGTGAGAGCCGCCATAAGTGACGTCCCCATGCTGGTGAACTGGGTGGTTGACAGGTTATTGAGAGCCGCCGGCGTCAAGGCCACCAACTGCGTCGTGCTCAGATTGCTGATAAAGGCGGTGGTCAGGCTGGTAACCTGGTCACTGCTCACCGTGGCAATGTCAGCCGTGGTAAGTGCTTGAAGGTTAATACTATTCAGACCGGTCAGATTACTGAAGTTCAGTATCTGGAATTCGGCCGTAGTCAGGGAAGCTAACTGGGTCGTGCTCAACTTATTCAGGGTTGTTGCGGTCAGTGCCGTCAACTGGTCTGTGGTGAGGGCAACGATGTTATCACTGCTCAACGCCTGCAGGTTGGTCGAGGTAATCCCCTGCAGATCAACGGTAGTGAGTGCCTGGGCCTGCGCCGACGTAAAGGCAGCCAACTGAGCACTTGTCATGTTGTTCAGTGCCGTCGAATTGAGAGCGTTTATCTGTGCTGTCGAGAGTGCCACCACCTCGCTGGAGGTCAGTGCCCTGAGACTGTTGGTTGACAGTGAGTTAAGAGCATTGCTGCTCAACGCCTGAACCTGGGCAGTTGTCAGAACAACCATCTGGGAAGTGCTCAGACCGGCCAACTGACCCGTCGACAGAGCATTAATGGTGGCCGTCGGCAGTGCCTGTACTTGGGTTGTTGACAACTTGCTCAGCACCGTGGTGGTCACCTGGGAGGTGGTGAAAGCCCTGATTTCCGACGCAGAGAGTAGCTGCATACTGGTTGAAGAGAGTGTTTCCAGTGTTGCCCCGTTCAGTGCCTGCACCTGAGCCGTGCTGAGCCATCCCAACTGGAAGGTCGTCAACTGAGCCAACTGACTGGTGGTCAGGTTATTGATGACAACGGTCGACAGGGCAGCCACCTCACCGGCGGTCAACACCTGCAGGTTGGTGCTGCTCATACTATTGATCTCAGTTGAGCTGAGAGCCCGTAGCTGAGCCGTTGTCAGCCCAAGCATCTGACTGGTACCCAGATTATTAATCTGCGGAATGGTCAGATTACTAATGGCAGCGGTTGACAGTCCCCGAATCTGGTTGGGTAACAGATTGCTCAGCGTGGTTGTACTTAACTGAGACACCTGATCGGTCGTCAGGTAGCCGATTTCGCTCTGGAGCAACGCCTGGAGGTTTACGGTTGTAAGGGCGTCTATTTTTGAGACTGACAGTGCCTGAATCTGTGCACTGGTTAATACGGCCATCTGGCTTACGGAAAAATCGTTAAGGGTAACGCTATTCAAACCGTTGAGGGTTGCCGGAGCGATGGCACGCATATCGCCGTTGCTCAGTGTCTGCAGTGCAACCGAGCCAAGATTATTGAGCGTAGTGGCGGTAAGGCCAGCAATTTGAATAGTCGACAGCGGTGCCAGCAGCGCGGTAACGCTGACCAACTGGGCGTTGGTGAGACTATGAACCGCCGAACTGGACAGATTGGACATCTGGGTGGTGGTCAGATTACTCAGGGTCGTCGTGGCCAGCAAAGAGACCTGATCCGAGGTCAAGGCGGCAATTTCCGTGCCGGTAAACGACTGGAGGTTGATTGAGGTCAGGGCGTCAAGCTCCGAAGCCAGCAGTGCCTGCATCTGAGCCGTTGTCAAGCTACTCAGCTGACTGGTGGTAAACTGATTTAACTGGGCTGTCGCCAAATTGGAAATTGCTGAGACCGAAATCCCCATGACGTTGCTATTACTAATCTGCGTTAACACCGTGGTGGTAAGTGAGTTCAGCGTATCGGCAGACAGTGCCTGAAACTGGGCGGCTGTCAAGTTGGATAATAGGGTAGTTCCCAGGGCACCAACCTGCAGATTGCTCAGACTCCCCACGGCGGAGCTCGACAGGTTATTCATCTGGGTGGTGGTCAGCATACTCAGGGTGGTGGTACCGAGTTGACTTACCTGATCACCGGAGAGAGCGGCAATTTCGTCCACGGATAGCTGCTGAAGCGTGGTGGTGAGCAGGGCATCAAGATCCGAAAAGGGCAGTGCCTGCATCTGCACCGAGGTCAGGTAGTTTAGCTGTGTCGCGGTAAAATTGTTCAGTGCCGCCGTGGTCAACGACGAGAGCTGAACGGCAGTCAGTGCCTGTACTTCAGACTGAATGAGTGCGTGAACGCTTGTGGTAACCAGGGCGTTCAGATCGTCGGTGCTGATGGCCTGTATCTGAGCCGTCCCGAGGGAGGCCAACTGGCTGGTGGTCAGGTTATTAATCTGTGTCGTGGAGAAATTACCAATTTGGCCCACCGACAGGCTATCGATAACAGTAGTGCTCAAGGCCTGAAGAGTACCCGCAGTGAGGGCGTTCAGGTCGTCACTGCTCAGGGCTTGAAGCTGTGCCGTCGACATGGCGGCAAACTGGCTGGTGGTCAGGCCGTTGATCTGTACCGTGTTGAGACCCGCGATGGTTGACACGGTCAACGCCTGAATCTGGCTGCTGCTCAACTCACTGACAATGGTACTGTTGAGGGCACTTACCTGACTGGCCTTGAGTCCCCGTATCTCCGTCGAGGTCAGTGACTGGAGAGTCCCCTGAGTCATGCTGTTGAGTGCGGTGCTACTGATGGCCTGAATCTGGGTAACACTCAGGTTTGCCAGCTGGCTCCCCCCCATGTTATTGAGAACCTGAGTAGAGAAGTTACCTATCTGGTTCGCCGTCAACGACTGCACCTGAGCCGACGAGAGCCACTGCATCGTCGTTGAGGTGAGTGCGTTCAGATCCTTGCTATTCAGCGACTGAATCTGGCTGGTGGTTAATTTGGCCACCTGCCCGGAGATCATATTATTGAGGACTGTAGTGGCAAGTGCCCCCACCTGTGCCGCTGTCAGTGCCTGAATCTGCACGGAGGTAAGAGCCTGCAGGTTACCCGTGGTCAGTGCATTGAGATCGGTACTGGTGAGCTTTTTAATCTGGTCACTGCTCAGGGCTACAACCTGCTGGGTACTCATGCCATTTAAAGCCTGGGTGGCAAGAGATTGCAACTGACCGGTGGTCAGTGCCCGAATCACTGCCGTACTCAGAGCCTGCATACTGTTGGAAGAGAGGGCATTCAGGTTGGTACTGTTCAGGGACTGGATCTGTTCTGTGGTAATGAGAGCAACCTGATTGACACCCAGATTATTGAGAACGGAGGTTCCCATTGCTGCAAACTGTGTACCAGACAGGGCGAGTATGTCGGACGACGACAGATTCTGCAGACTGGTGGAGGAGAGTGCATTCAGACTGCTGCCGCTCAGTGCCTGAACCTGACCGGTTGTGAGAGCCACCATCTGGGTGGTGGTCAGACTGCTCACCTGAGCGGTACCCAGATTATGCACGGCATCAGTTGTCAGTGCCTGTATCTGGCTGGTGCTCAACACACTGACCGCCACCGTACTCAGGGCGGTCAGCTGACTGGCAGACAGGGCACGAATCGCCGCCGTACTCAGGGCCTGCAGGTTCAAAGAGGTCAGACCGTTCAGGTCGCTACTGGTGATCCCCTGAATCTGATCACTGGTCAGCTTAGCGAGCTGCGTTACACTCATGTTGTTCAGAGCGGTAGTCGTCAGGGTGGAGAGCTGAAGCGTTGTTAAGGCACCGATCTGGGCTGAATCGAAGTACTGCAGACTCACCGAAGCAAGGTTGTTCAAGTCATCACTACTGAGCGCCTGCAGCTGATCGGTGGTCAACTTTGTCAACTGTGCCTGATTTAACCGATTAATGGCGGTTGTGCTCAGAGCACCGATCTGGAGTGACGTCAGTGCCCGCACTTCAACGCTGGTCAGGGCATTCAGGTTTGTTGTCAGCAGCGCATTGAGGGCATCACTCCCGAGGACGGTCACCTGGTCGGTGGTCAGATTGGCAATCTGAGCGGTCGTCATGGCATTGAGTATTGTTCCGGTCAAGTTGGACAGCTGAGTACTGGTCAGGGCACGAACCTCAACGGAAGTCAGAGCCTGCAACTGAACCGATGTCAGGGCATTCAGATCCGTACTGGTTAACAGCTGAATCTGCTCGGTCTTGAAAGCAACCAACTGGGTGCTGCTCAGGGTATTCAGCAGGGAGGTACTAAATCCGCTCAGCTGCACATCGGTCAGGGCACGGATATCGGCACTGTTGATCGCCTGCAAATTCACCGAACTCAGGGCATTAATATTGTCACTACTGAGCGTCTGAATCTGGGCGGTGGTGAGGGCGGCGACCTGCCCGGCACTCAACGCATTCAGCTGACCCAATGAGAGTGCATTCACGGCATCGACGGAAAGGTATCCGACCTCGGCAGTGGCAAGCCTGCCAAGGGCGGTGGTGGTCAGGGCGGTTACCTGAGCGGTCGTCAGGGCACCGATTTCAACGGAAGTTAACGCCTGCAGGTTAGTTGAGTTAAGTCCGTTCAGGGCATCACTGTTAAGAGCCTGCACCTGATCGTTGGTCAGCCACCGCATCTGCTGGGTACCCAAGTTATTAAGAACCGTACTCCCCATGGCACCGACCTGATTCGCATCCGCCGTCAGTGCCGAGATTTCAGCAGAATTGAGGGCTCGCAGTGTTGTGGAGGTCAGGGCGTTGAGGGCATCACTACCGATGGCTTTGATCTGGGTATCCGGCGTCAACCAACCGAGCTGGCGACTGGTCATATTATTGAGCACCGTGGTGTTCAATGCCCCCAACTGAAGTGCCGAAAGAGCCATAACTTCATCGGAGTTTAACGCATTCAGATTGTTTTGGGAGAGACTGTTCAGATTATCACTACCGATGGCCTTGATCTGATCCGTCGTTAACCAGCTGATCTGGCGTGTCGTAAGATTGCTTAATACGGCAGTACCCAGTGCTGCTATCTGAGCCGTTGACAGGACGATTATTTCGGCCTGATTCAGTGCCTGCAGATTATTTGTCTGGAGTGCATTCAGCGCGTCACTCCCTATGGCCTGCAGTTGATCATTCGTCAGCTTGGTCATCTGAACCGTACTCATGTTGCCCAGTGCCGAAGCGGTCAGATTGGATATCTGGGTGGCCGTCAATGCACGAAGGTCGTCGGACCCGAAGGCCTGCATGTTTACCGAACCAAGGGCATTCAGATCATCACTGGACAGGTAGTGCACCTGCGCCGTGGTCAAAGCGGCAATCTCATCGGTTCGCATAGACCCCAGCTGTTCACTGCTTAACCGTGCAATGACATCATTCTGAAGTGCCTTTATTTGGGCGGTGCTGAGGGTTGAGGTAAAGGTTGTGGCAAGGGCTGCCATCTCGGAAACAGAAATGGAAGCGATATCGGCAGTGGTAAATGCCTGTACATTAATGCTCCCCAAGGCGTTGAGGTTTTCCGAATTGAGGGCTTGAAACTGGGACGTCGTCATGGCCGCCAGCTGTGCGGTGGCCATCTTGGTCAACACAGCCGTGTCGAAATTATTTACCTGTATTGTTTTTAACGCCCGAATATCATCGGTACCAATGGCCTGAAGGTTGGAAGAACCGAGGGCGTTCAGATTATCGCTGCCGATGGCCTGAACCTGGGCTGTGTTGAGCGCCAGTATCTGAGCCGTCGTCATCGAACTCAGTACCGTTGTGGTAAAACCAGCAATCTGCGATGTTTTCAGAGCGGCAATATCTGCGGTCGTAATGGCTTGGAGGTTGGCCGTTACCAAGACATTCAGATCGTCAACATTGATGACCTTAATTTGGCTCGTGGTCAGGGCAGAAATCTGTGCCGAGCTGAGCAGGTTCAGTGCCGAGGTATTAAGATTGGCCACCTGAACAGTTGTCAGCACCTGAAGATGAGCAGAGTCGAGTACCTGCAACTGGGTCGAGTTGAGTACATTCAGGCCGTCACTGGTTATGGCCTGAATCTGTGCCGTACTGAAAAGGACCAAATCATCCGTTGACATACCACTGATCTGCTGTGTACTCAGTTGCGCAATCGAATCAGTAGCTAATCTATTGTAAAATGTACTCGTACTCATCTCAAGCCTCCGCTCTTATAGTTAATCTTTTTGTAATATAAATGGCTTCATACACCGCACCAGTAACCGGCGGGAACCGCCCAACGTATCACTGAGGTGTGGCTGGCAACGGTTCACTGAACAACGTAGCCCACATAAAATCCGGGAATCCTAGCATGATTTTAGATTCTTTTACTATTCTAATCAAATAATGTCAAGCAAGTTAGAAAGAAACTCATAGTGAGCTCATCGGTAAACGGTAATCTGAACTTTAGAATTATCTGCAATTAATTTTAAAAAGAATGAAAAATATTTTTTTGTGCGTGGCCAACTGCCGCTTGATGCTACGTGAAAATGGCTTAATTCCGTTATAACTATCATGAATTGTTGGGCACGCCTTGCTTTGCCCAACCGACGAAACAACCACCTGATAGATACTGGTTTTTTCTGAGTGCCCGTATTCCCACCTTGTGCTCTGTGCCTCCGCGTCAAAAACCGCCGTTGCGATAATTACGCACATACGCAACGCAACAGATTAACCCCGGCACACCACACGATCGCTACTTTCCTTAGACAATCTAATAAGAATACTGTATAGTCAGCCAGATACGTACCAATCCCATTAATTTTTTTTCACACAGGTTCTGTCCATGATTAATTCAGGTATGCTCTCATTGGTAATAATGGCGAGACACCACGGTATTGCGGTTGATGAGGCCCGACTGCTCCATGAGTTTGGCCACAAACCGTTCACGGAGCAGGTTATTCTCCGGGCGGCAAAACGCCTCGGCATGACCGCCCGCGTGGTCAAACAGGAACCGGAACGTCTTGACCGCACGCCCCTTCCCGCCATCGCCAGCGATAAGGATGGTAATTTTTTCATCGTTATCCGCTATGGCTACGCCCAGGGGGATAACACTAATCTCAAAGTCGTTATCCAGCGGCCCGACTCACCCACCGGCCAGATTCTTGAACTGGCCGAATTCCTCGACCTCTGGTCAGGGCGCTTCATCTTCTGTATCTCAAAAGCCACCTTCATGAAGGATCTCGGCAAATTTGACTTCAGCTGGTTCATCCCGGCCATTGTCAAATACCGCAAATTACTCGCTGAAGTCATGATCATCTCCTTTGCCATCCAGATTCTCGGCCTGATCACCCCTTTGGGAATGCAGGTGATCATGGATAAGGTACTGGTCAACCACGCCATGAAGACTCTCAACGTGGTGGCATTCGGCCTTCTCTGTGGTGCTTTCTTTGAAAACATCCTCACCGGTATCCGTACCTGGGTTTTTGCCATCACCTGCAGTAAGATCGATGTGGAGCTGGGGGCACGGCTCTACCGACATCTCATCTCCCTCCCCACCTCATATTTTCAATCCCGGCGGGTCGGTGAATCGGTGTCCCGGGTTCGGGAGTTGGAAAATATCCGCAACTTTCTCACCAGTAACGCCCTGTCACTGGTGCTGGACTTTTTCTTCTCCTTTGTTTACGCCGGTGTCATGGTCTGGTATAGTTTCCAGCTCTCCATGATCGTCTTCGCGTCGCTGCCGTTCTACTTCCTCCTTTCGGTCGGCTTTACCCCGCTCCTTCGAGAGCGGATTAAAGCGGCCTGTGAGAGTGGTGCCCGCAACCAGTCCTTTCTGGTGGAATCCCTGAGCGGCATCGACACGGTCAAATCCATGGCCGTCGAACCCCGCTGGGTCGACACCTGGGAAAAACAGTTGGCGGCCTATGTGACCGCCGCCCTGAACACGGTGGCCATCGGCACGGTGGCCATGACCGGCGTCAGCACCGTCAGCCGGGTGGCCTCCATAGCCATTCTCTGGATCGGAGCCAGCCAGGTGGTTGACGGCAACATATCGGTGGGACAGCTCATCGCCTTTACCATGATGTCCGGGCGACTGACCGACCCAATCCTCCGCATCGCCCAGCTCTGGAACAGCTTCCAGCAGGTCGGCGTTTCCATGGAGCGCATGGGTGATATTCTCAATGCACCAACCGAAACATCCGGCAGCAAAACCCGTATCCCCCGCCTCAACGGCTCCATCGAATTCGATCAGGTTTCCTTCCGCTACCGCTCCGACACCCCCGACATTATCCGCTCCGTCAATGTTAAAATTGAACCGGGTCAGGTAATCGGCATTGTCGGCCGCTCCGGTTCGGGCAAAAGCACCCTGACCAAGCTGGTTCAACGGCTCTATTCACCCGATCGGGGCCGGGTATTGATCGACGGCCAGGACATCTCCATTATTGATACCACCTCCCTGCGTCACCAATTGGGGGTGGTTCTTCAGGAGAACCTACTCTTCACCGGCACCATCCGTGACAACATTGCCCTTTCCAACCCGGCACTCTCCATCGATCCTATTATCGAAGCGGCCAAACTGGCCGGTGCCCATGAATTCATCTGTGAACTACCGGAAGGGTACGACACCGGCGTTGGCGAACATGGCAACGGCCTTTCGGGGGGGCAGCGGCAACGCATCGCCATCGCTCGAACCCTTATCAGCAATCCCCGCATCCTCATTTTTGATGAGGCGACCAGTGCCCTTGACTATGAATCGGAACAGATTATTCAGGAAAATATGCGCAGCATCTGTGCCGGCCGAACCGTACTGATCATCGCCCACCGCCTGTCAGCCGTCCGGAATGCCGACCGCATTCTGGTGATGGAACGGGGGCAGGTCGTGGAGGATGGCCCCCATGAGGCTCTGGTCAACAAACCGGGGGGCATCTACGCCCACCTCTACAGCCTGCAGTTCGGTGGTCATGCTATGCCGACGGAGGGGTCGTTATGAGCATAAAACACCGACTCGAAGCCTCAGCCATGCTGTTGAAACATTACCGTACCACCTTCCGCACCTACTGGGATTTGCGGCATCAGGTGGGCAGCGACCTGTTCCGGCGGGAAGAGGCGGAATTTCTCCCGGCAGCGTTGGAGATTCAGGAAAAACCGGTTTCTCCCACCCTCCGCATGACCGCCAAGGTTATCATAACTATCCTGGCTATCGGCCTTGGCTGGACTTTTTTTGCCACTCTGGACATTTTCATCGCCGCCTCAGGCGAAATCATTCCCCACGAACGGACTAAAACCGTCGCCTCCATCGACACGGCAACGGTCAAAGCTCTCCACGTCACCGAAGGACAGATGGTTAAAAAGGGGGATCTGCTCATCGAGCTGGATACCACCGCCGTCGATGCCGAGCATGACAAGGCACAGAGTAACGTAACCGAAGCACGCCTCAAGATCGCCCGCTCCCAGGCGCTGATTTCAGCCATCGACCACCGCAAACCACCCCGACTTGCGGCACTGCCGGACATACCATCCCACCGGATTGTTGAGGTACAGGAACACCTGAACGGCCAGTTCCGTGACTTCATGGCCCGGGTACAGCGCTTGGAGGGGAGTATCACCCGCTATACCGAGTCGCTGGAGCTGATTTCACGGCGGGTTGCCGACTATAAAGAGTTGGCACGTAGCCATGACGTGTCAATGCACACCTACCTGGAAAAGGAGCAGGAGCGTTCCGACATTGAAGGGCAGCTGAAGGACGCGAAAAACCAGCTGACCGGCCTGATAGCTGACGCCAAGCGGATCGCCTATGACGAGCAGGAGGAGGCGGCAAAATCAATTGGCGAAGCCCGTCAGGATGTAACCCGCAACGCGGCACACAGTAAACTGCTCCGTCTGGTAGCTCCGGTGACCGGCACCGTGCAGCAGTTGGAAGTCTACACCATTGGTGGGGTCGTTCAGGGTGCTCAGCCATTAATGAAGATCGTGCCAAAGGAAGATCACATCGAAGTAGTCGCCAAAATAGAGAACCGGGACGTCGGCTTTGTGGAGGTGGGTCAGCTGGCCGCCGTCAAGGTAGACGCCTTCGATTATGCCAAATTCGGCTTTATCCAGGGAAAAGTCATCAATATTTCTCAGGATGCCGTTAAGGACGAGAAGCGGGGGCTCCTCTACTCACTGACCATCGCGCTGGACAGATCCTCCATCATGGTCAAAGGGCATGAGGTACCGCTCACCGCCGGCATGACCGTCACGGCGGACATAAAAACCGGTTCCCGACGGGTCATCGAATACTTCCTCAGCCCGTTCATCCAGCACAAGCAGGAGAGCCTCCACGAACGGTAACACATTGAAGCAATTATTCTTCCCCCAGCGGGGGGAAGGAGGCTGTTCCGAACCGCTCTCACCATCCAGAAGGAGATCATTGCGTGCACGTAGACAAAAAGCAGCATAAGGCACTGACCCTGCTTGAAACCGGCAGGCTGCGGGAATCAGAAGAGCTGTTCACCCAGATTATCAAAAGCAAACCACATGATTTTATTTCGCTGTTTTCCCTTGGCGTATTGATGCAGAAGAAAGGCAATGCCCCAAAAGCACTGGAATACATCGACCGTGCCATCAGGGTGAAACCTGATTTTGCCCTCTCCTGGTACAATCGTGGTTTTGCCCTGCAGGATTTACGAAGAAACGCTGAAGCAGTTGAGAGCTATGACCGGGTCTTGAGCATGAATCCCACCAATGCCGATGCCCTGGTGAACCGTGGGGTGGTGTTGCGGGAGATGGGGCGGTTTCGTGATGCGGTGGAAAATTACGAGCGGATTATCGCCTTTGATCCGGGTAACACAGCGGCTCTGAACAATATCGGCCTGCTCCACACCGATCTTAAACAGTATGATGAAGCCATAGCAGCCTTTGAAAAGCTGCTCCGCCTTGACCCGGAGTATGACTGTGCCCTCGGTGCCTACTGTAATGTTTTGCAACTGGCCTGCCACTGGGAACCATTGCCCGACTGCGTAGCCTCCATATCTGCGGGGCTCGCAGCCGGAAAAAGCGTCAGTGTGGCACTTGAACTGCTCACCCTGGCCGAATCCCCCCATGAGCACCAGATTGGTGCCGCCATGTTCGGAGGCCGACTGTTCCCTCCCCTCGCCCCCCTCTGGCGCGGCGAGCGGTACCATCATGACAAAATCCGCATCGCTTACATTTCGCCCGATCTCCAGGAACATCCGGTTACCCACCTGATGGCCGGTATCTTTGAGCAGCACGATAAAACCCGTTTTGAAACCATCGCCCTTTCTTTGGGGAGCGAAGACCACGGCCCCCTCCGGAATAGAGTTGCCGCTACCTTCGATCACTTTATCGAAGTTCGACACAAAAGTACCGCCGAAATTGCCGAGCTGCTCAGGGCCATGGAAATTGACATCGCCATCGATCTGGCCGGTTACACCGCCGGAGCACGCCCGGACATTTTTTCCCGCCGCCCCGCCCCGATTCAGGTCAACTATCTCGGCTATCCCGGAACCATGGGCATGGCGTACTACGACTACATTGTTGCCGACAAATGGGTCATTCCGGAAGCAGATCAGAGCTATTTTACCGAAAAAGTAGTGTATCTTCCCGACAGCTACCTTCCGGCCGATGATACCGTCGCCATTGCCGAGCGACTGCCGACCAGGGAAGAGTACGGTCTACCGACGGAAGGCTTTGTTTTCTGTTCCTTTAATCACAGCTACAAGATTACCCCCGAGGTGTTTGACATCTGGATGGCGATTCTCACCGCCATACCGGCAAGCGTCTTGTGGTTAATGAAACTTAACAGCTACGCCGAAGGCAACCTGCAGAAAGAGGCTGCGGCACGGGGTGTTGATCCTGGCAGACTGATATTTGCCACCCGGGTTCCCCATATTTCCGATCACCTGGCTCGCTATCGGTTGGCCGACCTCTTTCTTGACACCACCCCCTACAACGCCCACACCACTGCCAGTGATGCCCTGTATGTGGGACTGCCGGTGTTGACCTGTTTGGGTACGGCCTTTCCGGGCAGAGTCGCGGGAAGCCTGCTCCACACTATCGGCATGCCGGAGTTAATTACCGGTACCTTACGAGAATATCAAGAAACAGCCATCGCCCTGGCTCAAGACCGCTCCCGCCTGGCGGCAATCCGCCACAAGTTGCAGCGGCAACGCCAGGAATCACCACTCTTTGATACCACACGCTATTGTCGCAACCTGGAAGCGGCCTTTACCACCATGTGGCAGCGGCAGCAGCAGGGCAAACAGCCAGAAGCCTTCGCCGTCACCCCCCCGGAACCGGTCTCCCGACAGGCGGCATTCTCTCCAGAACAGACGCTTCAACAGGCACTGAGACTTCAGGAGCAGGGGGATGTACCGCAGGCCGCCCACCTGTTCAGTCAGTTGCTGGAAGCGGATCCCGCCCATGTGGTAGCACTCTATTCCCTGGGAGTCCTCACCCTCAACGCCGGTGACCCGGTAGCGTCACTGCACTATTTTGACCGCACCATCCAGGTGAACCCCCAGTTTCCACTAACCTGGTTTAACCGGGGGGTGGTACTGCAACAACTGCAGCGCTCTGAAGAGGCACTGACTAGTTACCGCCAGGCGGTGGCACTGGATCCAGCCTTTGAGCAGGCCAGACGGCAGGGGGACGCTTTGGCGAATACCTTGGGCACAATGGAATGAAGCTTTTTTCAGCATACGTCACCCCCAGCATGCCAATGAGACACAGCAAAGGCGGGCACCCACATGGGGGTGCCCCTACGCAAAACACTCTTATTCTATAAACCGGAAAATTGGCTCTTTTCTAATGCCCGTTTTTCCTCCGCATCTCCGTATCTCCGCGTGAACAAACGCCGTTGGCTCTAAACTCCTCCACCCACAGCGGGGGGAGGCTGGGAGGGGGGCTACCCGCCCCACTGGTGCAGATAGAGCAGCACAAACCGCTGGGCAACTGCAACCGCACGCCCAAAATCCCATTTATTGAGATCCCGTTCCTCCACCAGATTACTGATACCCCGGATTTCCAGGCATTCCACACCGGCACGGAGGCAGACCTGTGCCACGGCGGCTCCTTCCATATTCTCGGTTACGGCGTTCCAACGGCGGGACAGCTCCGCACCATATTCGGTGGTGCCGCTGCAAGTTGACACGGTTGCCGAAATCCCCCGCTGCAGGGTGACGCCATTCCGCCCTGCCAGCTCTACAGCTCGCTCCGCTGCCGCTCCGCACAGAGGGAGCACATTGTAGAACACTTCCCCCTCCTGGCGAACCGAAGGGAGCTTCATATACTGCAGATCCCGCCAGCCATCCCCCACCAGCACCCCTTCATCGGCCAGCACCTCCCCGGTGGCCAACACCAGGTCGCCGACCGCCAGGTTGCTCCCGCCATAGGCACCAGCACAGCCGGTGTTGATGATCAGCCGGGGGTGGTATCGCTCGATCATCAGGGCGGTGGCGGCTGCGGCGTTGACTTTGCCTACCCCCCCTACACAGGTGACCACCGGCAGGCCGCCGATGCCACCTTCGACGATGGTGTGACCGAGTATCGACAAGCGACGGGAAGAGCCGAGAGCCTCTTCCAGCTGGTTCAGCTCCTGTGGTACGGCAGCAATGATGATGACCGGTTTCATGATCTGGTACCTTTTCCTTCCGTTCGCTGCTGAAACGCCTGAAAGTCGGCAAGGGTGTCAATATCCTGCCATTCGGGGAGGAGTGCCACCGTCAGACCGGCATGACACGCTGCATCCCGACTCTGCTTAAGTACGTAGTCCGTACCCCAGGGGATGCCGCTGAACAGTTCCGGGTGTGGTTCCCCCATGGCGAGCAGATAATATCCTCCGTCGGGGCAGGGGCCAAAGGCCACCTGGGCGATGGCCGACTCCACCAAGTGAAAGCCATCGTGAATGTAGGAGGGGGGGAGATCGGGGGCGTCACTGCCGATGATGCAGCAGGCGGTATACCCTTCGGCAAACAGTTCAGCAAAGGCGGAGGCCATCCGCTCCCCCAAAGTCCCCGTCGTTTGACGTCGGGAACAGCAGCAGAATGATTCCGCCAGGCGGGCAAGTGCCCGCTCTTGGCAGTCCCAGAAGACATGAACAGCAACACCGTCCAGACGATGAGCCGTCTGCAACACATCACGTATCATGGTTTCATAGAGCCTGGCTGCGACGACATCTCCTACCGTTGCGGCCAGACGGGTTTTAACCCGCCCCGGTATGGGATCGCGGGCGAAGACAATCAACCCCCGGCTCATCTCCGATCCAGTTCCACCGCTGCATACGCCGAATGGTTATGAATCGATTCAAAGTTCTCCGCCTCAACGGAAAACCAGCTGATATTGGGCTGGGCAGCCAGTCGGGAATAGGCTTCCCGCACCATATCCTCCACAAAACGGGGGTTTTCGTAGGCCTGTTCAGTCACATACTTCTCGTCGGCACGTTTCAGCAGGGAATAGAGGGGACTGGAACCGCACTGTTCGATCAGCTCCACCAGATCCTCGATCCAGATGAAGTCCCGATAACGAACCCGCACCGTCATGATGCTCCGCTGGTTGTGGGCACCAAAGCGGGACAGCTCACGGCTACAGGGGCAGAGAGAGGTAAGCGGCACCTTGATGCCAAGGACAAAATCCAGTTCGTCGGTGAGGGAGGCACTGAATTCGCAGGTATATTCCATGAGACTCTTGGCACCGGAGACCGGAGCCGCCTTGTCGATGAAATAGGGGAACTGAATTTCCAGGTGTGCCGTATCCGATCCCAGCTTGGCTTTCATTTCCCCCAGGATGGTCTCAAGTTTGTCAAGGGCGATCTGCTCCCGGTATTTGTTAAGAATCTCCACAAAACGGCTCATGTGGGTACCCTTAAAATGATGGGGCAGGTCAACGTACATGTTGATGCGAGCCACCGTATGTTGCAGGCTGTGATTTTTATCCATCACCACAATCGGATAGGTAATGTCCTTGACCCCCACCTTGGCGATGGGAATATTGCGGGTATCGGGGCGTTTCTGCATATCCGGCATGGGAGTCGCAGTCGATTGTCCGGCGGTCTGTTTCATAGGGTAGTATCCGCTTTCAGGGTAATTTCAAGGGTTGTACCGATCTGCTGCCAGATACCGTCCCGCCCTTCCTTTGAGAGAGCCGAGAAGGGAAGCAGCATCCCCTTGTCCCGTTTGATGGCGGCGGCGACAATCGCCTTCTGCCTGGCCTGTTCGTTCTTGGACAGCTTATCACACTTGGTCAGCACAAAGATGGGAGGAATGTTATAGAGCTCCAACCAGCGGAGCATCTGCAAATCACCATCGGACGGCACCCGCCGCACGTCGAGAATCAGCACCACCGCTTTCAGGGATTCCCGCAGGGAGAGATAGGACTCAATCATGGGGCCCCACTGTTTACGCAAATCGGGGGGTGCCTTGGCATATCCATAGCCGGGCAAATCCACCAGGGTCAGGATGCTGTTGATGTCGAAAAAATTGATCAACTGGGTTCGCCCCGGCGTGGAGCTGGTGCGCACCAACCCCTTGCGCCCTGCAAGTACGTTGATTAACGACGACTTGCCGACGTTTGAACGACCGACAAAGGCCACTTCCGGGAGGCCCGGTGGCGGGTAATCCTTCGGCTTGGCGGCACTCTTGATGAAATCTGCCTGAAATACATTCATTGATCCATTCTCCTTGGGGAGGACAGTATACTGTTCACTCCCTGGCAGTTTCAAGCGTATAATTTTTTTATATCATACGCCATCATTTCCCAAAAGCCCGTGGCGTCCGCCACGAATCTATGGTATAGAGGAAAAGCTGTTTTTCGTTCGTCTTGTCGTTGAAATGATACTTACACGGGCGTCACGCCCGATCATGTACCAACGGAGGGAGTACCTATGGAAAGCGTAAACTCAAAGGATCGCCACGGCCATACCCCACTCATAAGTGCTTCAAAGGAGGGGCTCAAGGATTTTGTTCAGGATCTGCTGCATCGTGGTGCTGATATCACGGCATGCAGCGACAAGGGCAAAACGGCTCTCCATTACGCCTCAGCCAACGGGCATACGGAGATCGCCCGGATGTTGATCGAAAAGGGGGCTGAAATTGATGCCCGTGACAGAGAAGGGCATACACCCCTCATGCTCGCGGCCATTTACGGCTGCAACCAGACGCTGCAGGCACTGCTTGGGGGGGGAGCCAATCCGCTGCTGAAAACTTCTGCCGGCACTACGGCGGAACTGTATGCTGAGAACAACAGCCACCCACTGGCGGCGGCACTCTTGAAAAAAGGGGCACGAACCACGTAGCAGCTTCTGACATACACCCGCATTCCAAATCAAAAGCCAGCTCGTTTCTGTCCAGAGTGTCCAGACAGAAACGAGCTGCGTCGGCCTGTTATTATAAACCGTTTCAGATCAGTGAAGGCACTTCAATTTTGCCTGCCCCGCATCTTCCTTGCGGGTGGGGAGCATGCGGTTCTCTTCGTCCACAAACACCAGCTTCGGCTCATATGCGAGCGCTTCAGCATTATCCATGGTGACAAAGCTGGCAATGATGACCAGGTCTCTCGGTGCCACCAGTCGTGCCGCAGCTCCATTCAGACAAATGACCCCCGAACCCCGCTCCCCCTCAATGGCATAGGTCTCAAGGCGACTGCCGTTGGTGACATTCCAAACCGCAACCTTCTCATAGGAAATAATGTCGGCGGCATCCATCAGGTCCCGGTCAATGGTGACACTTCCCTCGTAATGCAGGTCGGCTCCGGTAACGGTGGCACGGTGGATTTTGCTCTTCAGCATGATTCTCTGCATGGCTTATAACTCCTCTCCAAGTACGCAATTATCAATCAATCGGGTCTGTCCGATTTTTACCGCCAGGGCCAGGACGGTGTTACCGTCGGCCACCTGTTGCTCACTCAGCAGAAAGCCGTCACGAAATTCCACATAGTCGATAACAGCTCTACTCTCCTGTTCAATCACCCCCCGGGTTGCCAGGAGCAGCTCGGGAACCGACCGTTCCCCGGCACCGAATAGCTCACGAGCCTTTACGAGGGCACGGGAGAGACAGAGGGCACTCTGTCGTTCACAGGGGGAGAGATAGGCGTTACGGGAACTCATGGCCAGGCCGTCGGACTCACGTACGATGGGCATACCAACAATCTCGACCGGCAGATTCAGGTCGGCGGTCATCCGGCGAATCACCGCCAGTTGTTGGTAATCCTTGCAACCGAAGAGTGCCACGTCGGGGCGCACGATATTGAACAGCTTGGCGACCACCGTCGCCACACCGTCGAAATGCCCCGGACGACTGGAGCCACAGAGCGGCAGCGAAATATCGCGCACCGTTACCCCGGTTTGGAAACCGGCCGGATACATTTCTGCGGCGGTCGGAATGAAGACGATATCCACGCCGCACGCCTCGGCAATCCGGCAATCCCGATCCATGTCGCGGGGATAGCGGTCTAAGTCCTCATGCTGACCAAACTGGATCGGATTGACAAAGAGAGAGAGTACCAGCACATCTCCCCTGGTGCGCCCCTCACGGAGCAGCGAGGCATGCCCCTCATGGAGAAAGCCCATGGTTGGTACGAAGGAGATTCGCCTCCCCCCCCGCTCCGGTGCAATGGCCAGAGCCTGCATATGCATGATGCTGTTAATTATTTGCATGGGAGCCTCAGTCAGGAAAAGGAGTGTTCTTCGGTGGGAAATTCGCCGCTTTTCACGTCGGCCACATAGCGGGAAACCGCATCGGAGATGGTCGGACCCAGCTCGGCGTAGCGTTTGACAAATTTTGGTGAGTATTTCTCGCACAGACCAAGGATATCGTGGATCACCAATACCTGACCGTCGCAGGTCGGCCCCGCACCAATACCGATGGTCGGGATGGTCAACTCGGCACTGATTTCCGCCGCCAGCGCGGCCGGAATACCTTCCAGCACCACGGCAAACGCACCGGCGTGTTGAACCGCGTAGGCATCATCTTTAATCCGTTCCGCCTGGTCATGTCGCCCCTGAACCCGATAGCCCCCCATGCGGTGAACGGACTGAGGGGTCAGACCGATGTGCGCCATGACCGGAATATCAATGGAGGAGACGGCACGAATGACGTGAGCCATATTGCTCCCCCCCTCGACCTTCACCGCCTCGGCCCCCCCCTCTTTGACCATGCGGCCACAGTTGCGACACGCCTCATCAATACCGGTCTGGTACGACATGAACGGCATATCGGCCACCACCAGTGCCTTCGGGTCGGCTCGTTTGACGGCTCGCAGATGATAGATCATTTCGTCCATGGTCACCGGCAGGGTCGTATCATGGCCTGCCACCACCACTCCGACGGAATCGCCGACCAGGATAATGTCAACGCCACCGCCATCAATAAGCCGGGTGAAGGGGAAATCGTAGGAGGTCAACACGGCAATACGCTGACCGTTCTGCTTCATCTTCAGTATGTCAGGAATGGTTATTTTTTTTCTCATGGTTCCTCGAAAGTGTCGCGTTGTTCCTGCGCACAAAAAAACGCGCCGGAGAGCGCGTAAAGAACGGAGAGAGGTACACAACCTACTCAGGGGGTATCCCCCTTCCGTCCCGGTTCGCTGCCGAATCCGTGCGGTATATGTACCTGCGTGTCCACCATATCTTTGATCAACTCCCGAGTCGGGGTAGCCGTCAATGGTGAATGATGAGAATATCAGAGGCGGATGGTTAAATCCAGTTATTTATTTTACCGCAAACCCTTCATCTGCTCAAGCTCCTTCACCACCTCCGCACTCTGTTCCCGCCGCATCTCCATGTTGTCGAATATTTCGGTCACCATACTGCTTACCTGCTCCACATTACGGCGGATCTGCTTGCCATCCTCGGCCTGGCGCGACGTTGAATGAACCATTTCATGGGTCATATCCTTGATGGATTCAATGGAGCGGGCGATACTTCTGGTGGCCTTTGACTGGTCGGTGAGGGCAACAAAAATATGAGAGGTCATGGAACTGATGTCTTCCATGGAACGAGCCACCAGCTGTATGCTGCTTACCTGCTCCTGGGTTGCCAACTTGATCTGCTTCGTCATATCCAATGAGGAGGAGGAACTGTCAAAGATCGCCTTCAGGGATTCTCCCGTAATATACCCCCGCTCCACACCCCGCTGCACCAGATCCCTGCTGGTTCTAATGTTATTGGCGGCAGATTTTGACTCGTTCATAATCTCTTCGATTATGGAGGTTATCTCGCCGGTGGAATTGCCTGTCTGAAGAGAAAGATTACGAATCTCATCGGCCACCACGCCAAAGCCTTTGCCATATTCCCCCGCCTGGGCGGCGATAATGGAGGCATTGAGAGCCAGCAGATTGGTGCGTTTAGTAATGTCGTTGATCACGCGGACAATGTTTTCGATACGGGTACTTTTCTCCGCCAGACGCTGAATGGCATCAAAGGAAAGCCCCACCGACTGCTTGATCTCGTCAAGGGCCGCAATGGTTTCCGTGACCACAGCCCTGCTCTCTTCGGCCCGATCCTTCACTTGATGTGACACTTCGTGGGAAATAGCGGTGTTGTGCTGGATGTTAACAATGGTGCTGTTGATCTGTTCCATGGCCGAAGCCGACTGGTGGACGATGCCTGCCAGGTGGTCAAGGTTGCGGGTTACCTGTTCAATGGCCACGGAAATCTGGTTGACCGCCGAACTGGTTTCATCCACCGAAGACATGACCCCCTCGGAGGCAGAGGCTATATTGGCAGTACCGTCGGCAACCGAATCCACACCATCTTGAAGGTTTCGCACATTACGGGAATACTGATCCCGGTTGGAGAGGAGGAACCTGAACGAACTTTCAATCTCAGAGGTCAGAGTATCAATGGAAGTCAACAGATTAATACGGGTGATTGCCGCTGCGACCTGGTCGGCAAAAAGAATAATGGTGTCAACATCAGAGTCGTTCAAGGCCCGGTGGCTGCTCTTGTTGTCAACACCAAAAACCCCGACAGAGGCATCCCGAACCACAATGGGACAAATGATAAAGCTTTTTGAACGGAGCGGTGTCAGGTTGTTATGGGGCGGCTTCAGGTGATATTCTTCCGGATAGAGTGCAATATCATCCACCAGAAATACCTTCCGTTCATTGAAACATTTGCCGATAATGCCGCTGCTCCCGTCGGTTGGCAAGGCAACGCCGGTTGGATCAAAGCCTTCCGAACCAACCGACGTCACAAAACGAAGTCGCCGTTCTTCGTCGGCAATAAGGATATTAACCCTCTCATAGCCGAGTACATCGTGGAGCCCCTCTGCACAGAGCAACAAGACCTCTTCCAGATTGAGTGATTTTTGGATTTTACTACTAATTTGATGAAAATTCTTGATATTACGATCCAACACTTTGTAGCGGTTCTCAAAAATTTCCTTCTGCTCCGCCACCTCATGATGGAGAATGTCCAGTTCCTCTGCCCGTTCCCGCAACTCATCGCCGTTCTTGCCGATCATATAGCCAAGGAGTGCCAGAATCACGGCGGTTCCACCCCCCATGTACAGGTAGTGGATAACATGCTCACTATTTTTGGTAATATCCTGGAATAGTTGTTCAAAAACGCCCTGGGAATCATCAAAAAACAGCAGCAGCCTGATCAGTATCCAGCCGATGGGGGCTCCGATACCGAGCAGACAGCCGCCGATGGAGAATCGAGTTGCACCTCGTGTCATCATTCTGTTCAACCTTCTGTCGGAGCCGTGAGCTTTTCATCTATTGAATGGCTAATCTCTTCCATAACCGTTTCGGCATCATCACTATTATAGGAGATGATATTCTTCAGATGCATGTAGGAATCAAGATCAATAGTATCAAAGGTGAATCCCATACCATCCTCGCAGAGCCGACTGACCGTCCCGCCGAAGTCGACTGAAATCTCCGGCTCCGTACCCGTAAGTACGATAGTAATAGCAACCTGTTCTCCTTCCGCAAGGCGTTCATCGGTATCGAGCAGCATGCCGGTCATACTGAGGTTATCAACCTCACCCTGAAACTGACGCCCAGCGGTTTTAATGATTGCAGCAACATGAAAATTTACGCGGGAAAACTTACGGGTAGCCATAGTATTGACTCCATTTAGTATGGTATAAACCGAATTTCATGCTTTACCGGCCGAACCAAGTACCGCTTCGTTTTTGTGTTTAACCAGCTTAATCAGCTCTTTGCGGGCTTCGCCCAGATATTTTCTTGGATCAAATTCCTTTGGATCCTTGGCGAAATATTCGCGAATTTTGGCGGTAACTGCCAGTCTGCCATCGGAGTCGATATTGATTTTGCAGACGGCACTGGCTGCGGCACGGCGCAGTTGCTCTTCCGGAATGCCGACCGCTCCTTCCAGTTTGCCACCATACTGATTAATCAGCTCCACATATTCCTGCACGACGGAGGAAGCACCATGGAGGACGATCGGGAAGCCGGGAATCCGCTTTTCACACTCTTCGAGGATGTCAAAACGGAGCGGTGGAACCGGCTGCCCGGCCTTGAACTTGTAGGCACCATGGCTGGTTCCGATGGAAATTGCCAGTGAATCAACGCCAGTCTGCTTGACGAATTCTTCAACCTCTTCCGGTTTGGTGTAGGTTGAATGATCTGCAGAGATCTCATCCTCAATGCCGGCCAGCACACCCAGCTCGGCTTCAACCGTCACGTCAAACTGGTGGGCATATTCGGCGACTTTTTTTGCGAGGGCAATGTTTTCGGCAAAGGGAAGATGGGAACCATCAATCATGACCGATGAGAAGCCGCTGTCAACGCAGGATTTACAGAGTTCAAAGGTATCGCCATGGTCAAGGTGAAGACTGATGGGGATCTGGGAACCTGCTTCACGGGCCATCTGTACGGCACCCATGGCCATGCAGCGGAGCATGGTTTCGTTGGCGTAACTGCGGGCTCCCTTGGATACCTGGATAATTACGGGGGAGTTTGTCTCAACACAGGCAGTTATAATAGCCTGCAATTGTTCAAGATTGTTGAAATTGTACGCTGGAATTGCATATTTACCGGCCATTGCCTTGGCAAACATTTCTTTGGTGTTAGACAATCCTAAGTCACTGAAATGAACCTTTTGCTTTTCCATAGTGTCCCCCTCGGGCAGTCATAATATGTGGATAAACCACATTCTTTCACATTATACCATCCTCTATCAATATCACGCAACCGGCGTATAATCAAGGTGTAAACCGGTATATCTCTGCACTCCCGCTGCCAGACACTCGCCGGTATCCCTTCTCGGAAACGACAAAAGGGCAGCCACTGTGGCTGCCCTTTTGTCGTTCATACTCAGCTAAAATATTATTTACCGTGTTTCGCCAGATAGGTAGCAACACCTTCAGCCGTCGGCTTCATGGCATCATCACCCTGTTTCCAGTTAGCGGGGCATACTTCACCATGGGTGTCAACAAACTGCAATGCGTCAACCATACGAAGTGCCTCGTCAACGTTTCTGCCCAGCGGCAGGTCATTGATGACCGAGTGACGAACCTTGCCGGTGGCGTCGATCAGGAACAGGCCGCGCAGGGCAACGGCACCGTTGAAGAGGATACCGTAGGATTTTGCGATTTCTTTGTTAAGATCCTGTACCAGTGGATACTGGATGTCGCCGATGCCGCCGTCTTCGATGGCGGTTTTTTTCCAGGCCAGGTGGGTAAATTTGGAATCGACGGAAACGCCGATAACTTCAGTGTTTTTCTCTTTAAACTCGGCAACCTTCTTGTTGAAGGCGAGAATTTCAGAGGGGCAGACAAAGGTGAAATCCAAAGGATAGAAGAAAAGCAGAACATATTTACCCTTGAGAGCAGACAGGGTGATTGAACCAAAGCTGTTGTCAGGCATAACGGCCTCGGCAGTAAAATCAGGTGCTTGCTGTGTAACGAGTGTGGTAAGACACATGGTGAATTCTCCTTTAAAATTGTAAATTAAACATGCCGCAAGTAATACCAGCCTATTTGGGTTTTGTCAACAGGATAAAAATGGTCTCTTAGTTCTGTGATGATTTTTGTGGTCATGTGTCAAACACCAGGCAATAGTCAGTGTTGTCCGGTTAGAAAATTGCTGCGGGACAAAACATGTCCTTATCCCCTCATCAGCCATCTTCTCCCTGAGGGGAAAAGCAGTCACTTGCAAAAACCCAACCGCCTATCACCTTAGTGGTACAACTCCAGAACGTCCTTGACAACACGTATCAAATGTTCATAGTCAAGGGGTTTGGTCAGTACCCGGTCTGCCCCCATGTAACTTGCCGTCCTTATCATATTGCCCATTGCAGCGGTGGGTCCGCTGCCGGTAATGACAATCACTCCCATTCCGACATTATTTTTCTTCAGCTCCAGCAGCACCTCAAGACCATCTTTTTGGGGCATAAAAACATCCGTAATTACCAACTGGTACGAAAAATTGTTTGTAAGCTCCATTCCGGCGGCACCATCAAGTGCGGTATCCACGGTATATCCTTCCGCTTCAAGTAGCTCTTTGATAATCACCCCGACATGTTTATTGTCATCTATTACAAGTATTCTTTCCATCGGGTTATCTCCTTTTCGCATGGGCAGCTCTGGTTAACAGATGGTGGCACCAACAACGTCTAACAATTCGGCCAGGTTTATTGGCTTCAACAGAACACGTGCAGTACCAAAATCCCCCTGACTATTAATAATTTCTTGCTGGTGTCCACTCATGAAAATGAACGGGACATTCGAGTGGATGCATATTTCGTCAAATAATGCCTTACCATTTTTGTTTGGCATAATAACATCGGTAATTATCGGGCTGATCTTCTCATCATATTCCATAAATTTCTTATAGGCATCCGCGCCATCCACCGCCAGTATCACGTGGTAACCAGCATCTGAGAGATATTCACTGATTACCTTCCCCAGCTTTTCGTTATCATCAACAACCAAGAGGGAACCGGCCTTTTTAATGACAGTATCGAGGCAGGTTATCGTCCCATCCGTTACGTCGGATGTCACCGCTGCTGATATAACAGGTAACTGCAGACGAAAGGTCGTGCCTTTTCCCAGCTCACTCTGTACCGTAATTGTACCACGATGCTGCGTAATGATTCCGAACACCACAGGCATGCCGAGCCCCGTACCTTTGCCAACTTCCTTGGTGGTAAAAAATGGATCAAAGATCCGTTTTTGGGTAAATTCATCCATCCCCTCCCCGTCATCAGTAACGGTGATCTGGGCATTTACCCCTTCTTCAGTACCGGGGCAGGAGAGCGTGCCCACTGTTATGTGCAGTCCGCCCCCGTTTGGCATTGCATCACGGGCATTGGTTGCCAGATTTATGAGCACCTGCTTGATCAACTGAGGATCGCACAGCACGAAGACAGGTTGCTCGGGAAGATCTTTGGAAACAATGATATCCTCACGGAGAACCTGTTCGATAAAAACACCTGCAGCTTTTACCAGCGCAACTAAATCATGACACCCCAGGTTCAGGTTCTGTTTACGGCTATAGGCCAACATACCGTGGGTGATGGCACCGGCGTCATTTACCGCCGTCGCAATCTCTGTCAGGTATTGTTGCTGTTTTGGTTCCAGGCAACACGATTTTTTCAGCAGAAGGGTATATCCTCCGATGATACTCAGGATATTATTCAGTTCATGGGCCAACCCACCGGCCAATGCACCAATTGTTTCTGCTTTTTGTGCGTGTAACAACTGTTCCGCAAATACTCTTTTCTCGGTGATGTCCTCTTTAATAGAGACGTAATGGGAAATCACCCCCTGTGCATCATGGAGCGGTGCGATAATCGATTGCACCCAGTAGAGGCTGCCATCCTTACGCCTATTGTGCAGTTCACCTTTCCATGTATTGCCCCTACTGATTGTCTTCCAGAGAGACGTGTAGAATTCATCTGTCATTTCACCAGACTTGATAAAACGGGGATTCTGCCCTATGGCTTCCGTTTCACTATAACCGGTAAGCGTGGTAAAACTTTCATTGACAAACTCAATTACTCCCTCCCTGTCAGTTATCAAGATAGGCGATGGACATTTTTCAACAGCATACGAAAGCTTTTTCAAACGACTTTCGTTGTAGTACTGGTTGGTGATATTCTTATTTACCCCCCGATAGCCCTGAATCCTCCCTTCCTCATCTACAATCGGCACACCGTTTGAGGAAAACAAGATCGAAGTACCATCCTTGGCGAGAATCCACTGCTCCATATTTGAAAAGCGCCCCTTCTCGAGGCTTATTTTCCTGAATGCCTCGGCAACCCGTGCGGCCTCTGCGGGGTACATGAAGTCGTAGGGCGTTTTCCCTATGATCTCTTCCGGGCTATACCCAAGGTGTTCCACAACCTGGGGTGAGCAGTAAACAACACGTGCGTTGGCATCAATCTCCCACAGCCAATCTGACATGGTATCAACAATGGCATACAGTAATTTATTGGATTTATCAGCTATCGAATTTGCATGCTGCAGGTCAAGCTCAATCTGTTTCCGACCAGAGATATCAATATGTACCCCTTGCATAATCAGTGGCTTGCCGTCATCAGTCCACCGGGTCACACTCCCCCAATCACTTACCCAAATCCAGGTGCCATCCTTATGTTTCATGCGGATATCGCAATGGTAGGGTTCGGAGGGTTCTTTGTAATGTTTTTCCAGCAACAAACTACTTTGTGCAAGGTCCTCCGGATGGGTAAACGAAACCCATGAATCAATAGAAATCGGCTCCAGCTCAGCATACGTATAGCCTATTATGTGAGCCCATCGTTCATTAATTGCAACGGTACCGGTCTGAACATTCCACTCCCAGGTCCCCGCATTTGTGCCATGGATTATGTTGGTTAAACGAGTTTCATTTGATAACACTGCTAATAATTGATTCTGGCGTTTGCGAGCGTACAGAGTAAGCAGGAGTGATGCAACAATCCCGGCAATGACGATTAGGTTGGTTAACCAGGTGGCAAAATAATAGGTAAAAGATGGCAGGGTTTTAAAAACGATGTAGCCGGTGATACCGTAAGAGCTAAAGGGCATTTTACTTGAATAATCGGGCAGATATCCTTTTGGCACGGTAGTACGTTCAGACTCAAAACTACTGAAGAGCAGATTACTTTCCTCTACCCCCCCAATGTATATGTCAAAACCAACCTCCTTCGGCATAGTTCCGAAGGTACCATAGATATAATCCTTTATCCTGATGGGGCTGTAAACAAAGCCCCGTATCGCTTTGCGACGCCCTTCAATCGTGTCAACCGCCACTCCTGGTTGATACACAGGAGCAAACATGATCAAGCCGATCTGTTTGTCCTGTTCGGTTTCCTGGAGTAAGGTTAATTTGCCCGTCAGCACCACGCTTCCACTGTCAAGAGCCCTGTCCATCGCCACCCGTCGTACCGGTTCTGTGTACATGTCATAGCCGAAGGCTCGCTTGTTTCTCCAGTTGAATGGTTCAATTAAAGTGATGCCCGTATACCGGGGGCGCACACCACCAGGTTTGATGTCATACTCCGTGAGACCTTCCGCCCGCACAGCTGTAATGGTTGCCTCTTTTTCCAGTGGTGACAGCCAGGCACTGTAACCAATACCCAGAATACCGGGGCAGTTTTCATCGAGTCGCAAGGAGTTGACATAATTTTTGAATTCAGCTCGTGAAACGGAGGGGCGAGCGTTACAGAACCCCTTAGCTCCAAGAAGTATCATTTCATGATCATGCATTCGTTCATGAATATTTTCATAAATATCAGTGGTAATATTTTTATATCGACTTTCAGCCCGTTGCTTGAAGTTATAATTCAACAGCACCCCTATCGCTAGTGTGACAATGAGTGATGTACAGAGAACCGTGGTCGGTACCATTTTAGTAACAAGCAGAAATTCCGATTTTTTTATATCCATTAACGCCATTCGTTGGCACCCTTTTATGACAGCAACTCAGGAGTCTGTTCGGACGGAGGAAATCGTCGCGAAAATCCGGCTGGGCAAGAGCAGATTTCTCCTAAGCCCGGCAGGCTCCTCGCCGCATGTACAATCAACATCAACACCGGGTATCCACATGGGGGCACCCCTACACAATCACTGTCAACGGCGGTTGACCACGCGGAGACGCAGCGGAAAACCCGGTAATCAGAAAAATTGCTGATTTTCTCGTTTTGTAGAATAAGAATGTTTTTGCGTAGGGGCACCCCCACGTGGGTGCCCGCCGTTGATTCTCGTACCCGGTAACATCTCATCGTCGCATCAAACCCCTCCAAACCTCCCCTTGACAGGGGGGATTGAGGGGGGGTGGTTTAAATATTACAACCGACTCGTATTGTAATCGTTCAGAGGTACAGAGAGGGAAAAGACACAGCCGGTTGCTGCATTTTGTACTGCAATAGCACCATTCATATTACGTTCGATGATCATCTTGGACATGTAGAGACCGATGCCGGTTCCCAGCTCTTTTGTGGTAAAGTAAGGTTCAAATACCCTGTCAATGATATCGTCAGCTATGCCACCGCCGTTATCCTGTACCGTTACAAAACCCCTGTTTCCGTCTTTCCCATAGGTAATGGTAATGAGCCCACCCGTGACACCCGAAGCAACGATAGCTTCTTTGGCATTGCCAAAAAGATTGAGTAACACCTGTGAAAATTCATTGGGAAAACCAAACATAGTACACTCTTCACCCGCTTCAACCACGATTCTGATACCATTGGTTCGATATGAAGCTTCAACTAATTCAATAGTCCGGGTGATTTTTTTCAGCGGTATAAAAGGTACTTTGAGCTTGTCCGGACTAAAAAAGTCTCGAAAGTCATCAATGGTGGTGGACATTTTTTGAATGAGCATATCGGCAGTAACAACTGATTTATCAAAGTACTCGTCGTTTAACGTCTTGTCTTTGTAACTCAGCTCAAGGTTACCGAGTAAGAGTGCTAATGCATTCAATGGTTGACGCCATTGATGGGCAATATTGTTAATCATTTCCCCCATGGCCGCCTGACGACTCTGACTGATGAGCGTCTGATCTTTCTGCCTGATTTCAGTAAGTGCAGCCTCCAGATCCGATTGTATCCGGGCATTAAGCTTTTCCAATCGGAACCTGAAACGCTTCTCACCTTGATACTGCATAACTTCGAGTGATTTTTTTAAAAACTGGCGGGTAAAAATTCCGGTACTAAGCGCAAATAAGCAAAGTGCCAGAGCAATGCCATACAGTTCAAAACGCCACGGTTTCAGAATTTCGTCACGGGAGTAGCCCGCTATCACAACAAGTGGATAGGAAGTGACGCGGGCATAGGAGCTTATTCTCTAGGTATTATCTGCGGGAGAAAAAAGTGTGATCGTGCCGTATTCAGCCCCGCTTGCCATGGCTGAACGCAATTGCTTTGATATCTTGCCAAGCGTACCCACATCGGCATCACTTCCCGGGACTTCAGGAAAACGGGTCAAAAAAGTCATATCAGTATTTCTCAACACAATAGACCCGCCAGGTCCGGTCACCACACTGGAAATAACATTCCTGAGGCTTTCGAGCCGAATGGCCGCATAACTGATGCCGGCAAACGAACCATCCGGATTGTCCATACGACGTGCCAGGTAAATACCCCATTTACCGGAGCGCAATCCTTTGAGGGGTTTTGAGACCACAAGACGGGGTGTGGGGTTGTTTTTCGCTTCTTGAAAAAACTCACGTTTTTCAATATTCAACGTTTCCTGGGGATTCACCCCGTAGACAACGTTCCCGTCCCCATCTGCAATATGGACAAACTCAACGGGGGGCTCAATCAGGGCACTATGAAGATCCATATGTTGACGAATCGCAGCATCAGACAATTTATCATGCTGTTTCAGATAGAGATACTCCCTGGCATTTGTGCGTATAGTTGCATCGGCTTTTTCCAGGTCTGACTTGATATGTTGCTGGAGAACAACAACAAGATTCCGCGAATTACTATGGGAGCGTTCCAGATAACCATTGCGGCTGTAAACGAGAAAAAAGACAGCAAAACAGGTGGAGAGAACAATCGTTGCAATCCACACCGCAATGATTCGTCTTTCGATATATGATTTTTCAGGAGTGACATTGTGCTGTTCATCACCATTTAACGGTTCCTGCATGAATCACCTCTGGTGAGCAGCGTTCAGGCGCTACGTCACAATCATCTGACATTCACCGACCTGCGCACCAGGCAGTAGGTCAAGCGGTTGCTGCCAGCCATTTCGTAAGCATTTCTGAAAGTTTACTTTTGTTAACCGGCTTCGAAAGATAGTCATCCATCCCCGCTTTCAGGCATTCTTCGCGGTCTTCTGACATGGCGTTTGCCGTCATTGCGATAATGGGAACCTTATGATTAAGCACGCAAGATTGGGGATCACGGATGGCAATTGTAGCCATAAAACCGTTCATTTCCGGCATTTGGCAGTCCATGAGGACCATATCGTACTCGATCTTTTCTAACGCACGGAGGGCTTCAATACCGTTTGCCACAACATCGGCATTATACCCCAGGCTGCTGATCATTTTATGAGCGACCTTCTGATTAATGAGATTATCCTCGGCAAGTAATATCTTCCACGTTTGTGCTGAAACCGGGGCACTTTCCCCAGATTCGGCCTGCCCAGCCGGTATGGCATCTTGTCGACCGAGTGCCCGGCTGAGACACTCATGCAGTTGATCCTGCTTGAGTGGTTTCGTCGTAGTGGCAACAAAACCGGCTTGTTCGATACGTTGAGTATCAAGGCGTCTGCCAAGCGTTGTTAACAGTACCATGGCGGTTAAAGCAAGGTGAGGATCGGCTTTAATTTGTCTGCCCAGCTCAACGCCATCACATCCCGGCAGCTGGTGATCAATAAGCACCATGCTAAATGGCGTCCCCGAGCGTGCTGCCTCGTGGAGCATCTGCAGCCCCATCTCTGCTGAGGAACTGGCTTGGCACAGGCAGCCCCATCCCTCCAGCAGTTTCGTCAACTGTACTCGACTGGTATAATTGTCATCAACTATCAACACAGAGGTGGTGCAGAAACCACTGGCATGTGGTTCACCTGTCTCAGCCACAACCTGTGCCGAAAGGTCAAAACAGACGGTAAACCAGAAAGTAGAGCCACTACCATATTCACTGGTTACCCCTATTTCACCCCCCATCAATTCAGCTAACTGACGACAGATTGTCAAGCCAAGACCGGTACCACCGTATTTTCGTGTTGTAGAGCTCTCTGCCTGAGTAAATGGTGTGAAGATATCATCCAGGCGATCTTCCGGAATACCAATACCGGTATCACTCACCTCGAAGAGCACAGTTACTGACTCATTAGTAAGGGTATTTAGGGTGGCACGCAGGACAATCTCCCCTGCCTGGGTGAACTTAATGGCATTGCCGGCCAGATTGGTAATGATCTGCCGTACCCTGCCCGAATCCCCCGTAAGGTTTTTGGGAATAGCGGGGTCAACGGTGCAGATCAGCTCCAGCTGCTTCTCCACGGCACGGAGAGCCAACAGTTCAGCCGTATCCTCCATTGTCGTTAACAGGTCAAAAGCAATTATTTCCAAAGAGAGCTTTCCCGCTTCTATCTTGGAAAAATCAAGAATTTCATTAAGTATTTCCAGCAGATTTTCACCACTTTTGCGGACGATCTCGGCATAATCACGTTGTTCAACGGTCAAGCCGCTTTCGAGGAGAATGTCGGCCATACCTATCACCCCGTTCATCGGGGTGCGAATTTCGTGACTCATGGTCGAAAGGAAGTTGCTTTTTGCCTTAGTAGCCAATTCGGCACGTTCTCGTGCAAGATTCAGTTCATCAATCAACATTTTCTTTTCAGTGACATCAACACAGACGGCAACATAATGGGTTATCAGACCGGCACTATTACGCAGAGGTGTGATGGTCGCCAATTCCCAGTATAAGCTTCCATCTTTGCGCCGGTTAACCATCTCGCCATGCCAGAAGCCCCCGGCTCCAAGTGTCGTCCATAATTCAGTAAATATTTCCGGTGGTGTCAACCCCGACTGCAAGATCCGTGGGTTTTGTCCCACCAGCTCTTCAGGAGTATAGCCGGTGATCTCGGTGAATTTTGGATTAACAAATTCTATAATTCCCCAGGGATCCGTCATAATAATCGATACGGGACTCTGTTCCACGATACGGGAGAGTTTCCGCAGTTCATCCTCATACTCCCTAAGCTTGGTGATATCGGTGTCAACACCCCGGTAACCGGTCAGAATGCCAGCTGCGTCAAAGATCGGTACTCCATTAGTTTTAAGAAGAATTGGCTGACCATCCTTGTGTCTATTCCAATTTTCAAGGTTGATAATACGCTCCTGATTCTGCACAATCCCGACAAACAGCGACCCAATCCGCACAGCCTCTTCGGGGGGCATAAAATCCAAGGGGGTTTTGCCGATAATTTCTTCCGACGTGTAGCCGAGATGTTTTACCGCTCGATCCGAACAGAAGGTATATCGCCACTGACTATCGACCTCCCAGACCCAGTCGGACATGGTTTCAACAATGGCATTCAGGGTGTCGTTGGAATGCTTGACAACCAGGTTGGCTTGTACCAGGGCCATTTCAGCCAATTTACGTTCGGTAATATTTTCATGGGAGATAACTGCCAATTTTTGGCTGTCAATGGTGAATTGATTGATATGACAAATAAACCAGCGATCCTCAGTGGCAGAATGGCAGGGGTACTCTTTCGTAAACGTCTGGAGTTCACCGGCGAGGACATCCTGCAGACCGGAGTGGAACTCATTGAGGTCAGAGCTGTTTTCCGGATTACCTCTGTCTATATCGCATGCATGCAGATAATTAATCCCTTTACCGATACTTTCAGGCGTTGCACCATTGAGTGCGGCAAAAAGATCCCAGGCCAGATTGGTGAAAATGATATCCCCGGCAACATCAACTACGCATATATGAGCACTCAGACCGTTAAGGGCCGAACGATTAAATAGCTCTAACTCACGGATCGTCTGTTCGGCTCTGCGTCGCTCGGTTATATCGGAGAAAGTAACAACGGCACCGGTGGTTGAGTCGTTTTCAATGATGGGGTGGGATGAGTATTCGGTGAGGAAGGAGGTACCATCGCTCCGCCAAAAAACTTCCGTGTCAACGCGACAACCGATGGCACTATTTTTAGCATGGTAAATAGGACAGTCCTCTACAGGGTACGTCGTACCATCAAGACGACTGTGGTGTACAAGTGTATGCATGTCATAACCAAGGCAATCAGCCAGGTTATGGCCCAAAAGCCTCAAACCGGCTCTGTTTATAAAGGTACATGCGCCTGACGCATCTATGCCGTAAATACCTTGATCTGTTGTCTCAAGAAGTTGTTTTGTCACCTTTTGAGCGGAATCTGCTGCCTGAACCGCAGCGGACAATTGATACTCAAGGTTTTTTCTATCGGTAATGTTGTAAGTAAAACCGTGCCAGAGAGTGCTGCCGTCCTCCGTCCTTTGCGGCAGAGCACTCCCATAGTGCCACTGCAGCCCCTTTTGTGGCAGAATGACCCGATATTCGTATTCCCATGGTGAGAGGGTCAGTGCCGAACCCTTGAAAGAGAGCCGGATCCCTTCGGCATCATCGGGATGAAAGAGGGAAAAGACAGCGGTGGCATTTTCGCCAATGTCCTCAGGAGCCAGCTCAAAAATATCCCGTATGCCATAACTAACAAAGGGAAAACTATGGAGACCTTCCGGCGATATGCGATACTGGAAGATCATTCCCGGCACCTGGCTCGAAAGGTCATGAAGCAACTTATGGCTTTTCTGTAATTTATCCTCCAGGGCTTTCCGGGTGGTTATATCGGAAAAGCTCCAGATACTTCCCGCAGTTGGGTCATTAGGATTAACTGCTGAGCCAGTAAGACTGATAATCAAAACCGTATCGTTCTTGCACTGTAACCTCAGTTCGTTCACAAACGGCTCACCGGTTGTTAACAGCGGGTACACCGTTATCCCAAATTGTTCAAACTCTTCTGCGGTAGGATAAAGTATCCTGGTACTGGCTCCTATCACTTCGTTTTCATTGTAGCCAAACATTACGTTAAATGCCGAATTAGCCCATTTAATCCGCCGGTTTTGCACAAAGATCATTCCATTACCGGCATTTTCAAGAATTATCCGTTGTTCCTCTGATCTCCGCTGCCGTTCCTGCTCCAAGCGTTTTATACGTGTAATGTCAACCAAAGTCACCAAACTGGTGCCGTCCCCCTGATCGGTAGCGGCTATTAACGCGAAAATTTCGCTGCCATTTTTACCAATTACCCTATACTCTCTCTCAATCACTGAACTTTCATTTGCACGGGCAGTTGAGACGTCTTCGCTCCAGATATTTTGAACCCAACGACGATATTCATCATCGGGATAGGCCTTTTCCATCCAGACATCAACGGTAGGTATATCCGCAAGAACATAACCAAACGTTTTTTCAAAGTTTGCATTAACGTAAAGAATCGTGCCATCTGCCGAGTTCAGCGCACATGATACCGGCAAACTGTCCATCATTATACGGAACTTTCGTTCACTTTCGGCTAATTGGCGTTCCGTTCGCAGGCGGCGGGCACAATCAAGCAGACTCTTGGTAAACTGCCTCAGATTAATCGGCTTGGTTATATACCGCTCTATGCCCAACTCAATGGATTGTTTCAAATAACTTACCTGGTCGAAGGCTGTTAATACAATGATCGCGACAGTGTGGTCATGCTCCCGAATGTGGGCGACCATTTCCAGACCATCCATAATGGGCATACGTATATCGGTGACAATAATATCGGGATGATGGTTCTGATAGGCAGCGAGTCCCTCCTCGCCATTTTTAGCCGTTATCAAACGGCCGCAGTAGCGTGCCAACAGCTCGCTCCCCTGCTCTAAGATAAAGTCCTCATCTTCCACATAGAGAACGGTCAGTCCCTTCAAAAAGTCTCTATCCGCACTATCACGATGTATCATTACAATCCTCCAAAGACACAAATGTGCCTCTGACTACTGGGCAAAAAATGACTCACAAGAGCGCAGAAATGCCCTTCTCGCTGCGGAAACTCGCTACCGGGGGGGGGGGGGGGGGGGGGTAAAATGTCTTTTTGCTCTTAAGTACCATTTTAAGGCGCACAGCAAGTATTTTGAGAGCATGGTTTCTCCTGCAGATAGGTGCCACAGACTCTTCAGTTTGACTTTTATTCGTGAGAGGTAGTAAATTAGCGGCATTGAATCATAGGCATTCATCTGAATTAGTCAAGTTTTTTTTCATTTCTGGTCTCACCAAGCAACCACTCAATTTATCGCCCTGGCAAGCGCCTCTGTAAGCTGTTTTTTGGTGAACGGCTTCGAAAGGGTTGCTTTTGCCACTGCCATTTCAGCACGATGCAGGTCATCTTCCAAACTTATATGACGACCTCCCCCGGAAACAGCCACCACAGGAATATCAAAGCCCATTTCCAGCATGGCTTTAATCGGCAATGGGCAAAGACCGCATAAATCCTCCAGTCACAAACTTCATTGGCGTCAGCCAGCGTGCTTCTGGATACACGGCTGCAAATACCCATCCGATACAGTTTACTGCTTTGGGATCGAAGGCAAGTCACGGTATCCCGCAAACTATCGCGATAGATTAGTTGGGCAAAGGCCATGACCCTGAACTGTTCAAGACATGTAACCTGTGTAACACTAAGAATATTCCCGACTTTGCTTGACCGTATCTGCTATATGATTTATATTCCGCTCATGAAACATCTTGCCAAAACCCTCAAAGCACTTTCTGACCCGATCCGCCTGCGTATTATTCTGCTCCTCCAGGCCGAAGGGGAGTTGTGCGTGTGTGATCTGATTGCGGTGCTTGGACTTCCCCAGTCCACCGTATCACGACATCTGGCGTATCTCAGACGAAGCTGCTGGGTTGATACCCGCCGTCAGGGGCTCTGGATGTATTACCAGCTCAGCAAGGATAGCTGTACGGTTTGCAAAGAAGTGCTTGAAACCCTTAAACAACATGCCGGAACTCTGCCCGAAGCCATCTCCGACCGCAGAGCACTAAGCACCTTTTTAACAGACAAGCCAACCGGCTGCACTCCCCCCTCATAGCAGTATTCACACAATTGCAACTTGCTATATCTGTAAAAGCGGATATTATGTGTAACATGAAAACTCAAATCCTTTTCCTCTGTACCCACAACTCTTGTCGTTCCCAGATGGCCGAGGCATTAGCCAATCACTTTCTGGGCACCAACTGTCAGGCCTTTTCCGCCGGAACTGAAGCAACACGGGTAACCCCCCTGGCCGCCCGTGTACTCGAAGAACTGGGCATCGATACGACGTATCTGCGATCAAAGAGCATGGATGAATTCACTGGCCAAATGTTTGATCATGTCGTTACCCTCTGCGGCGACGCCAATGAAAAATGCCCGTTATTCTTCGGTGGCGTTCAAAGACTTCATCACGGTTTTGAAGACCCATCACCATTACCAGGCGACGAGGAGACGGTGCTACCGGAATTCCGTCGGGTGCGTGATGAGATCAAAGACTGGATCATTGATTATTTTGGAGAAAAATCATGAGTGAACATCTTACCCGCAAGCTGTCATTCCTGGATCGCTGGCTCACCCTCTGGATCTTTTCCGCCATGGCTCTGGGAGTCGGTCTGGGCTATTTTGTCCCCGACAGTGAAGCCTTCATCAACTCCTTTCAGGTCGGCACTACCAACATCCCC